>CANFXV010000013.1 GCA_947451115.1 Bacteroidota bacterium
CAAGTCAGAATAAACACAGATAATTTGACCAAGTTTAACTTTTTCAAAAAGTGCTGAAGTGATTTCTTCAAATTCTTCATCATAAATTCCACCAAATACTGATGTATCAAAATATAATCTTGGCCTCATAATAGAAAATTAAACAAGATTGATGTGATTGCATTATAATTCTCCCCGGCCAGGTTCCTGGCCAGGTTTTCACAAAAAACGGGTTAAAAGAGGTGAAATATGAGAAAAATAGATCTATTTCAATCTTCTATCCTATTGATTATCAATAAAAGAAAAGGTATGGAATACCTCCAGAAACCCTCATAATCAGGGGGTCCCTGGATCATGCCCAGGTGGGCCCACTTATAAATCAAGGGTTTCAGTGTTTATTCACTGGGACCTTTTTTTATGATTTGCATACAATTTGCACCAGAAAACATTTTATAACATTAAGTCCCATTAGGATTCCATTTACGATGTCATTTATGGTGGTTTAACTATGTATTCCCATTTTTAAAGATGCCAAATCGTATATTTACGGATAAATACGGATATAATTATTTGCAATTATCAGATATATTTTCGTATATTTACGGATAAATACGGATATAATGAGTTTAATAATAAACAACCTACAACTTGACTTAGGCATGAAGATCATGTCTGAATTGTCAAAAATTGATCGTTTTGATGCATCTTGGTCTAGTATTGAAAAAAGAGAAGGTAGCACACTAATGCAATTAAAAAGTATTGCAACTGTTAAAAGTGTAGGAGCATCCACAAGAATTGAGGGGTCGCAAATGACCGATGACGAAGTAAGTGTATTAATTAATAATATAAACATCTCTTCTTTTGAAGAAAGAGATCAACAAGAAGTGGTGGGCTACTTTGAAACCTTAGACACCATTGCTGAAAATTATGAATCAATTGGTATTACAGAAAGTCAAATCAAGAGCTTACATAATCTCTTAATGAAATATAGTGTAAAAGATGCATGGCATAAAGGAGAATATAAACAACTAAGCAATGCAGTTGAAGCAAATTTGCCTGACGGAACCAAACAAACAATCTTCAATACAACTGAACCTGGACTACAAACGCAGGACGCAATGTTACGTTTAATTGAATGGTACAATAATGATGATGAAACATTGCCATTGGTAAAAGACGCTTTGTTTGTATACGAATTTTTAAGCATCCATCCATTTCAAGATGGCAATGGCAGGTTAAGCAGATTATTAGCTAGTTTACTTTTATTGAAGAATGGTTATTCATGGATACAATATGTAAGCTTTGAACATGAAATTGAAAATAGAAAATCTGAATACTACAATGTATTAATGGATGCACAAAAAAATAGACCTGGAGAAAACATAACAAAATGGCTTAATTTTTTTACAAGCTGCCTAAATAATATTCAAAGTAATTTGTTGTTGAAATTAGAAGAAAGTAAAAAAGCAAGTGAAGCACTCACTCCTCGTGAACAAAGAATTAATTTCTATATACAAAATCATGCAGGATGCAGAACAGGAGATATTTCAAGCAAGTTAGATATCCCACTTCCAACTGTAAAGAAAACAATCGTTGAATTATTAAATAAAAAAGTAATTACAAAAGAAGGTATTGGGCGAGCAACTGGATATTATTCATTATAAACGATACCACCGCCAGGTTCTCTGTCACCTTTTCACCAAAAACAGATTAAAATAGGTGAATTATGAGAAATGTATAAAAGAATTAGTATAGAATACTACCAGAAACCCTCATCGTTTTAATCGGGTCTCCCGATTCCTCGGGATGGGCTCATTGCATAAAAGTCTGTATTTGAAGGGTTTAAGAAGTCATTTTCATAGACCCTTTTTGTTTGGGGTAAGAGCCCCAGAAATCTGCACCAAAATTTGCACCAAAGCTTAGAGACTAAAGCTTAATCTGGTGAAGGCATGGAATTGCAAACATTATCTTATTTTCAACTATTATATAAACTATGGAAGTACATCACCCACACCACCCTACGCATAAAAAGAAATGGTCAGAATACATTATTGAATTTGTCATGCTTTTTACTGCTGTAACTTTGGGGTTTTTTGCAGAAAACCTTAGAGAGCATACTATTGTAAAAGAAAAAATAGAAAAAAATAAAATTGCAATATTAAAAGACTTAAAACAGGATGCTATTACCATTGACAGCATTTATGCGCACGAAGCGGTTTTAATTCAAAATTATAATCGAACAATTAATTTATTATTTTTAGCTAAAGCAGGTAAAATAAACGATGCTCAACTAATTGATTCTTTGAAAAAATTGCCCAGTATTGTTGGGTATACCTACACCTTGTACATCAATAATAGCAATTTCAAAAATATGCAGTCTAGTGGCTTATTGAGTAATTTAGAAGACAATGAATTAAAAGCTAAATTATCCTATTACTATGAAGTAATTTTTAAGCGGATTGAAAGTAATAATATATTTTTTGACGAAGCAGGAATTAGATTTAATGAATTTTACCCATTAGGCTTGGGTACCTTTGTAAGAGATTATACTGAACCTGAAACATCTTATGAATACAATAAGTCTAAGCCTTTTTTTAATGCAATGTTGGATTTAAAAAAATCTAAAGAATTAATAAAATCTGACGATTTTATATATAGTGTTCAAAAATATTATAATTATATTTTTATTTATCGACTTGCCTTAACAAAGGCAAAAGAGGAAAACAATAAGCTAATCCAACTAATGGAGTCAGGGGAGTCAAAATAATTTAATTGAACTAATATGATCTACCAATTTAGCGGCTAAGTTGGATGTTATATTATCTTGATCTAGTGTTGGATTCAATTCTGCAAGATCGCAGGATATTACTTTTTTGCTGGCAAATATAAAACTCAAAATTTTATAAACAAAATGAGGGGCAAAGCCTAGCGGGCTTGGAGCACTCACGCCAGGCGCATAGGCCGATGAAAATCCATCTAAATCTATGCTCACATATATATAATCGTTTTGCTGAATAAAAGCAGCTAATTTTTCATGGACCAACTCAATAGCTGAGTCAGTAGGTTCGCATTCGAAACTAGTTAGAAATTGAACATTTTCTTTGGTGGCGATATCAAATAATTCTTTAGTATTAGATTGTTGTTGAATACCAAGGACTAAATAATCAACCATTTCATTTTTTTGCTTCATCGCTGCAAAGATTTGATTGAAGGGGGTGCCTGAATTAGTAGCATCCACAGTAGGTCTTAAATCAAAATGGGCATCAAAATTAATAATGCCTATTTTATGATTGGGCTTATTTTTTAAAGCCTCGTAAATGCCCATAAAATGCCCGTAAGCGATATCATGTCCACCACCGATGCCAATAGGAAAGATGTTTCGGGTGATTAATTGTTCAATTATTTTTGAAAAAGCCAATTGACAGGATTCCATATCCTCCTTAACACATTTTACTAGTCCAAAATCAAATAGTTTTTTGTTAGCTAGATGCAATGGTAGTTTGGCTAATTTTTCTTTAAGCATGAATGGACCATTGGCTGCGCCTACTCGGCCAAAATTTCTTCGAACCCCTTCGTCACAACTATAGCCAACGATTCCAATGGCAGGGTCAGTCTCTTTATTAGATGCATTGATGTCTCCTAATTCAATGGCCTGATGCCAGTACTGATGACCCAAGCTAGGATGGGATTGCCTTCCCGTCCAATCTGCTTTTTGGCCTGGTGCATAAATTACATTCAAGCCTTTGAGGATACTATTTTCCATTGTACACAATTATTTAATTTCTACTCCTTTCAAATATACTTTTTCAATGGCTGGATTGCCAAAAGAATAAGGAATGAAGGCATAGGAAGGAATATTTTTTGTCAAGATTAAATTGGCTTGTTTGCCTATGCTTATAGAACCCACTTCATTGGACAATCCCATTGCATATGCACCATTGATAGTAGCTGCATTGATGGCTTCTTCCGGGGTCATATTCATTTTGATACAAGCAGTGGCCACTACAAAATTCATGTTGCCAGAAGGGGTAGAACCTGGATTGTAATCTGTGGCCAAGGCCAAGGGTAATCCTGCATCTATCATTGTACGAGCAGGGGTATAAGGAATGCTTAAAAAATAAGAACAACTAGGTAAGGCAATGGGCATGGTTGGAGTACCCTTTAATGCTTCGATATCCTCAGGCCTCATTACTTCTAAATGATCTACCGATAAGGCATTGTACTTCACGCCCACCTGCACCCCTCCTATTGCTGTAAACTGATTGACATGAATTTTAGGAACTAGTCCATATTTTTTTCCTGCTGCTAAAATTAATTCGGTATCCTCCACCGTAAAATAACCGGTCTCACAAAATATATCAATAAAGGTAGCTAGTTTTTCTGCAGCTATTTTAGGTAGCAATTCATCAATAAGGATTTGCAAATACCCGTCCTTATTGCCTTTGAAGGCAGCTGGTATTGCATGGGCACCCAAAAAAGTAGCTTTTATTTCAATAGGATAATTGTCTTTTAATTTTTGTATGACGCGTAACATTTTTAATTCTCCCTCTATTGTTAAACCATAACCCGATTTAATTTCAACGGCGCCAGTACCCAACTCAATTATTTCTTCTAAACGAATTTTACTTTGCAAATAAATTTCTTCTTCCGAAGTTTCATTCAATTGTTTGGCCGAATTTAAGATGCCACCACCTTTATTGGCTATTGCTTCATAACTAAGTCCATTAATTCTATCTACAAATTCTGCTTCTCTATTTCCTGCATAGACAATATGGGTATGTGCATCACACCAGGAAGGCAGTATCATTTTTCCTGTAGCATCAATCACTTCATCTGCGGCTATAGTAGGACATGCCTCCATCGATCCAAAATCTGCAATCTTACCGTCTTCAATTAATAAATAGGCATTTTTGAGAGTAGGTAGTTCCTTCATCTGTTGACCAGCCACAAATACAACAGCTTCTTTTCTGACCTGAACCAATTCCTTGATATGCTTAAATAAAATACGCATTAAAATAAATTTTTTAAAATAGTGTCATCTACCAAATTAGGAAGGGTCACTTTTAAACTTGGGGTACGTTCCATTTCTCTTTTAATGGCAAACAAGGCTTCCTCGTTGCGTGCCCAACTGCGTCGAGCAATGCCATTGTTGACGTCATAGAATATCATGCTTTTTAATCTTTCTGCTGCGGCTTCTGTTCCATCCAATAACATGCCAAAGCCTCCATTGATTACTTCGCCCCAGCCAACGCCACCCCCATTATGGATAGATACCCAAGTGGCCCCTCTAAAACTATCGCCAATAACATTGTGTATGGCCATATCTGCAGTGAATTTACTTCCATCATAAATATTGGAAGTTTCTCTATAAGGTGAATCAGTTCCACTTACATCATGATGGTCTCTGCCAATAACAATAGCGCCAATTTCGCCTGCTGCCACTGCTTTATTAAAGGCATCTGCAATTTTAAAACGTCCTTCGGCATCCGCATATAAGATGCGTGCCTGAGAACCCACCACTAATTTATTTTTCTTCGCATCTTTAATCCAAATAATATTGTCTTGCATTTGCAATTGAATTTCTTTGGGAGATTGCGCTGCCATTTTTTCTAAAACATCCATGGCAATTTGATCTGTCTTGTCTAAGTCGGCTGGATTGCCCGAAGTACATACCCATCTAAATGGGCCAAAGCCATAATCAAAACACATAGGGCCTAAAATGTCTTGTACATAAGAGGCATATTTAAAATCAATTTTATTCTCGGCCATGATATCTGCCCCTGCGCGTGATGCTTCTAATAAAAATGCATTGCCATAATCAAAGAAATAAGTTCCTTTTGAATTATGTTTATTAATAGCAGCGGCATGTCTGCGTAAAGAGGCTTGTACTTTTTCTTTAAACGCTTCTGGGTCTTCACTGATTAATCGATTACTCTCCTCATAGGAAACACCTACAGGATAATAACCCCCTGTCCATGGAATATGCAAAGAGGTTTGATCCGAACCCAGATGAATAAAAATATTTTCCACATCAAATCGCTCCCAAACATCTACTATGTTTCCAATAAATGCGATAGACACTACTTCGTTTTTTTCTTTGGCCTCTTTTACTCGAAGCACCAAGCTGTCCATATTATCTATTAACACATCCACCCAACCTTGATCATATCTTTTGGTGGCAGCTTTAGGATTCACTTCGGCGCAGATAGTTATACAGCCTGCAATATTTCCAGCCTTGGGTTGTGCCCCACTCATACCACCTAAGCCCGCAGTTAAAAATATTTTGCCTGCAGGGCTTTCTCCTTCTGGTAATATTTTTCTAAACGCATTCATGACAGTGATGGTGGTGCCATGCACAATGCCCTGTGGCCCTATATACATAAAAGAACCTGCTGTCATTTGGCCATACTGTGTTACGCCCATAGCATTATATTTTTCCCAATCATTCGGTGTAGAATAATTAGGTATCATCATGCCATTGGTCACCACCACTCTTGGTGCATTTTTTGACGAAGGAAATAAACCCATTGGATGACCCGAATACATATGCAAGGTTTGCTCATCGGTCATCATGGATAAATACTGCATGGTCAATAAATATTGCGCCCAGTTTTGAAACACCGCTCCATTGCCTCCATAAGTAATTAATTCTTCGGGGTGTTGTGCCACTGCATTGTCCAAATTATTATTGATCATCAACATGATTGCAGCCGCTTGCTTGCATTTTGCCGGATACTCATCAATAGGCCTGGCATAAATTTTATACGTAGGTTTAAACCTATACATATAAATTCTACCATAAGTTTTTAATTCTTGCGCAAATTCTTTTGCTAATTCTGCATGCCATTGTTTTGGAAAATACCTAAGTGCATTACGAATGGCCAATTGTTTTTCTTCTATGGATAAAATATCTTTTCGCTTAGGTGCTCTATTGGCCGCTGCGGGATAAGGCTTTAATGCTGGCAGCTCGGTTGGAATTCCTTTTTGTATTTGTTCTTTAAAGTCCATGTAGATAATCTATTTAACGATGATGGTTTGATTGGAAACCATGGCTATTATGGCATTGATGTCATCCTTCAAAAGACGGTCTTCTTCCAATTTAGCTACTTTGGCTCTGATTATTTTGATATTTTTTTCGATGAGGGTAGAAAAAGTATTAGGTCGTCTAAACTCCATGGCTTGTGCCGCATACATTAATTCGATAGCCAATATTTTTTCAAGATTGCCAAGTATCTGATTGAATTTTCTTCCCGATATACTGCCCATAGAAACATGGTCTTCCTGACCTAATGAAGTTGGGATGCTATCTGCAGAAGGTGGGAAACACAATGATTTATTTTCACTTACGAGTGCTGCGGTCGTGTATTGAGGAATCATAAAACCAGAATTTAATCCACCAGCCGATGTCAATAATCTGGGCAACCCAAATTTTCCTTCGATCAATAAATAGGATCTTCTGTCTGATATATTACCTAACTCCGAAGCAGCGATTGAAGTATAATCCAAGGCCATGGCCAAGGGTTGACCATGAAAATTACCTCCAGAAATAGCTTCGGTATCACTTAGTATGATTGGATTGTCGGTAACCGAATTCATTTCTATTTCTGCCAATTCATTTAAATGATCATAGGCATTTCTTGAAGCACCATGCACTTGAGGAATGCAACGCATGGAATAAGGATCTTGCACGCGTGCGCAATCTTCATGAGCAGCTAAATTTTGCGAGTTGTCGAATAACATCCTCATGCGTGCTGCCACTTCCATACTTCCTTTGAATGGTCGTATTTTATGTAAGGCTTCTTTAAATGGAGAAGCGCTTCCTTGATAACCTTCAATACTCATGGCACCTGCAACGTCTGCTAAATCTAACAAGTACTCCATTTTTTTTAAGCCTGTAATGGTATGTGCTAAAATAAATTGGGTGCCATTGATTAATGCCAATCCTTCTTTTGCTGCTAATTGTATTGGAGTTAAACTATGTTTTGATAAAACTTGTTTTGCGGAAACAATTTCACCACCCGCCCAAAATTCTCCTTCTCCAATCAAGGGTAAAAATAAATGGGACAGAGGAGCAAGATCACCAGAAGCGCCTACCGAACCTTGTTTCGGCACTACTGGTAATAAATCATTGTTGATAAAAAATAATATTCTTTCTATTACTTCTAGTCTTATTCCTGAATAACCTTGACAAAGTGCATGTACTTTACAAATCATCATGATTTTAGATAAGTTAGGGCTAATCGGATTGCCCACCCCTACTGCATGGGTGATTAATAAGTTTTCCTGAAGCTTGCTTGTTTCGGCGGGTGTAATTTGCACATCGCATAAAGGGCCAAATCCAGTATTGATTCCATATACCGCTTTGTTTGAACCAGCCATTTTTTCGACCATTTTACGACAGGCATTTACCTTATCAATGGCTTGTTTATTCATAACGCCTTTTAATGTGCCATTGGCTAGCCCTATTACTTTATCCACTGTCAAATGCCCAATACCGTAGTCAAATGTCATTGCAAACAATTTTGTTATAATGCAATAAAGTTATTAATAATTTTAATGCCTAAAGGGACTATTTTAAAGGTTATCGAAACAGTTTTTTTCTTATTTTGAGAGACATTTAAGCAAATATGGAAGTACATCACCCACACCACCCTACACATAAGAAAAAATGGACAGAATACATTATTGAATTTGTGATGTTATTTACAGCGGTAACGCTTGGTTTTTTTGCAGAAAATATAAGAGAAAGTATTGCAGAAAATCACAAGAAAGAAGAATTGTTAGCTGCAGTAGTACATAATTTTAAAACTGACAAAGCAGAGATACAAGCACACCGCTTGATTGTAAAAAAAGGAATAAAAGTAGCTGATAATTTTATAAAACTGCTTCAAATGGATTACAAGCAAGTCAATAAAATTGAATTTTATACTACTGCACTAAGCTATACGGAAGAATTTGAACTTGTTTTAAATGAGAAAACAAGAAACGATGCAGAAGCAAAGGGCTATTTTACCAACGAAGACATTAGTGAAATGTCAAGTATACTGAACAAATACAATTATTTCTATAATGATTACAAGCAAATGAGTTTGGGCTGTTTGGAATCCTGTAAACGTTTTTCAAATGATATAATCATGTATGTACTAGACGCTAAACTAATTCAAAAAGGCGATTTTGTTTCGCTAAGCAATGGCAATACCAAGGACCCTGCATTTAATGGAAAACTAGAAAAACCGATTGACCAAAAAATAGTTGAAAAAATTATATTTGATGCATGGGAAAGAAAAGCATTGTTAAATGGACAGTTAATAGTTTTTGATTCCTTAGATTTATATGCCAATAAGGCCATCGTAAAATTAAGTACTGAAAATAAATAATGAGCGGATGGTCTTAAGTTAAAAAGACCTAATAGCACGTATAAAGCGAGTTGTAAGTATTTTTGAATCAGCTTGCTGTGTTCCAGCAACAAAATCAAAAGACCATGCAGTTTTATCATCGGCCTCCGTTGAACTCCAAAATATCCAACCACTATTGAAACCTCCTACAGTATTTCTTTGTTGATAAAGAATACTTAATTCATATTTTGAGGGTAAGTACCAATCGCCATAACCACCCCATCCATTTCCATTAAATTGATAATGAGCTGCAACCATTGCTGCATAAGTTCCATTCCCCGCGCCTTGTTGCATTATAATTCTTTCTGTATTATAAATTCCTGCGTTTATTCCATCTCTTAAAGCCATTACATAGTTTGCTGTAGGGCCCCATTTAAATGTATAAGATTTGTTATAAGAAAGATTAGTAGTTGCAGCTATTAAACCATGTCTACCATTATCCCAAACATAAAATACGATACCCCCTCCAAAGGATTCTCCAATAGAATGTGTAGCAGTTTGTGTTGTTAAGCTAGTCCAAGTAAGTGTTCCATCTGAAGCTGTAGCTAATACCTGACCAGTTCTACCTGCAGTAGTGATGCCTGTGCCACCATGTGCAATGTCAATAGTGGTGGCACTCCAAACACCTGTTTTAATTGCACCTACTGTATTTAAATTAGTTAAACTAGTTAAGGTTGTATTACTACTAGCTGTAATATTACCTGCTGTAATTGCTGTAGTTGCTGTTAAAGCATTTCCTGTTAAAGCAAGTTTAGTCAACAAGGCAGAATCGGTATACAATTTTTTAGTGTACTTGATTGTATCAGCCATACTCAACTTTGTGGTTAATGCAGCGTCAATAACTATTTTTTTAGCATACACACTTGTATCATAAAGATTTAGTTTTGTTAATAATGCAGAATCTGTATACACTTTTTTAGTGTATTTGATTGTATCAGCACTATTCAACTTAGTATTAAAAGTTGCATCCACATATACTTGTTTGACGTATTTAATGGTATCAACACTATTCAACTTAGTAGCTAAAGAAAATTCAATATATTTTTGTTGACTGTAAATTCCTGCATCTACAAATTTTTGTTTTGCATAGTTAATGGTATCAACCAAATTAAATTTTGTCAATAAAGCAGAATCAGTATAAGCTTGCTTGGTGTATTTAATGGTATCCACTAAATCAAACTTAGTAGCCGTTTTAGCATAGGGAGCCAACATAGCAATGGTATCTTTTGAAGTTAATTTTGTGTCTATAGTAGTTGACAAAGTTTGTACAGTGTTTGCCTTTGCATAAACACTTAGCATTTTTGTGGTATCGGAGGTATTTAACTTTTGGTCTATTTTAGCCCCATTGGCCGAATACAATGCAAAAGGCACAGTACCAAAAATAGTCGTGCCAATATCCAGCCATTCCTTAGTATAATCCCAGCCAGCGCCAACACCTACCGGCGTAATGGCTATTCTAATATTTAAATAATAAGGGCCATTAGCCCAATCAATGGAACTTAGGTCAGTAGCCGTTCCACCAATTCTTAGTCCATTCCCCACCATTATAGTAAATACCCCAAATGCATCGGTATTGGTTTGATGTTCTTCTATCAAAACTTTAGTACCAGTGGGAGACGATTGTATAATATTTGTTTCTATATAAATTTTCCGTTCTTTGGCAGGATTGGCATTATTGTCTCTTGCAACGGCTTGAAAAAATATACCTGATTGTGCATCTGCATTTATGAATAAAAAGAAGAGCGTTATAAATAGGAATGATTTTTTAACTAATTTATTCTGAAGCATAAAATCATTTAATTGTAATTAATTTTTTCTTGTAAATAAAAATACAATTCTTTACAATGAGATTTGGTTAAACTATTTTAATAGTTTATTTTAGAAAATATACTTAGTAATTATGCTAATACAAACTGCCATAAATAAAAAAAGAAAAAGAAACTCAAATTTTGAGCTGCTTTTTCTTTCAGTAATTTTGGTGAAGATATTCTAATTACTTCTTTACAATTGTAGTTGTGGGTGTATACAATCCACTTGTCAACAAATTAATTAAACCATCTACTACAGTATGTGTAATAGTTACTTGATAGTTTTTAGCATCTCCTGCCATTTTGGTTGGGTCAGCTGTTTTAATGGGTGCTAAGCCTGCAACCAAGAAATGATTTTTTTCTGTAATGGTCTCGCCAGTCTGAGCACCACTGCCTACTGCATAAGAAACAGTATAGCAAGAAGCCATACTTAAGCTTAATAAACATACCAATGCAAAAGAAAGAAACTTATTTTTCATAGGATTATATTTTATGCCTACTCTAGAATACAGTTTTCGGCTTCCCTGTTTATAATATTGTTGAAATAAAAATACAGATAATAGAAATGAGTAATGATTAAACTATTTTAATAATATATTATTTTATTAAAATATAGTTATAAATTTTTCTAAGAATAATAAAATCTTATAATTCAGTTAAGATTAATATCCATATCTACTCTTAGTCGCATTGTATTTATTTAAAACCTCATCTGCGCCCAGCTCTCTATTGTATATTTGTAAAATGCCTAATTTTCCATTAAAGGGTCTTAGACTATTTCCTATGTATATATTCGTATTCGTTGTATTTTGTTGCGTAAAAATAGCGTCAATAGTTGTTTGACTTGCAGATAATGCACTATAATAATCATTGTCTAATGATCCATTAATATATAAGTAATAAAATTTTCCATTTGCATTATAGGGATTATAAACTATAACTACATGATACCAAGTATTGGTCTTCAAAGTTTGATTGCTTTTTATATTAAGTTTACTTGTAAGATCTGTTCCAATACTTAATATTAATTTATTATTGTTTGCAGCCATTTCAAATAGATCATAATTAGCCATATTGCCTATTGAAATCACTGAATTATTATTGAGCGTATTAAATTTTACCCAGGCTTCAAATGATCTTCTCCCGTAACCTGAAATTCCAGAGGCTGTATTTGTTTTACCATAAATATTGTTAATTAATAAGGAACGGCCTCCATCTGCAGTAAGAATAGGCCCTGCAGGCTGAAAACTTGAACTATTGTAAAATATTAAATTAGTGGATTTATAAAGATCATGCCATATAAAAGCAGATTTGTTATTTGTATTTCCATAAGTAGTACCTCTGCCATTTCCTGGATAACTATCTAGATTATTTGCATCCAATGAAAGTATTAAACTATCATAAGTGGTAGTTGGAGAAATATCACTTATAAAATTCTGTTGGCTGCCAGATAAAGCCATGTTCAAAAATGTTCCTTTATAATTGTTTATCCCTTTGTCTTTTAAGGATTTGATGTACGTATTATTTTCGGCTGCATAGCCCTGATTGTTAAAATTATAATACAGTTTTAAACCTGTTTCATAACCAGTTAAAGGCTTGTTCCAGTTGTTTGTAATTTCATCTACAGTTAGTGCTTTGTTCCAAAATCGAACTTCATCCAATATAATATTGGTATAGCCTCCAATATTGCCTAACATTAAATTTGCAGTAGCATTGAAAGTAATGTTGTTTCTATTTGAATTTACAAATTGCCCATTTACATAATTGATCCAATAGGTTCCATCATACACAGTGGTAATTTGATACATTGTATTGAGCGCAAAACCTGCTATAGAAATATTATCATTAGCATAATCATTTTTTATAAAGTTTCTTAAAGCACTTCCGCTAAACTCATAAAACAAAAAACTACCAGCAGAATAAGATAAACCGTCTGCTGCTGTGGTGAATCCTATAAACCCCCTTGAAGCAGAATTTGAAACTTTTTTAGCTACCCAAAATTGAATAGTATAAGGTGTTGTATTTGTAAAAGTGAAAGAAAAATCGCTTTTAATGGCAGGATAAGAATTGGCTGCCAAGCCAGAAGTTGCGGATTCTATATCAAATGAAGCATTAGCGCCTAGTGATGTTGGATAGGCATTATTATTAGCAATGAAGGTCTGTGGCATTATTTGTGCACTAGCATACACTACTACAAAAAAACTTAGAATAATAAAATACAATTTCATATTAAAAGTTTTGAACTGTAGAAGCAAAATAAGTAGACCCATCATATACAAGGGTTACGATATCTATTTTACCTGAAGTTTGTGTTATGATAGGTACTAAACCAGCTGCCCATTTCCAGTTCGTTGTTGGAAATGTCACATTGTAGGTACCGCCTTGAATAAATTCAATGATATAGGTTCCTGGCTTTACATTATTTAATGTGAGTACAGAAATATCTGTACCAAGACTTACTTTAAAGATATTACTAGTAGATAAATCAATAGTAGTGGTTGTAGCTGAAGTAATTGCAGTTGAACTATTTAAATAAAATGATTTTGCATTGACTGCACCACTTGTATTGATAGTCCCACTTGTATTTACACTTGTTACGTTGCTATTACCTAATTGAATGGAATTGTCGGCAGTAGTGCTAGCTTGATAACCTATCGCAGTTGAATTGGAATAGCCTGCTACCGAAAAACCTCCAATTGCTGTGGAAAGATTTGCTGCACTACTTGATGAAATACCTATAGCCACTGCATTTTGACCTTGTCCAGTTTGGGCAGCATTGGTTCCAATGGCTACTGAATTATCGCCTTGATTTGTATTTCCTGCTAAATATCCAATGGCAATAGCATGACTACCTTGACTTGTATTCCCTGCATCTGCTCCTAATGCAACTGCGCCAGCACTTTGGTTGCTTGCGCCAGATCCGGCGCCAATCGCAATTGATTGACTACCTTGACTTGTTTGACCTGCCGTATAACCTAAACCAACAGAAAAACTAGATTGATTATCTTGTCCTGCATATGGACCAATCGCAACTGATTGACTTTGTTGTGTATTTAAGCCTGCATTAATACCCACTGAAATTGAATTAACACCTTGTGTATATCGTCCTGCTTGAGATCCAATGGCAATACCATATGCACTTTGAGAGGCATTTCCTGCATTCGCTCCAATTGTAACTTGATTTCCTGTTAAACCCGCTGCAGTATTTGCATTGGTCCAAGTTAAAGTTCCAGTTCCAATTGTACTTAATATTTGTCCGCTCGTTCCATCTGTATTTGGATAAGTAACAACACCTGCTGTTAACGTTCCACTTGTTTTTACATTAGTGATTGCAGTAGAACCTGCTATAGTTACACCATCTGCACCTAATTGAATAGTATTGGCTGCAGTAGTTTTAGCTTGATAACCAATGGCGGTTGAATTAGTATAAGGCGATGATGCATAACCACCTAATGCTGTGGAGGAGTAAGTACCACTTGTAGCATAATAACCAATAGCTGTTGAACTATTTCCACTTGCCGTAGCATTTGGGCCAACTCCTGTTGCATTATTTCCAGCACTATTTGCAGCATATCCTAAAGCAACCGATTGTGTTCCTTGTCCACTCTGCGCTGCATTAGATCCTATGGCAACAGAATAGGCGCCTTGATTTGTACTTGCAGCAACATAACCAATTGCAATAGATTGAGTTCCTTGATTAGCATTACCTGTTCCATTTCCAATGGCCACCGCTCCAGCACTTTGAGTGAAGGTACCTGCAGTAGAACCAATGGCCACATTTATTCCAGTCAATCCCAATGCTGATTTTAATAACGGTATGGAACTAACACCTGTCCCTCCATTTTGAACAGCAACAGTTCCAGTAATGGTAGATGCAAGAATACTTGTATTTAAAGAAGTAATGCTAGCAGTATTAGAAGCGACATTCGTATTTAATGTATTAATAGAAGTTGTATTGGATGTAATACTATTTGTGGCGGATGTAATTCTTGTATCAAAAGTTGAAATAGAAGAAGAGTTTACGCCGCCTACAGTATTTACTGTTGGAGATGTTGCTGTTCCTCTTAAGTCTCCTGCTAATTGAATAATACCTTTTGCTGTGGTGGATGCATCAGTAGGCGTATAAGCAACCGTCCAAGTTAATGTTCCTGCTCCGGTGGTTGTTAATACTTGACCATTGGTTCCTTGTGTATTTGGATAAGTCACAGTACCTGCTGTTAGTGTTCCACTAGTTTTAACATTAGTGACAGCAGTTGATCCTGCAATAGTTACCCCATCTGCCCCTAATTGAATTGTATTGGGTGCAGTAGTGGATGCTTGATATCCAATGGCTGTTGAGTTGGTATATCCTGCAGAAGCATAACCACCTAAAGCAGTTGAGGAGTAAGTTCCACTTGATGCATAATAACCAATAGCTGTTGAATTATTTGCTGCTGCACTTGAATAGGCACCAATGCCTGTTGCATTATTGCCAGCACTATTTGCTGCAATTCCTACTGCAACTGATTGAGATCCTTGACCTCCTTGTGCTGCATTTGAACCAATTGCAACAGAAGATGCTCCTTGATTTGAATATCCTGCAACATATCCAATGGCAATAGATTGACTTCCTTGTGAAGTTTGACCCGCTCCATTACCAAAAGCTATTGCACCTGCTGTTTGACTCATCGATCCTGCTGAGGATCCAATTGCAATTGATTGAAAGCCTTGAGCTGTTTGACCTGCTCCGTTACCAATCGCTATATTTGATGTTGTTAAACCTAATATATTTTTTAATCCAGGAATACTTGTTTGACCAGTTCCTCCATTAAGTACACCAAGCGTTCCAGTGATACTTGAAGCATTCACGGCAGTAGAAATTGTTTGCCAGCTGGGTATTCCACTTGTGAGTTGTAATACTTGTCCATTGGTTCCTGCTGCTAATAAGCCAGTGGTATTATTGGCTGTTTGATATGGAATAGATCCAGCAGCACCACCTGCGATATTGGTAGCAGTTAATGCAGTACCATTTAAACTTGCTGTAATATTATTGGCAGAAAAATCCCCTATTGCATCTCTAGCTACAATTGTATAAGATGTATTGGAGGCTGTTGCAGAAGTAGCGCTATTGCTTACTTTACCTGCAGTAGTTATGTTTGCTAAATTAGCATCCGTGATGCCTGCAGTGCCAGATAAATTTGAATTGGTTAATCCAGTGAGGGAAGTAACTGCAGTTCTAACAAATGCAGTGGTGGCCAATTGTGTAGTATTGGTTAAGGCAGGTGCTGTTGTTGCAGTGGGTGTGCCTGTGAATGAAGGTGAAAGAATAGTTGCCCTTAATAAAATATCTGCGGTATTGGTAGTGATACTAGAAGTATTTGAATTGGTTTTTGTATTGATAGAAGTAATACTTGCCGTGTTCGCACTTACATTCGTATTTAAAGTAGTAATTGAATTTAGATTGGTCGTAATACTTGAAGTGTTCGCTGTTATTTTATTGGTAAGTGTAGTTTCTGCATTAGTTGCTCTTGTTGTTTCCGCAATAACAGAGGCAACACTTGAAATGATTCTATTGGATAAACTAATGGTATCTGCTTTTTGTAATAAATAAGCAGTATCGGTAGTTTTAAATTTAGTTCCTACAGAAGTGGTTAAAGTATTTAAATCTGTTGTATTGGCTTTTAAATTTATCCTGTTGAATAAACTAGCGGTATCTGATTTTTGTAATAAATAAGAAGTATCGGTAATTTTTAATTTTAAAGCCAATGCATTTCTTGAAGCTAATGAAAGAGGTAAATTTTCGGCACTATAATCATCTACATTACCTAACCCTACATCTGTTTTAGTTAAATTAACATTTCCGCTATAAGTATTCACCGATTGCACAGGTGGGGCTGGTGTTAAAAGCATCACCCAGTTGGCTAAAACTGTAGGATCGCCTGCCGATAAAATATAACTTTTATTGACATCGGTTCTTACAGCCACACTACCCACTACTGCAGATGTTAATCCTAACATTTGTGCTTCACTCGAAATAATCCTTACCGACGAAAATGAAATAGCAGGTATTTGGTCTGAGGGTATTTTGCCTGATGCATTTAAACTGGCTACCCCATTGGCAACACCAGTTTTATTAGCATCTAATTTTAAATTTATTCTATTAGATAAAGTAGCTGTATCTGCCTTTTGTAATAAATAGGAAGTATCGGTAGTTTTAAATTTAGTGCCCACCGTTGTAGTTAAAGTATTAAAATCAACTGTGTTAGTTTTTAAATTAATTCGGTTGGATAAACTTGCAGTATCTGCTTTTTGTAATAAATAGGAAGTGTCGGTGGTTTTAAATTTAGTACCCACCGTTGTAGACAAACTATTAAAATCGGTTATGTTGGCTTTTAAATTAATTCGGTTGGATAAACTGCCTGTATCTGCTTTTTGCAATAAAAAAGAGGTATCTGTAATTTTTAATTTATCGGCTAATAGAGTAGTTACATCTGAAATAGTTCCTGCATTGGCTTTTAAGTCAATTCTGGTTGATAAACTTAAAGTATCGGTTGCTTTTAACCTTGCATTTAAAGAATCGCTTAGTTTTTGTTGGGTTAATAATCCCATGGCTACCCAACCCGTATTTAAACTAACATCAGCTGTTGTTAATTTATACAAAGAGTCATTGGCTTGAATATACACCAACATGCCCTGCTTTCTTCTTTTAACAGGAATGGCATTTCTTGTTGTTAAATCTGGTAAAGTCATTAAGCCTCCTCTACCTAAGCTATCTATATGTGTTGGGTATACCGCAACGCCAGCAGTGGTAATATTACCAGTGAGTGCTATTTGCGCTTTTAAATTGTAGCTTATAGAAACTATAATTAAAAATAAAAAAATTATCTTTTTCATATTTCTATTTAATTAAAAGTTATGGAGGTTAATGTTGAACTTATAGGATCATTGGAAGTATATACTTTATAGTTTTGTGTATAGCCTTGTGCATTTTTTATTTGAACTATAGTTTTTGTGAATGTATTGATGCTCTCAAAATTGTTATACATAATAGAGGTTAAGTCGGCATTGGAAGCGGGATAAGCATAAAATGCATACTGTGTTCCTGTGATAGTTATGTTTGTATTAATACTTTTACTTCCTCCTGAATTATCAGCACTTGGTGATGGACTTAAAGCTGTAACATCATATATAGTAGTTGTATTAAAAGGAGTACTTATACCTCCCCAATACCTTTTTGAAAAAGTAGAAAAACTTAAACTTGCAGAGGCTGAACCAGCAGTGATTGTATTTGGAAATGGAGTGCCTAAATTATCATTTTTTGTTGCTGTACCCGCCGCATAGTTTACGGTTACACTATAACCAACTGAACTTGTTATAGGGCCTGGTGAATTGGTATTCGCTCCCAAAGCAGTACCTCCTTTATAAAATATAGTTGAGGTAGCATCCCCACCATCATTTTTATTAAAAGTACTAGTCAATGTTACTACACCAGGATTATATCCGATTTCATAAGCAGTTGCTCCTGGGCTAGCTCCAATTGAAACAGATGGCGCAGAAAAGGAGGGAGGAATAGAATTTGAAACTAAATCTTCTAGGAATTCATCTAGGGTTTTTCCTTTGGCCGGAATGGTTGCTCCATTTGCATATTTTCCTAAACTAGTACCATTTATTTTTACATCTTTAGTGAATTTCTTTGCATACATGGCTAATATAGCAGTTGTATCTACTTTCTGTAATAAAAAAGAAGTGTCTGATTTTTTTAATAAAGTAGTCGTATCTGTTATATTTAATTTCAAATTTATTGCTGTCCTAGAAGCGAATGAAAGGGGCTTAGCTTCATCACTGGTATTATCAACATTAGTTAAATCGGTAATGTTAGCTTTTCTTAAATCTACAAAACCTGTTAATCCATTAACAGTTTTTACTGGTGCATCAGGATTTACTAGTTCAACCCAATTGGCTCTATTACTTGCAGGTAATTGTGCTAAAACAAAATTCTTACTTGAATCTAATCTAACTGCAATACTACCTATAAGTCTGGTGATGGGTAATGATAGCATTGCTGTCATATCGTTCACCACATCTACCGATGAAAAGGAAATGGCGGGTATTTGTACGGACGGAATTTTTCCACCCGCGTCCAAACTTGCGGCCCCATTATTAGCACCTACTTGAGATTTTCTAAATAAACTAAAAGTATCTGCAATATTCAATTTTAAATTAATTCGATTAGATAAGGTTGAAGTATCAGCCTTTCTTAATAAAATTGCAGTATCTGCAATGTTTAGTTTCAAGTTAATACGGTTCGATAAACTTGCGGTATCAGATTTTCTTAATAAAATAGCGGTATCTACAATATTTAATTTTAAATTAATTCTACTAGATAATGAAGCGGTATCTGATTTTTTTAATAAAAAAGAAGTGTCTGATGTATTTAACTTAGCCCCAACGGTGCTGGTTAAGCTTGTTAAATCTGTGTTGCTGGCTTTTAGATCAATTCGACTAGACAAGCTTGTGGTATCTATTGAAACTCCTCCATTTCCTTTGGATAAATTATAAGAAGCAAGTTTTGAAGGCGTTACATATGCGATAGCACTATCTGCTATATTTAATTTTTTAGATAATGCAGCATCTGTATAAATAATTTTAGTATATAGCGAAGTTTCAGCTGCATTTAATTTAAGCTCCAGTGCAGCTTGTGTTAATTTACTAATTGGCTTTAGTGAATCTGCCGTATTGTTCACCTTGTCTAGAGACAAGCTAGTTTTAAGCGATGACAGGCTGCTTGCCCCAGTGCCCCCCCGGGCTACTGGAACAACACCTGATATATTTTCAGCAAGAACACTGTTAGCAAACTTGGCATAAGCCACATATTGGAACTGGGTAGTACCCATACTAATAAAATTATTTCCTGCAGCTGGGTCAATTTCGATTTTTAAAAACTTAGGACTCAGCTTCCAGTCAATATCAGAAAAATTTCCCAAGTTAATCATTGTGCCTGTATCACCGATAACTACTGTAAATAATCCTTGTGCATTGGTTTTAACTTTTCTAACTTCAATATATTCTGGGATACCAGTAGCACTGCCCTGAAGAATACTTAATTTTAAAGTAATATCTTGAGAAGCAATAATTACATTATTGGTTGTTCTAGCTACACCCTGAAAATTTAAACCAGTTTGTGCACTAGCATTGTTGAAATAAGATGCAAATAACAGTATGCATAAATATTTAATTAATAGCTTATACTTTTTCATAAAATGTTTATAATAATGAATTGGACATTATTTAAGAATAATTTATAGTTTGATAATTTTATAGATACCCGTTTTAGCTTTTCCACTACTTGGTTTAAAATATACTTTCATATAATAAGCCCCAGTAGGTAAATTTTCTAAGGATAGCTCTTTTTCATAACCATTAAAAATAGTACCGGCCTCTTGAGATAAAATAATAGCCGACCGACTATCTATTAGTTGAAAAAATAAACTTCCAACCTCATTAAAAATTGCCTTAATACGAAGTAGCTTACTTGTAGGATTAGGGCCAACCGTAATTTGATTGCCAAATACAAGAGGTCCATATTCAGAAATAGCTGTTGGTGTAGAAGAAGTAGTAATTGGCTGTAATACGCCAGTATTTAAGCTATACCCAGCACTTATAAAATGGGCAATGGAAACTGATTCTCCAATACTCCATTCCATGGTACTACTATAGCCTCCGCCCATGTTCAAAGCATAGCCACTTAATGATTGACCTTGTGTTTTAGTAAACAACAAAAGAATAAAAAGTAAAATGATATTATGCTTGCTTATAAATCTCATACAATTCGATGATGTTGGTTGCTTTAGTTTTATAAAAAATTGATTTTTTAATGGTGGATACGGTATTGCATTTGATATTCAAAACCTGAGCAATTTTAGTCGTACTTTTACCACTTAGCATTAAATTACAAACCTCAGTTTCTCTGTTTGATAATTTTACTATATTAGCTTCCAAATTTATTTCCATTATAATATTTTAATAATCGATTCTTCTATATCCATTTTTTTACTTAGTGGTAAAGTATAATCGAGTGGTAGGTCCCGATACTAGTTTTGATAAAACCAAATTGTTTTCACCCACTGAAATAATATTATAAATAACTTCCAATGGATTACCATTGGTTGTTTTTACATGCACATGAATTTGTGATTGATTACGGACCAATTCAACTGTGTAGCTTCCAATCAAACCATCAGAATCTTTGGTGTTTCCATTTTTTAAATAAGTGACAATATAGGTAGATTGCCCTACGTAGGATTTATAGACTACAGGAGTAGTGGAAGTCAACCCCTCTGAAATGCTATAGTCTAAATACCAGTTTTTATTGGTAAGCAAATTGTTCATCACCTCAATTTGTGTATTGGAAGTTTCTTTATTACAAGAAATTTGTGTTAAAAGGAGTAAGGCTAGAATGAGTGTATATAATTGTTTCATGTTGATTAATGTTTTAGAATAGATCATTAAGTTTCATGCTCATACCCATTTCAAATCGGTTCAATTGAATAGGAAGAGAGGTGCTTATAAGATTAACTCCTAATTTATAATGCGCATATAATACATAGTAGCCCTTGTTATCAAACTCGGTTCCAATATCTCCATTGATAATGGCTCTATTCCCTGCTCCGTTGATTAAATTTTCATTACTTATGTTAGAAATTTTATAATCCAGGCTTGGTCCAAAGACTATATAAAGCTTGTGTTTGCTGATGTCATGCACAGGAATTAGTTGCTTGTAATGCGCAGCTATATTGAAAGTCGTAAATACATTATCTGCTTTGAAGTGAGTAAAATCCTCTATAAAAGGAGCTAAAGTATACTTCTGAGTATAATAATTACCCACTACAATTCTATTGATGCCAAGAATGAATGAATAAGCATGTTTATCCATGTATAAGCCATCCATTCTTAAGCCAACACTAAAGCCTGTATTGTAATTGTTGCTACTGACCTTATTGTATAAATAATTTATAGGAGCTACAATGGCATTGTCATTAATATTTTGCTTGGATAAACTTAATGACCCATACAAGGAGACCTCATTACTAGTGAAATTCACAAAGGTTTTAGTCAATAACTTTTTAATTTTCTTAAATCGTTCCTGAGCTGGATGTATCAAAAAAGCACTATCCTGCTGCTTTTTAGTCAAAATTTGCGCATGCACTGCACTGCCTCCAAAAATTGCAACTAAAAAAATGCTAATAAAACAATATGAAAATGTTTTTACTGAGCCCATTATTATTTCTTTGTACTTTTTTAAGGCACAAAGAAAATGCTCTAGACAATATTCGACGTTAAAATACTTTAACGTTTTTTAATTATGGTAAAATGTTAAAATACTTTAATAGAATTATTAAAATATTTAATAATTAGAAACTTTTCGCAATTTTCTAGGTCTTTAGTTTTATTAAAATAGTTTAATAGTTTTTTTTATTAAACAGTAGTTTAATTATTGTAAAGTTTTTATCCTTAGTTTTAATTTTAATCTTATAAATATGAAAACAATCACATTAATCTTGGTCTTATAGGTATAGGTTTTCTTCTCTTTTTCAAATTAGACAAGTGAACAGGTGTTATGCCTAAGTAGGAGGCAATCATATACTGTGGCACGCGTTGGTGTATATTAGGAAAACTTTTATCGATGCTTTCCAATCTTTCGATAATCGTTTTGGTATCTCTTTGTAATACATAATGAAGCATTTGAACCACATGGCCTTCGGCCATATACCTACCCAAACGATCACCTAATTTCATCGTATTAATTACATAATTAATAGCCTCAAATGGAACTTGTATTAGTGTGCAGTCTTCTAAACACTCTACATTGACTAAGGCTTTTAAATTATCCTCATAATTATAAGGTGCATACCCTGTAACAATCATGTTTTCAGACCTGAAATTGTATATTTTTATTTCACCTTTACTATTTTCAACAAAATTTCTAATAATACCCTTGGTAAGAAAATAAAGATTTTTCTGAACCTCGCCCACCTTCATTATAAGCTCTCCTTTCGAAAAATTTACTTGCGTGCATTGTTTATTAAAAGCAACCAATTCAGCTTCAGTAAATTCTACATGTTTTGTGATAAACTGATTAAACATTTCAAAATGAGCAGGCATAGAAGTTTATATTTAAGATTACTTAGAATTGATTCTAAATTAATTTTATAAAGTAAATGAATTTTTAAATAAGTATTATATAGAAATTTTTCTATTGAACTATTTTTTGTCATTAGAATCTCTTCTGCTTTTTTTTAAATTCGATAAATGAACGGGAGTAATACCTAAATAAGAGGCAATCAATCGTTGAGGAATTCGATTATGTATATTAGGATATTTTTCTTCCAAACTATTATATCTATCTATGATAGGCATAGAATCTCTTTCAATGATATAATTAACCATTTCAACCACATGGCCTTCTGCCATATGTCTTCCCAAGCGCTCCCCAGATTTAATATGCTCAGTTACATATTTTATAACTGTGAAAGGTATTTGAACCATTGTACAATCTTCAACACACTTTATATTTACTAAAGCTTTAAAGTTATCTTTATAATTATATACAGCATAACCTGTTAGTTGCATACCTTCGGCTCTGAAATTATAAATCTTAGTCTCTCCCGTTTCAGTTTCAATGTAATTTTTTACAATTCCTTTTGTAATAAAATACATGCTCTGCTGAGGTTCGCCTTCTTTCATAATGAGCTCCCCTTTTAAAAATTCAACTACCTCGCATTTTTCATTAAAATCTGCTAATTCAGCCTCAGACATTTCAACATGACTTGTGATAAAGCGATTGAACATTTCAAAATGGTTGGGCATAATTAAATAAAAAAAATAGATAGAAATATTTCTAGATAGCCGCAATATGGATTGAAATAGAAAAAGTCCCAAATCGGGACTGTAAATTAGGCCTTTCACATTGTGAAAATGAGCTTTCACAACAAATAAGTAATTGTTAATCAACTATTTAAAGCTCTGAATATATTCGGTGGGCGTCATGCCAGTAAACTTATTAAATGCATTGTACATGGTTCTTCTATTGTTAAAACCCGCCATTTCAGATAAAGCCTCAATAGTAAAGGACTCGTATTTCTTTGCCTTTAGTAATTCTTTTAAATAATCCACCCTATTCTTACTTAGGAGTTCTATGAAATTTTCCTGGATTTCATTTTTTATAAAATTAGCTAATTCCTGTTTAGTGGCATTGAGCTTTAAAGCTAAATCCTCCATATTAGCATCTGGGCGTAAATAATAATGGTTAGTATAAAACACAAATTCAAAATCTTTAAAAGCAAGCTTTTGGGGTTTTATAAGTATTTCATTAAAATCAATCGAAAGTTTGTCGTCATCTAAAAATTTTGGCCTAAATAGAATAAATATAATCATATAAAACCTTGTGGTAAATAAAGTAATATATGTTCTATCATGAAACTCCTTTAAACCTTTTAAAAATAGATATAAAAAGAGAACATTAATTAAAATCAATAAAAAAAAGGCAATAAGTAATGCGCCAACCCATTTTTGAATTTTTATTTCATATAAATTTTTATTGTTTTTATTGGTATATAATTTAATAAAATTAAAAATTGTAGATCCTGCCGTAAACAATAAGCAAAAAATATAAAATACCTTATGATAATTAGACTGTGGATTTTGAAGTTGATTGTTTATAACCAATGGAAATTGAAATCCAAAGCAGAACATGATAATGAAAAAGAAGATTAGTAAAATTTCAATTATTATAACTATTCTAGGTATTTTTTTGTGCACTAACACATAAAATAAATTAACTATTAATCCTGTGCCTAAAAATTTTGTAACTTCTTTATAATATGGAATTAAAAAACCAGTCAAATCTAAATAATCCATAAAGCTTGATATAGTTATACAAACTAATATGGCAATCATGTGATACCGTAGTAAACTAAATTTATAATTTGTTCTGAAATTTTCTAGAATTGAAAATATCCCCAATAAGGTTAGGGCAAAGGCTAGATTAGAATACATGGGATGCAATTTATATATACATCCTTATATTATTTAGTATTAAGTCTAATTAAAATTATTTACTAATAAAGAGTTCAATACTTTACGATGTTAAAGTAATTATTTATAAACAAAAAACATTAATTATTATATATGTACTAATGCTTCACTCCTTCTTTCACTTTGAATACATGTAAAATATAGGGGAAGATGGCTAGAGCTTAGTAGCAATATGATCCAACACCTGAAAAGCGGTCTCCGCCATTTTGTTTCCCTTATTATCTAGCAAAGGATTGATTTCAGTAAATTCAATACAAGCTACTTTTTTAGTAGCAACCAAAGCCTCGATGATTCCAATAATTTCATTGGCAAAAAAACCAATCGGTACAGGGGTGCCCGTACCATAGGATACAGAGTCGCAATCCATAGAATCTACATCAAAGGAAATATAAAGGAGGTCGCAATTTTTTAATTGTTCAATGGCTTCTGTCACAGCTACTTGCAATCCTCTAAATCTTAGTTCTTCTACTTTGTAAGTTTTGATATGATTTTGAAGAATCATTTGTTCTTCAGCTGCCTCAAAATCTCTTAGTCCAAAATAAACTAAATCTGCGGGATCAAATTTAGGACCTGCAATACCTATATTTTTTAAATGTTTCCAGTGGGTTAAAGTAGGTTCTCCTGGTTCATTAATTTGACATGCTAAATTATCTAAACCCAAAGCAGCTGCTAAAGGCATACCATGTATATTTCCCGATGGTGAGGTAAATGGCGAATGCAAATCGGCATGCGCATCTATCCAAATAACCCCCAAGGTTTTACTGGGATGGGCTGCTTTAATACCACTAATAGTGCCTAATGCAGATGAATGATCTCCAGATAATACAATTGGAAAAAAACCTTCTTTGATATTTTTGGTAACAACGCTGGCAACTCTTTCGCATTGCTCTGCCACATGCTCGATTCTTTTGGCAAAATTGTTATTGACCTTATTGTATATGGTTTCATTGTGGGTAGGCACATCTTCATACAAATGTTTATGAAAAAAATCATTATTGCTATTGATGGCAGCAATTTCAATAGCATCAATACCCATGTCCGACCCTCTGGTACCCGCACCTATATCTGATCTATTTTTTATCAACTTAATGGTCATAAAATATTTTTTTGCTCCTTGTTGATACAAAGGTCGTTATTAATACTGGATATCAAATTGATTTTAAATTAGTAACGCAGATTTAATAAGCCATTGTATGTCAGTGTATTATAAAAATAAAATTTTCAATTGCCATTCAAATAAAAACCTCCAATTGTATTGTTCAATAAGAATTTAAAATATAACTTTAGAAACGCTTCTTTAAAATTATTTTTTTACTATTTAATAAACCATTTCCAATTATGAAACAGGAAAATCCAGGCTCAAGAAGAAAATTCTTACAACAAATTGGTGCCACTAGTATGGCCGCCATTGCTTCTCCACTTCATTCACTTGCTGCGCAAGAAAAAGCGGAAGAAAGAATTTTATTTTATGAAAAGAAAATATCCACTGGTGATAAAATCAGATTGGGGGTGATTGGATTTGGCGTGCAAGGACATTTTGATTTAGCCACTGCTTTAAAAGTGCCTGGTGTTGAATTGGCTGGTATTTGTGATTTGTATACTGGAAGATTAGAGAATGCAAAAGAATTATATGGCAATGATTTATACACCACTAGAAATTACAAAGACCTATTAGACAAAGCAGATATAGATGCAGTGATTATTGCCACCACCGATGTTTGGCATGCACGTATTACCATTGATGCATTGGCCAAAGGCAAACATGTGTATTGTGAAAAACCAATGGTGTATAAAATTGATGAAGGATATCAAGTCATTGCTGCACAAAAAAAATACAATAAAGTTTTACAAGTAGGATCTCAACGGGTAAGTAGTATTGGTTTAGCCAAAGCCAAAGAATTATTGGCAGCAGGTGAAATTGGTCATTTAAATATGGTGAATGCCATTTATGATAGACAAAGTTCCATTGGCGCTTGGGAATATACTATTCCGAACGATGCCAATGCAGAAACCACCGATTGGGGTAGATTTATTGAAGCAACAGAAAAAATGGAATACGATTCAAAAAAGTTTTTCTGGTGGAGAGCATTTAAAGAAGTAGGTACCGGTGTTGCGGGTGATTTATTCATTCATTTATTGAGTGGCACACATATGATTACCAATTCTAAAGGTCCTGAAACCATTTACAGCACTGGACAATTTAGTCAATGGAAAGACGGTAGAAACATGCCCGATGTCATGTCCGGTGTGATGCAATATCCAGATTGTACAGATCATCCAGCATTTCAATTGACCTTACAAGTAAACTTCATAAGCGGTACAGGCGGACAAGAAATTATTAGATTGATTGGTTCTGAAGGTATCATTGATGTGAAAGGGAATGATTTAAGTATCAAGCATAGTTTGATGCCAGAAGCGCCTGGATTTGGAGGCTATGATTCTTTATTTACTTTTTCAAAATCGATGCAAACAGAAATGCAAAAAGAATACGATGCCAAATGGACAGAGGCACAAAAGAAAAGAAAAACCAAAGAAGATGTTTCTTTCAAAGCACCTGCTGGGTATAGCGATCATTTAGATCATTTTACTAACTTTTTTGATTCGGTGAGAACTGGTAAAAAAGTAGTGGAAGATGCTGAATTTGGATTTAGAGCAGCGGCACCAGCCTTGTCTTGCAATGAAAGTTATTTTAGCAAAAAAATTATTCATTGGGATCCAATTGCAATGAAGTTGAAATAAGTAATTGTATCATTTTTTTTGAAAACTATTTACACTAAATATCTGGCATGAGAATTAGTATTTTACTTTGTTTGTTTTTCCCTTTATTTATTTTTGCCCAGAAACAAATCGTACAAACAAAATCAGGACCCATTCGTGGTGTTGAAAAAGAGGGTGTGCAAATTTATAAAGGCATCCCTTTTGCAGCAGCACCTGTAGGAGATTTGCGCTGGAAAGCACCCCAGCCTGTAAAGCCTTGGGAAGACATTAAAGATTGTACCTCATTTGGCGCAAGCCCTTATCAATCTGCTCCTATTCCTTTTATGTGTTGGTCCGAAGAATACTTAATTCCTAAAGCACCCATTAGCGAAGACTGTTTGTATTTAAATGTTTGGGCACCTAAAAAAACCAAGCCAAAGAAAGCGGTATTAGTTTATATCTATGGTGGTGGTTTTAGGTCTGGTGGCGCAGGCTGTGCCATTTATGATGGAACAGCTGTAGCAAAAAAAGACGTGGTATTTGTGAGTATTAATTATAGAGTAGGTGTATTTGGATTTTTAGCACATCCAGCACTAACCAAAGAAGCAGCTTACAAGAGTTCTGGTAATTATGCATTATTAGATATGGTAGCTGCCTTACAATGGGTTCATGATAATATTGAAAACTTTGGTGGCGACCCGAGTAAAGTGACCATTGCAGGACAATCAGCTGGCGCCTTTGCTGTTAATTTTTTATGCGCCTCCCCTTTGACCAAAGGATTGATTCATGGCGCCATTGCAGAAAGTGGTGGGAGTATTTTAGCTAGTTCATTAAGACCCAATTTGCTTTTAAAAGATGCCGAAGCTCAAGGCCTAACATTTGCGAAAAATTTAAATTGTAATTCCATTGAAGCATTAAGAAACAAAACTTCCGAAGAAATTTTAAAAGCTATTGGAGGTTTAAGCTCCCCCATTCAAGATGGCTATTTTTTACCTAACTCGATCTACGATATCTACGCGCAAAATGCACAAAACGATATTCCAACGATCATTGGCTGGAACGAAGACGATAAATTGATTGGAAAGCCAATGCCTGCAAAACAATACATTGAATCCATCAAAAATAAATTTGGTGCGAAAGCGGATGCAGTCTTGGCATTGTATCCTGGAGATTCAGAAGAAGCTGCAGCGCAATCACAAGGAGAAATGAGCAGAGATCAAAGTATTGGTATTCAAGGATTTGCTTGGGCCAATCTGCAAAGCGAAAAAGGTAAAGCACCTGTCTATGTATACAGTTTTGATAGAAAATTACCTGCCTATACTCCCGCCACCGATTTTGGTGCTTTTCATACCGGCGAAGTAGTATATGCGTATGATAATTTATTTACAGTAAACAGACCCTGGATAAAAGAAGATCACGATCTAGCACTTACCATGTCTACTTATTGGACCAATTTTGCAAAAACTGGCAACCCAAACAATGTAAGTTTAACTCAATGGCCTCGCTATCAAATTTCCCAAAAACTAATCATCCATTTTGATAAAAAAATACAAGTGGCTACATTAGCCACTGAGGAAAAATTAAAGCTTTTAACTTTTTTAAACTAATTATTTCTTTACTGCATATTTTACTGTCCTTGCATCTTTAATGACGCCTTTCCAATTTAAGCCATAACCAAAGTCATACAAGTGTCCTTGACTATCTTTGTAGGGTTGCATATCATGAGGCACATCTTCCATTTGCTTTTCAACCACACTCATATTGATTGGCATCTGCATAGGCAATAAACCACTTGGTTCCACTCTGCCAGAGATAATGTCCAATTGCGCTTCTACTTGTACACCAAACTCTCCAACAATTGCGTCCACTTCTTTTTCAAATTCTCCAAATACCATTGGATTGGTCATTGCCACAGAAATGATGACAGGCTTGCCATTCATGGCTTTCTTTGTATCCAAAATGGTGTTTAAATCGGGATAAGAATTGGATTTAGATGTTTTGCCTTGGTAAGTTCTGTCGGTAATGGTAGGATCCACTACTGGATCTCCGGCAGCAATACTATGTACTCTTGCATCCGTTGCAGTGTAGTCTTTTAATTGCAAACTAATAGGCACATAGCCTGTTCCGCCAGCTTCTCTATCCGCTCTACTGTAACCACCACTTACTGGACTCTTTATAAATACGATGGCGAAATCCGCTTTTGTTGGATCGTCTGTTACTGTATAATATTTTTTTACCAATTCTAAATTGATTGGGTATTCTGTTTTTTCGGGAGATGGTTGTCCAAAAAAGTTAACCCCTGCTGGTGTTGTTCGCTTTGGAATAAATACAGTTTTTCCTTTTGCGATTGGTAAGGTTTTATTTTGATTTTTGATTAATACAATCGATTTTAATTGTGCCTCATAACCTGCTTTCATAAATTCTGGCTTACCTACGATATGCATGGATTCTTGAGGATCTAGATATGGATTTTCAAACAACCCTACTCGGAACATGTTCAATAATAATCTAACCGCAGATTGTTCAAAATGCTTGCGCATAAAGGCTTCTCCATGGTCTTTCACACCCATTTGATAAGCTTCCAATACTGGTTTTGCATCATTGTTGCCCCCAAACTGATCCACTCCTGCCATCATTACTTTATAATGTCTTTCTGCAATAGTTAGTTTTTCTACCCCCCATGATTTACCTGCAAAAATATCAGGCTTAGGCCCTTCGTTTCCGGTGATGCCCCAATCGGTACAAACAACGCCATCATACTGGTATTTGTTTCTTAATAAATCTGTGACAATGTATTTACTAAAACCATTGCCCACATTCTCTCCATTTTTTGTATCCTGATTCACTGATATAGTATAATAAGGCATTACGGCAGCTGCCTTTTTTGTACTGCCTTCTAATTTAAATGCGCCATTGATAAACGTTCTTAAATGTGTTTGGAAATTTTTTCCAGGATAAACAGCAAATTTTCCATAAGCAAAATGACCATCACGACCTGCTTCCTCTGGTCCTCCACCAGGCCAATGTTTGACCATTGCATTCACACTATAGTTACCCCATCCATTGTATTTGTCCACCGCTTTTGGTGAGGTTTGAAATCCATCTACATAAGCACGGGCCATATCTGTAGCCAAGGCAGGATCTTCACCGAATGTACCTACAAATCTATTCCATCTTGGCTCGGTGGCTAAATCTATTTGTGGAGACAAGGCCGTAGTGATACCTAATGCCCTGTATTCTTTGGAAGCAATAGAACCAAATTTTTTAATGATCGCAGGATCAAATGTTGCGGCCAAGCCTAACTCTTCAGGCCATTGTGAAATGGTACCACCTGAGCCTGCATTGTACTCTGCATTTTTATTGGCACCGTTTCTTGGATCTGAACTATTGTTAGATGGAATTCCTAAGCCAATTTTTTCTACTAATTTTTGTACGTTGTTGTTCCAAGTAGAGGAAACAATTGGATTTTCAACTGAAGTGATTAAGACATGTCTTAAATTATCCTTGGATAAAAAAGCAATTTGTTGATCGGTTAAATCTGAAGCCTTTGCGCCACTCTCTTGAAACGCTTTACCACCATAGGTTGCCTTGAACATACCAGCTACTGGCATGGGAATGGCTTGATGCGCACTGTACAACATTAAACCCGCAATTTGCTCAATGCTCATTTTAGCGGCTAAATCTTTGGCTCTGTCATTGACATTTAAACGCCAATCTTCATAAGCATCAACTGTGCCGTTTTTATTTAAATCCTTAAAAGGCAATCCATCCTTCATGATAATCTTTACACCAGACTCAGTAGAATAGCCTAAGCTAATTTGATTGTTGACTTTGATTTTTTTAACACCTTCTGTTAAATTGATTTCCTCAAATTTTTGTTGCGCTTGCGCAAAGACGGGTAAGGCAAGTAAGAAAAATAGAATTTTTTTCATAGTAGTTTATTATAAAATAAATAAAAGCAAGTTTTTCAATTATAAATATAATTAATAATTGTGTCATAATAACGCAATGCTGATGCGAATTTTATGAATGGGGCTTGTGCTAAGGAACCTGGGCAGGTATTAATTGCTACCGCTATCTTCCATACCACCTTCTTCTTTGTGCTCTTTTTTAAATTCGAGCTTTCCAAAACGCCAGTTAAAGCTAATGCCAAAGGACCTAGAAGGTACATACCTGATTAAATTGGAATAAAAATTAGGTCCACTGATTTGGGTTTGTTGCTTGATGTATTCTGCAAAGGGGTTATTGGCCACTAGGCCTAAGCTACCCTTGCTGTTCCAAAATCTTTTACGCAAGGCAAAACTATAAGAGGCATTGGCTGGGTATTTCCCTTGCACTTCGTTTCTTGCAGAATTAAAATTACCAAAACACTCTGTTACTAATGTTTTAGAAAACTCATAAGTTAAATTCACGTTCGCTCTCCAGTTTTGACTCGTGGCATTGTAATTGTGGTCGATGCTATTAAAGATTTGTCGATAATAATAAGATAAATTAGTTCTCACGCTGAAAGCATTGGATACTTTAATGTCTCCAAATAAGTTTACGCCCGTATTTTTTTCTAGCCCTATGTTTTGACTTTTACTTAAGTTGACATTATAATACAAACTGTCCCCCACTTGTAAACTTGGATAATAAGTCACATAGGGTTGTATGTCTTGATCGGAATTGCGTTGAAATAAAGACAACATCAAAGATCCTTTCTCACCTAACTGTTGACTATAAGTTAATTCAATGCGCTCCCCTAATTCAGGAAGTAGGAAAGGATTTCCTTGACTCATGTTTTTAGGATCGGTGGTATTGATGTAGGGGTTTAACTCTTGTGAACCAGGTCGGTTGATTCTTCTTGAATAACTTAACTTAATACTATTGTCTTCGCCAAGTTTACGTTTAAAAAATATCGACGGCACAAAATTGTTGTAGCTAGGATTGATGGCTTGTTTGGAAGAGGAGTAAAGTGCATCCACCTTTGTTTGCTCCCATCTTCCTCCTAGTTTCACCTCCATCCAATCTTTGATTGGAAATTCTAATTCAGCATAAGCAGCCAATACTTTTTGATGATAGCCTAATGTATTAGACAAGCTATTATTTAATTTACTTGCCTGTAGGGCAGATTGAGTAAATACATTGGTCTCACTATTCAAGTCTACCCCTACCCATTTACCACCAGTAGTAAATTTTACTTTATCAGTAATGGGTTCGGTATAGTCTAGCTTTAATTCTGTTTCTCTATCCGCAGGGGCTGAAATAGTCTTGCTGCCATAATTTAAAGTATTGGCTGGCATTAGGTACTGCAAGGAACTAGATTCATTTTTGTTATTAGAATTGCCATCGTTGTACCCAATTTCTAACTCTCTATCTGCTTTATCAAAAGTTCTTTTATAATTGACATTATAATTCATGCCTGTACCTAAATAAGATCCTGCTGTGTTATTGTGCAGACGGGTGTTTTCTATTCTTGCAGCGCCATCCAATTGACTGGATAAAATTTGGTTATTGTAGCCTGATGCAATGTATCCGTAATCATTGCCATTGATAGAGGCCGTAAAACTATTTTTCTTTAAATAAGTCCAGTCTAAATTTAAACCCGAATGGGTGCCATGTCGTTTTACATCACTACTGCCTTCTTGTTCCATATAATTGGTGGTATGATTGGCAGCATCTGTCGTTGTTCTGTTCATTGAATTAGGCGTGGCTGAAAGTAAAGTTGCATTGGTGGCAATATAAAAACTTGCACCAAAATTATTATTTCGTAAAGCTAAATTTGCTGATCCGTTTTCTATGCGAGTGCCAATACTCGTATTGATATTGCCATTATAGCCTCTTGTTTTATTTTGTTTTAAGATGATGTTGATGATACCCCCTAAACCATCAGCATCATATTTTGCACCAGGATTGGTGATGACTTCTACAGATTTTATTTCACTTGCAGGAATAGATTGTAATACTTCGGCAATATTTGAACCAAAAGCAATACTAGGTTTACCATTGATTAAAAATCGGATGCTTGAAGTGCCTGCCAATTGTACATTGCCATCGATATCTACAGAAACCATGGGAATTTTTTTCAATAAATCGGTCGCTACTCCGCTTTGCGCACTAATATCCTTTTCTGCATTGAAGACCATTTTATCAATCTTGTTCTCAATCAGTCTTGAAGAACTTGTTACCGTAACGTCTTTTAAAGTACTATTGGCTTTTTCTAATAAAATAGTATTTAAATTTATTTTTAGATGATTGTTATCGATGGTGACACTATTAAAACTCTTAGTTTTAGCGCCAATAAACTCAACATTAACTTTATAAATATCCATGGCCAAGTCTTTAACTGAAAATTGACCCTGCTGATTGGTCGTAGTGCCATTGATGGCCTTATTATTGCCATTTTTATAAATGATGATGGTAGCATATTCAATAGGCAATTGCGTTTCGGCATCTAAGACTACCCCATATATTTGGCCATTTCCAGTTGTTGGTTCGGACTTCTGCGCTTGTATAGTTATATAAGAACTTAGTAATATAAGGACAACTAGTAATTTACGCATGCCAATGTTTAATTTTAAGACTGCAAATTTAATTGATTCTGTTGTACAATAGTTAACCGCTTATAGAATACTTTATGAATTACCTTTATAGGTTCTTATGAGGACTCAATTTGTGGCATATACTGCGTTGATAATTGATGGGGTCAATGAATTAAGTTTCAACTCAACAATTAGACGATTATTTTGTTATTTTGTAGTACTCCTTAAAATAAATTCTTATGAAAAATAAAATTGCAATTGTTACTGGTGGCAGCCGTGGACTAGGAAAAGATATGGCTTTGTGTTTGGCTAAAAAAAACATTGATGTGATTGTTACCTACAATACCAATGAAGCAATGGCCTTGGATACGGTAAAGGAAATTGAAGCCCATGGTGCAAAAGCCGCTATTGCTCATTTAAATATGAGCGAATTTAAGTCCTTAGATACCTTTGTTAAAAATATTGAAGTCCTACTTTCAACAACATTTAATGCTACTCATTTTGATTTTTTAATCAATAATGCAGGTATGGGGAAAACGCTACCCTTTGTAGAGGTAACTGAAGATGTATTTGACGATTTTTTAAATGTACATTTTAAAAGTGTTTACTTTTTAACACAAAAACTATTGAAACAAATGAATGATGGTGGAAGTATTATTAATATTTCTTCTGGTACCACTCGTTTTAGTAATCCAGGTTATTCTGTGTATGCCTCCATGAAAGGTGCTATGGAAATTTTAACTAAATACCTTGCTAAAGAATTAGGCAATAGAGGTATTCGATCTAATATAGTTGCCCCTGGCCCGATAGAAACCGATTTCAACAACGCGGCCATTCGTAACAATCCTCAATTTAAAACCATGTTGGGCAATATGTCTCCTCTTGGAAGAGTGGGTGCAGCAGATGATTTAGGCGGTGTGATTGCTTTCCTATGTTCTGACGACGCTAAGTGGATCAATGGGCAAAGAATTGAAGTAAGTGGTGGAATTAATTGTTAGGAGATTAAACTAACTCGCCTGCATTTGATTTTACTGTTTATTTACACTATTTTACAAGCATAAATGCTTGCTTTTGAAATATTTTAAATTAATTGTTTTTTGTTGGGCAATAGCTACAACCAATTGGGCTGCAGCGCAAACCTCTGGGAATGTCCAATTGACTAATAATGGCGTAGCTCCTGCGCCGGTCTTTGCCTTAGGTGCTCCGGCTATTTTAAGTTCTACTGTAATTAGAAAAGGTAAATTTTATTTTAATCCTGAATTTAATTTAGGGATGGACCTTAAACCTTGGACTTTATATGCTAGGGTTGGTTACTATTTAATTGAAAATAAAAAATTAACCCTTGCCCTAACGGCCAATACGAATTGGTTTTTCATGAAAAATATGCCCGTTATTAATCATGAAGAATTTCAAATGCAACAATATTATTCATTTGAATTAAATGGAGAATATAAGCCCTTCGATAATCAAAAATTTTTGTTTTCCTATTGGCGTTCGGATAGATTGAGATTGCCTGGATTGTTATTTGAAAATTTTGTCAATTTTGCCTACGAATTTGATCATTTAAAATTGGGCGCCAAAAATATCATAACGACTAAGCCAAGCATTTTTTATTTAGAAGACCATGGTTGGCTGAGCGGTTATTTTACTGCCCAAACCACTACCTATCAAAAGGAAAATTGGAAATGCAATCTTTTCCTTACCACTTGTTGGCCTATCAGTAAAATGCAAGGCACTGAATTTATTTGGAACACTGGTGTAAATATTCCTTTCTAAAGGCAAATAAAAAAAGCGGATGGAATTAAATTTCCTGCCCCTTTTTTGATCTAAAGTAATTGATGGCCATCACCCCAAGTATGATCACTAAGCCAAAAAATTCTCTTGATTCTTCCACCCAAGGCTGCTCGGCTTTCATGGTGGCGGCAATACTTGTTGCATTGTGGAATTTAATCCAATCAACAATGCCATTGGTATCAAATAATTTATAAATGGCATAAACACCAAAAATTACAAAGCCTACCCAATAGGCTTTTTTATTAATGGGTTTTTGTTTTACTTCTAAATAACATAGGACCGCTGGGTACAAATAAATGGGTATCCATAAATAAGGATCTGGGTCATTGTATTGTACGGCTGCAAATAAAATAAAGACAAACACAAAAAAGCCATTAAAAATTTTCATTTTGAGCTAGATAGTTGATGAACGAATTAAAGCTATAAGTTTTTATTCAATGGTTTCAATAACTAATACACTTGCTGGAGGCATGGTAAACTTAATGCCGGTATTGGTTGTTTGAAAATCTTTAAAAACAACAGGGACAATTTTATTAGGGCTTTCAAAGCTATTGTGGTCTTGGATTTTAGCAGCTGCCAATATTCGGCCTGTGACTTTACCCATTTTTTGTCCCCTCATTTCTAAGTTAATTTCGTGTTTTGTATTTGGATCTATGTTCACCACTGAAATATGTATTTTTCCGTTTTTATCTTTAGAAGCAGAAGTAGAAATGGCTTGTATTTTATCTGTTCCATTTTCATAGTTTCCTGCAGTTAAATAGGTAGGTAATAAAGTTGCATCTTGATGCACATTGTACATTTCCATCACATGGTAGGTAGGCGTTAAAATCATTTTTTCTTCATTGGTTAAAATAACTGCTTGTAGCACATTCACTGTTTGTGCCAAATTGGCCATCCTTACTCTTGAAGCATGATTGTTAAAAATATTTAAACTTAACCCAGCAATCATCGCATCTCTCATGGTATTTTGTTGAAACAAAAAACTAGGATTGGTGCCTGGCTCTACATCATACCATCCACCCCACTCATCCACGACTAAGGCAATTTTTTTCTTAGGATCATATTTGTCCATGATCGTAGAATGCTTAGTCACCAACTCTTCCATTTTCCAAGCTCTTTTTAAGGTGGTGAAATATTCTTCTTCTGTAAACGCAGTAGCTGAACTTTTTTTATTCCAATCTATCACTGAATAATGATGCAAGGCCAACCCATCAATCATTTCTGTTGGTATATCTCTCATTAAAACTTCTGTCCAATTGTAATCATCCGAATTGGCACCTGAAGCAATTTTAAAAGTAGGTCTATCCTTGGTGCTTGCCATAAATGTGGCGTATTGCTTATATATATTAGCATAGTACTCGGGCTTCATATTGCCACCACATCCCCAGGCTTCGTTACCCACGCCCCAATAATTTACATTCCAAGGTTCTTTCTGTCCATTCTTTGCTCTTAACTGTGTCATAGGCCCAGATCCCTCTGGAAAATTTACATACTTTACCCAGTCTGCCAACTCTTGTACTGTACCAGATCCAACATTGGCTGCTAAATAAGGATCTGCGCCAATGGCTTTACACATATTTAAAAAGTCGTGGGTACCAAAACTGTTGTTTTCAGTTACCCCACCCCACCAAACATTTAACATACTTGGCCTATCTGCCTTTGGTCCAATACCATCTTTCCAATGATACGTATCTGCAAAGCAACCACCTGGCCATCTTAATAAAGGAATTTTTAATTTTTTGAGTGCGTCTATAATATCATTACGCACCCCAGCGGTATTTGGAATTTTAGTGTTCCCTTCACCTACATAGATACCCCCATAGATGCCATTGCCTAAATGTTCCGCAAAATGTCCATATATATTTTTATTGATGGTGGTAGTGCCTAAGTCGGCATTGACAATAATTTTATCCTGTGCCTTCAAAATAGAAAAACTAATTAAGGCAGCGAACACGAAAGCAAATTTTTTCATAGTAGTAAATTAAGTTCAAGAATGAATGATTATTTTATTGGTTAGGTAATTTAGTATTTCTATTTAATTATACAAAAAGAATCTTTAAATTTAGAGGTACAGAAATACCTACACTAAGATGAAAGTACTTGTTTGTCAAAGCCCTGGAACCTTTTCCTATGAAGAAAAACCTATCCCCAATTTAACTCAGGGCCAAGTGTTGATTCAGGTAAAGAGAATTGGCATTTGCGGTACCGACCTACATGCTTTTAAAGGAAGTCAGCCCTACTTTAATTATCCTAGAATTTTAGGTCATGAAATAGCTGGTGTGGTCATTGACCATAATGATTCTTCGATCTATAAGAATGAAGATCAGATATGCTTAATGCCTTATTTTAATTGCGGCGTATGTATTGCCTGTAAAAATAAAAAAGAAAATTGTTGTGTAGCCATGCAAGTTTTTGGCGTACATATAGATGGTGGCATGAGTGAATACATTGCAGTACCTGAGGATAAATTAATTAAAGCGACTGGTTTAAGTTTGGACGCTTTGGCCATGATTGAACCTTTTAGTATTGGTGCCCATGGCATGAGCAAAGCTGCCATCAAAAAAGGAGAAAATGTATTGATCATGGGTGCAGGCGCCATTGGTTTGGGTGCAATGGAATTTGCAAAAATAGAAGGGGCCAATGTGATCGTAATGGAGATGGATCCACATAGAATTGATTTTGTGCAAACACATTTAAAGATAAAAAATATCCTTAACCCTCTTGAGGACAATCTGCTTGAACAATTGCAATTGATGACCAATCAAGAAATGCCTACCGTAGTCGTAGATGCTACGGGCAATCAAACTGCCATCAACAATGGCTTACAGTGGCTAGCCCATGGTGGGAAATACATTTTAATAGGTTTGCAAAAAGGGGAACTAATTTTTAGTCACCCCGAATTTCACAAAAGAGAAACTACGTTGATGAGTAGTAGAAACGCCAATAGAATAGACTTTGAAAAGGTGATTGAGCAAATGAAAATTGGAAAAATTCAGCCAGAAAAATACATTTCTCATAGAATTAAATTCAATGAGCTAAAAAATACTTTCCCTTCCTTTTATGCACCAGATGCAAATAGTATAAAAATTATGGTTGAATTTGACTAGTGCGCAGCGGATGGTATTTTAGGGCCCATGGGTATATTGTAGCCAAAACTTAAGATGAATTCTAAAGTGCCAAAATTTTGACGCGCATTGCCTTGATACACATTTAAATTGTAATAAGCTGCGTAATCTAATTTGCCTGAAAATTCTAAATATAATTTTTTATAGAAGGTGCTTCTTAGTACATATTCAGCCCCAGTATTCCAGCCACCAAATTGAAACTTACTTTCATTTTTTTGACCAAATAAAGAATTTTCTACATGGGGAATTAAGGGGCCAATACCAAATTTAGTAAGTCCATCAAGGGTAATATGTTTGCCTGACAAAGATTTAAACCTATTTCTTTTAACAATATTGAAAAGTAAAAAATTAGCCCCATTGTTTAAGTAATAATAGTTTTGGGAACTGCCTTCGCCAGTTTTTGAAAAATTAAAAGTAGAATCTATGGCAGCGCCATGATAAGTACCTATCATATGAACGCTGTGGTTGTCTTTGATTAAAGCCTTGGTATGATCAAAGTTAATTTCAAATGCCCAATCCTTATTTTTATCAAAAAAATAACCAAAACGATAATTGTATTGAGGAATGCTTAAAGCTTTTTGAAAAAGCCCTTCATCCCAACCTGGGTGATCCACTAATAGGGTGTTCTTAAAATTAAAATTATTGCCCAATGCTGGTTGATCAACGAAAATATTAGCATTGGTAAAATAATCTTTATTGTAGCCCCATGAAAAATAGAATTCTCCTTTTCTTTCAGTTTTTTGAGTAAATCCAGTCAAAAAATGTAGGGTAAAGAATGTTAAAATAAGGACTTTTTTCATGCGTGATAAATTAGAATGGCAATACTGTGTTAATTTTTGCAAAGATACCTAAAAGAACAATATTTAAACCAATTATTCAGTTGAGTTAGGTCATGTTTAATCAGTGGCAACTAGAAGATTGGTGGTTTTAAGTTATTAATATTTAAAATAATATTTGAATGCTTCAATTATTGTACGAAATTTGATTCAAATTATACTGTGAATTATTTTGGTTTTATATCTACTGCGTTCTCCTATGCTTTTAGCACCCTAAAGCAAATGAAACTAATGCGTTCTTTTTTAAGGCCCATCGTAAATTCAAGCCTAGAAAAAGTCAACTATACCCTATCTTCCAAAGAAAAAAAGAAAGTAGATTTTTATTACCCTTTGTTTAATCAAATCGTGAATATTGAAAATTATTTGTGTTTGAAAGGCAGAAAAACCAGCCTTGCAGAAGCTAAAAGAATGGCCATCATTTCGGCTATGGCTACTTTATATGATGATTTGATTGATGAAGAAAACTTTGAAAAAGAACAATACCACGCCATAGTGGACAAAACGATTGCTACAGAGATGGTGACACCAAAAATTAAATTAATTTTTGAGTTAGACAACCAACTTAGAAAAATTTGGACACCTTCTAATGAATTTATAAAAGCTTTAAAATTAGCCATTGAATGGCAGGTCATTTCCAAAAAACAATTAGATGCCTCAATTTCATTGGATGAAATCTTATCCATTTCAGAAAAAAAATGTGGCAATAGTTCTTTATTATGGGCTACCGTAGTAGACGAAGAATGGACCTATGAAGAGAAATTATTTATTTACCAATCAGGATTGGTAGGTCAATTGGTGAACGATTTGTTTGATGCCTTTAAAGATAGAGAAGATGGGGTAGCTACTTTTGTCACTAAGGTGGGTGATATCCATCAAGCAAAAGAAATATTTATAGCAGCCTGTCTTAAATTAAACCAGTCCATACACCAAACCAAGGCCTCATCAACTTACAAAACAAAAACCATTCAACGCCTTGCCTGTATTCACTCTTTTGCAATGGTGGCATTGGAACATTTAGAAAATACCAATAAAAAATATGGTATGCCTTGGGACATGTCAAAAGCTTCCAGAGCTGAGCTGGTCACAGATATGGCTTTTGTAAAAAATAAATTAAAGCTGGTCAAGTATAGTATTTTTTTAGCTAAGTTGTAAACCTGTACTTTATTTCTGACATCTTAAAATACCAGATTTTGCTTTTTGATCTAAAGAGTTTTTGAAAGCAGTATTTTTCATCTCCATACAATTTGTATAAAAAGTAATAGCATTGGTATAATCCTTCCTGTCTTCATAAATTAAACCAATTTGCAAAGCTGCTCTGGCTGCAAAATATTGTTTTAAATTTTTACCTTTTACAATAGTAGACTTGTAATACTTAATGGCCAATTCCTTATCCCCCATTAAATCATAAATTCTAGCTAAACGATAAGAAAACTCTGCCCTATCCTCCTCTGTAGTGAAATCAAGACTGGTCTTATCTGCAAGTACATTTAAGGCCTGTGCTTGAAAACCACCATCACTTAATATTCTTGCTTTTAACAACAACAAATTTGGCCAAATTTTTGCGTTGGCATTTTGATAGGCCAACTTATCTGCTTCCGTAATTAAATTCCCTTTCTTGATTACTTCTGCTCTATATTCATTGGCTTTTTTGAGGTCGTTTTGTAAATACGCAATTAAACTTAATTTTTCGTAGGCGTCTTTTACATAAAAATTGCCTTTGAAGGTGTTAATGAAGCTAAGCAGTTCTTTTTCCGCATTGTCTAATTTCATTGCATAAAAATAACCATGCCCTTTTTCATAATTCCAAAATGGCATGGCCAAATAAGCCTCCCCTTGTTCGATATTGCCAGCAATTTCTAAAGCTTTTTGTGGTTGTTGGTGATTCAAGTACAAATTAGTGGCCATATAAGCATGGATATGGTTCTTTTTAAAATCATAATTGGCATGCTCTATAAAATCAAAAGCTTTTTTTGTATTGCCTTCAAAATTCATCACCAAGTAAGGATAAATTAACAAGGCTTCATTCATGGCCATTTTAGTATTTTCATCTTTACTATTAATGTAACTCAATACTAACTCATTGCCTTTGGTAATACTTCCTTTGAAGCCTAATACATTTAACATCCATTGATAATTAGTGGGCACTGCACCAATAATAGTGGTCAACAAACCAAAGTATAAATTATTAGGGCCAAATTTTGGATACAGTTCCTTGTTCTCTTTAAACAAGACATAGGCTTTGCGATAATCTAAGGCAGCTTCTATGTTTTTATCAAACTTAATGGCCAATATAGCTTTATGAAAATGCAACAAGCCCAAGCTGTATAAATAATAAGGGGTATTTTTTGGACCTGCTTTGATTAAATCAATTCTTTTTTCAAAACGCGGATAAAAATTATTATACTCAATTAGATTTTCATTAAAAAAAGATTGGTACAAGTCGGCGCCACTTTCTAATAGGGAATAAAAAAGATTATTGGTATGATTGCTTAACTCTTTATCTATGATTTTTCGCGCTTCCGGAATTCTTAAGGAACTCATTGATTCATAAGTTTTTTGAACTTTGTCATTCCATAAATATTGTGATTGCGCAAGCCCCTTTAAGGAACATATCATCAGTAATAAAAACAGGGCCTTTTTCATACCTGTAAAAGTAAAGCTTCTATGAATATTTGACCTATTTAAAGTCATAATTAAATTTCAGAAAACCTAATTGATTAGCTTTACCTTTGAAATAATGTAATTTTTATATGAAATTTAATTATCTTTTTTTAATCTGCTTTTCCTTCTTATTCAATGCCAATGCTCAAGTCAACGCCACCAATTCGGTTTTCAAAATATTTCCTTTAGGGGTGAAGGGTGGTTTGGGTTAAATTTATCTTAAACCATAGACTACTACTTGTCTAGAGAAACTTGCAAGGTAAACATGTCCATTGGCGATGGTGGGCGCCGAAAATTTTGCATAGTTGCCAGGCGCGTCACCGCTAGTTTGATCACTATTCCATAATTCTTTACTAATATTATTGGCATCAAATGCTCTTAATATACCCGGACAGGAATAGTTTTCTGCGTCTCCTGTTTTAGCAAAAGCAGCCCAAACAATGCCTGTACCTTCTTTTCCTGCATTGGAAGAAACGGAAAGTACAGCACCACTTTGATTGGTAGGACCTGCCACATTGGACGTCATCTGATTGTTGTCGAATTTATTGGTGCTACGATTAAAAGGCAAAGCCCTAAGTTTATCATTCTCCGACCATACATATACATACTCAGTATTCACGCCTTTAAAATAAGCAGGCTGGCAATGCATATTGGCATTGCCATTAGTGGGTACCGTTTGTTGAATATTGTTACCAGTTTTAGAAAAACCACCCATATTGTCTCTATCTAATAAAAATAAATTTCCATCCTTACAGCCAGTAAAATAATAATTAGAATTAGGAATTAAAAAAGTGCCCATCACCCCATAATCCAAATCATTCAAATTGAGTGTAACATAATTAGAAGGGGTAAAATAACTGGCCACTTTTAGCGTATTGCCCGAAGGCGTTAATTTAACGGCACTCTCCGATCTGCCAATAGGGTCAGTAGGATCAGGGCTTTCTTTGGTTTCTGCAGTACCACTACCAGTTTTTAAATAAGTAGCTGCTTTGCCCACGGTTCCATTGCCTGAGGTAACATATAAATTGCCCTTTTCATCTGCAGCTATCCCCATTCCACTTTGCCACAATCCACCTTCTTCTCCATCTGGCGTATTGTTGTATACTATTTGTTGCTTTAAGCTTTTGGCATTATAGCCAAGTATCCATCCATGATAGGGGTTCCAATCGCAGTGCGAAGCATAAGAAATATACACTACTCCATTCACCAAGGCTAGGCCTTGTCGTTGGTTGCCTCTTAATGGATCAAATGCAACTACATTGCCCACACTGCCATCTCCAGATCCTGCCACTGTTGCAGTGATTTCCATCGGGCTATTGGCTTGCTCATTGCCATTGGTAATATCTATGGCATGTAAATATTGAAAAAAGTTTTTTCCATTGGTACTTCTTGACACAAAATACATGGTCTTGGTAGCAGAGTCAATCACAGGCGTGCCGACAATGCCAATATTATAAGTAATATTTGTATAGGGCGTGCACCAATTGGAGGCCATATCTGAAGCAATTGGGGTTCTCATGCCATTGACTGTATAATTTTTCTGCCAATACTTTCTTCCATTGTCTCCATCAAAAGCATAAACCGTGTTGTTTACGGTAGCTACAAAAACTACATTTTTTTTGCCAAAGCTGGTAGGTAAATTGCCCACCACCAATGGTTGTGCAATTACTTCATCATCCACAGATAGCGTAAACAGTCTATGAAATTTTGCCATATTCACATTGTCTACTGTTAATACTGTTTCTTGATCATTTAATCCTGCTCTGGTATTGTCATTGTGCTGGGTTAAAACAGATATATGTTGTGTATTGTTGGTATCTAAGATAAGTACAGGCACTGTATCGGTGATGACCCCCTCCTCATTGACCGCTGCTTTTTTACAACTACTGGCAAAACAAAATAAGGTTAAAATAAAAAGGGTGGCTTTGATTTTTCTCATAGATATTATTGTAATTCAATTTTTCGAATGCAATTATTTTCGTTATCGCTAATATACAAATTATTGTGTTGATCAATGACTAGTCCAATGGGTGACCAAAAACTTGCTTGTTGCAATGAACCATTGTCAAATCCTCGTTTACCCGAACCCGCAAGCGTACTTACATTGCCCCTTGTATTGATTTTTCTAATTAAATTATTACCTGTATCCGCAATGTATAAATTACCTGCTGTATCAATGGCGATACCGGTAGGATGATAAAACATAGCTTCCTCAAGACTACCATTTTTTTCACCTTTCTTTTTTTTGCCTGCATAAGTAGTCACCATCCCCGCCGAATCAATTTTTCGAATTTGATTATTATAGGTATCACAAATGAATAAATTATTGTTTTTATCAAAGACCATGCCTTGTGGTAAATAAAAACTGGCAGAAAGTCTATCGGCATTGAATGCCCCTTTTTCTCCCGACCCTGCAAAAAGTGTGATGCTTCCATCTTGACTAATCTTTCTGATTTGATCATGCCAATCTGTTATATAAATATTGTTGTCATGATCAATGGCCATGCCATGCGGACTATCAAAAAGTAAATTTGTTCTAAGGGTAGTTACTTCTCCTGTTTTACTTATTTTTCTGATTAAATTATTCCGAGTATCCGCTACATAAATAATTCCATTAGGCGCAGCGACCAATGCAGTTGGATAAAAAAAAGACGCTTGGCTGGATGGCCCATCTTTTTTCCCTTCTTGACGGCTACCTGCAAGGGTGCTCACTTGACCATCGGTACCGATTTTTCTAATAAGGTTATTATGTGCATCTGCAACATATACATTTCCATCTTCATCTATAGTAATGCCCATAGGATTGGCAAAATTCGCTTCTAATAAAGTTCCATTTTTATAACTCATTAGTCCGGACCCTGCAAAACTGCTGACTTTATTTTTTTGAAGTCCACAGCCAAGGTTCAGTAAAATTAAAATGGTCAATAAATAATTGGCTTTCAGCTGCATAAATTTTTTATTCTTGCTCAGATAGAGGTATTGAAGTTATCATATTTTTTTAAAACCAACTCCTCTAATTTATATCAAATTTTAACAGGCTGCTTTAAGCAAATTCATTAGCTTTACTATTAATATTTAAACATTAGATTGCTTATTATATATTAATGATATGAAGTACTTTTTTACCTTTTTAATGAGCCTGCTTATACTATTGAACTCAAGTGCACAAATAAATACACCTCCATCTTCATTTACCATCTTCCCCTTGGGGGTTAAAGGTGGCTTAGACGAATCCAATCTTTCCGCTTATATGATTACTGCCACAGGCACGGATGGCTATATTTGTATGGATGCAGGCACCCTGCATACTGGCTTAGAAAAATTGGCGAACGCTAATTTTTTCAATGGCAACAATGCCGAAGAGATTCAAAAAAAATATATCAAGGCTTATTTTATTTCTCATGCCCATTTGGATCATCTGGCTGGGTTAATTTTAAATTCACCCAATGACATCGCAAAACCCATTTATGCATTGCCCTCTGTACTTGAGGTGATTAAAAATAATTATTTCACCTGGAAAAGCTGGGCTAATTTTGGTAGCGAGGGTGACCCACCTATTTTAAATAAATACAATTACCAAGCATTGAGCGAGGGTAAAGAAATAAGTATACCCAATACAGGTTTGACGGTTACTACATTTATTTTAAGTCATGTCAAGCCTTATGAGAGTACTGCATTTTTAGTAGGCCATAAAAATAATTATGTTTTGTACTTAGGGGATACGGGCGCAGATGAAGTAGAACAAAGCAATCAATTAGAAAAATTATGGATGGCGGTGGCTGAAAAAATAAAAGCAGGGCAATTAAAAGCGCTTTTTATAGAAGTAAGTTTTGACAATGCCATGCCTGACAAATCATTATTTGGTCATTTGACGCCTAAGTTATTGATGCAAGAATTAACTATTTTAAATCATCAATCTGCTGGTCTTTTAAAAAATACACCTATCTATGTAACGCATATAAAGCCTTGTGCCAACTGCGAAGCCAATATTAAAAAAGAAATCGCAGAAGCCAACACCCTTGGACTTTCTATTCTTTATCCTGAACAAGGCAAGCCAATAGAATTAAAATAAACAGTCAGGCATAGCCGCCGACCACTTATCATATTTTGGTTGGATTCTACAATAGAATTCTTATTTTAATAGTCTTAAAACTATAAATCAATTACTATGTCAAATACGAATAAAATAGAGCAGGCCTCTTCTCGTCGTCAGTTTTTATACCAAGGTTCACTGGCCAGTATGGGCTTGCTTTTAATGGGCAAATCTGCTATGGCTGCGAATTCCTTGGCTTTTTTAAGTGGTCAACCCAATTCACTTATTAATGGTGTTCAAGTAGGTGCCATTACTTATTCATTCAGAAGTTTGCCAGGTACTGCGGAACAAATTTTACAGTATTGTGTAGATGCCAATATCAGTGCCATAGAATTGATGGGGGAAGCCATTGAAGAATATGCAGGTGCCCCTAAAAATCCAATTCAATGGGTGCCTGGCAAAAAATTTGAATTTACTGATGCTGTCAAAGCGCAATTAAAAGAATATCAAGTTCAAATGGCCAACTGGAGAACGACTGTTTCCATGGACAAGTTTAAGGAAATTAGAAAAATGTACAATAAGGCGGGGGTAAGCATCTATGCTTTTAAAGTAAATGCCATCAACCCAAACAATTCAGATGGAGAAATTGAATATGCATTAAAAGCAGCAAAAACCTTAGGTGCAAAATCAATTACTGTGGAATTACCCAATGATGCTGCGCATTCAAAACGTTTGGGTGACTTAGGAGAAAAGCATGGCATATATATTGGCTATCATGCACACTTACAAGCTACAGATACCGCATGGGATATAGCTTTGGCGCAATCTCCTTATAATTCAATGAACTTAGATTGCGGACATTATATAGCTGCTGGTGGTGCTAACACCAAAGAAACCTTATTGGCATTGATTGAAGCCAAGCATGATCGTATTACCAGCATGCATATTAAGGATAGACACAATAAAGTAAATGGCGAGAAAAATATGCCATGGGGCCAAGGAGATACCCCTATCAAAGAAGTGTTGACTTTATTAAGAAAGAAAAAATATAAAATTCCAGCCACCATTGAACTAGAATATGATATTCCTGCAGGTTCCGATGCAGTGAAAGAAACTAAAATATGTTTTGACTATGCTAAACAAATTTTAGAAAGTTAGTACTAGATTTTACTTTGGTCATTTAAATAATTACTTTTGTACCTATAAAATTGAACTGAATCAATTTTATACAAACCAATACTATGAGCAAGAAAATAGCCGACAATACTTTTGTACACCATGTATTGTTTTATTTAAAAAATCCAGACTCCGCAGCCGATAGAGCAAAGTTTTTAGAAGGGGCTAGTTTACTTTCTACCATCCCAACTATTCGCCAATTTCATTTAGGAACACCCGCAGCTACCGATAGATCTGTCATTGTAAGAAATTATACCTATTCTTGGCTTTGCTTTTTTGAATCTGCTGAAGAAGAAGAAATTTACCAATTTCATCCGATTCATGATGAGTTCAGAAACAATTACGGACATTTATGGGAGAAAGTAGTTATTTACGATTCAACCACCAGTACACCGGGAATCCAGTAGCAATAAGGCTTAAGCCCCATAAAGCTTCATAGGGTTGATTGATGATGGTCATCACAAACAAGGTCACACAAAAGATAAAGAACAATCCGGGTACAATTGGATAGCCAATCACTTTGTACTTTCTTTCCCTATGGGGTTCCTTGATTCTTAAAATAATTACACCCAATGCTGTACAGCCATAAAAAATAAAGGAAGCAAAAACAAGCATGTCTGTCAATTGATCAAAAGTTCCTGAAAATACTAAGGCAATCGCCCAAAAAGCTTGAATAAACAAAGCCGCATCGGGTGTATTGTATTTGGGATGGACATTCGCTGCTTTGCTAAAAAACAATTTATCCCTAGCCATCGCATATAAAATTCTAGATGACATTAAAATACTACTATTGGTTGAATTGGAGGTAGTCACCACGATTAAACAGGCTACTAAGATCATGCCAATGTTTCCACCTATTTTTCCCGCTACTTCTACCGCTGCAATTTTATTGGGTGTAGCACTCAACTGCATAAAATAATCAATGGGCAAAATAGTGACATAGACCACATTTAAGGTCACATAGATTGTCATGACAATGAGCGTGCCTAGGCCCAATGCAAGTGGTAAATTTCTTTTTGGATTTTTTATTTCTTCTCCTATGTAGGCAATATTGTTCCAGCCATCAAAACCCCAAAAAGCGCCCAAACTTGCTAGGAATAAGGCTTTCATTAAAGTCCATCCACTCAGTGATGGGGATCCAGCAACCGTACTGCTATGTGTTAAATTTTGAAAACTACCATACTGTGAACTAAATCCTGCAATAATAAAAAAAGCAATGCCTGCCAACATAAGATAAGTAAGTACACTACTCAGCAATCCTGCAAATTTTACTCCTTTGTAGTTTAATAAAGTGAGTAGCAAAATTAACATGGAGGCAACTAACTTAATAGATAAATTTTGAAATAAGGCAATACCTAAAAAACTAGCGTCTGAAGAATACACTGGAAAAGGGAATAAACTATTTAATGACTGAGAAAAGATATAGGCCAATGCCGCTATGGCAGCCGTTTTAGTGATTGTAAAACTTGACCAGCCGTAGATGAAAGAAAAAAATCTTCCATATAATTTTTGAAAATAAAAATACTCTCCGCCAGAATTGGGGAACATACTCACCATTTCGGCGGTGGTTAAAGCGCCTGATAAACTAATAACCCCTGCCATTACCCAACATAAGACCACCAATAAGGGAGACCCTAGTTCATGGGACATAGGGGCTATTTTTTTAAAAACACCCGAACCTATGATCACACTGACCACTAAAAAAATGGCAGCCCTTACGCCAATTTTAGGCTTTAATACTTCCATGCTACAATTTAATGAATTCTGATTGAACTTGTTTATAATTTGGTGACACCAAATCCAGGCTGGCTATTGATGTGCATATAGCCATCAATTAATTCAAAACCGCCAGTCACTAAGTCTTCGGCTAAATCAAAACTTCCATCTAAATCGATGTACTTGGTATTGGTACAACAATAAGCTGCATGCAGTGCTGCTGTGATGCTAATTATACTTTCATCATTACAGCCCCAGAATAAATTAATGTTCGCGTTTTTAGCAATGGTGGCAATTTCCATCGCGCCCATAATACCACCACATTTCATTAATTTGATATTATACACGCCAAAGGGTTTGCTAATGGCATATTCCAAGGCTGCCTGCGGATCCTTTAAAGATTCATCGCCCATTAATATAGTACGGTAAGCAGGATCTACTTTTAATAAATCTAATTCTTTGCCTACGGGTAAAGGTTGTTCTATTAATTCTATTTTCGATTTTTTAGTAGCTGCTATAAATTTATTTAAATCGGCCAAGCTATAGCCTTGGTTAGGATCTACTCTTATGATATATTCAGTGGGATATTTTTCATGCAGCTTTAGAATTTTTTCAATATCCTCTTCGAGGTTCAATCCTAGTTTTACTTTTAATACTTTAAAACCCAATTTCAAAAATTCTGCTGCATCTTCTAAAGTTTCATTGACTGATTTTATACCAATCGTAATAGAAGTTGGCAAGGCTTTTATTTTTTGTCCATAAAAATTAGCCACCGATAGTCCGATAAATTTTCCAAAAGCATCATGCATGGCAATATCAATGGCAGCTTGGGTTCCAGGCAAATGATCAAAATGCTGTCTAGCCTCATGAATCATTAGTTGAAAATGGCGAATGTCTCTACCTACAAAATTTTTAACAAATTCAGTTGCTAAATTGACTACGGTTTGGTCCGTAGTTTCTCCTACCACTTCTCCCGCAGGGCTCCCAGATCCATAACCCACCATACCATTTTCTAATTCTACTTCAAAAAAAGCCAAACTTACATCAGAGAATGTGCTATAGGCAATGGTATAGGGCTTGGTCAAAGCCATTTTTTTTAGATAAGAACGTACTGCAATAATTTTCATGATAGTAGGATTGGTTTATTTGACCAATGATTGTAAACTTGGCATAATTTTTTCTACCCCTTCTTGTATGGGCAATAAAACTGGGATCTTTAATTTTTGTTCATACTGTTTTTGAAAGGCAAAGGCCTCTTCGTTACTACAACCTTCAGTATGAATGCCCACGGCAATTACTTTTGAACCTAATTTTTCTATAATCTCAATTTCAGATTCAACATTTGGTATGGCACCCCATTTTTCATCGTGGTCAAAATATTTACGCTTAGGCGCAAACAATAAAACTACTTGTTTGGCATTTCCTGAAATTAATAATTCAATGCCACAAGGTCCACTTGGATTTCTTAAGGATGACTGGCCTTCTAAGAAAATAAAGTCGGGTTGGGTTTCCTTCCAACAAGTCACAATCGCATTTTCTAATTCACCAGAAACAAAATCATTTAAAGTGGAATCGAATATAAAACCATACTTGCCTCCTTGCAACCAACCGGTTTGCCCCGTATAAATCATTTGAGCTTTTAGTCCATTCGCTTCACAAGCCTGTCTTAATATTCTAGCCGTAGTTCTTTTGCCCATGGCGCAGTCCATGCCTATCACAGCAATGATGGGGGCTGTTACTTTATAGATATCGCCTGTCCAAAAACTAAGTTGTTCTCTAGATTTTGGTTTTCTTACATCAATGAGCTGCACCCCTTTTTCTTTGGCTAAGGCCACGATGGCTGGTTTATCATTTAAATACTCATGTAATCCATTCACTATAGATATTCCTGCATGAATAGCTTCAATAATAGTAGTTAACATATTGCTTGGCAATATTCCGCCAACAGTGGCTACACCTATGACCAAAAACTGAATGTCCTTTACCGTTGTGATAGCTACATTCAAATTTTGAAATACAGGTATACCCCGTTCTTTCCCATCTAATAATGTGCCCGCATCCATTCCAGCAGTTTCTGCGCTATCCACCACCCCTTTAATGGTAAACCTTTCTGTACCTCTTATTAATCCATGCGCAGTTTTCGCATCTAAAGATTTTAATAAACCATTGGTTAATACAATTGCATTGTTCATCTTCTACTATTATAGTTTTTTAAAATTTATCTTTTTATTAAAACACCAGGATAATTCCCCGTTGCTTTTTGATTTTTATAAGTGAGTTGTCCATTGATCCAAACCATTTCAATGCCTGTGGACAGAGCCCTACTGTTTTGAATGTTGGCATTGTCTATGACAGTGCTTGGATTAAATAAAACCAAATCTGCATAATTACCCACCGCAATCACGCCGCGATCTTTGATGCCCAAATGTTTGGCGCTTAAGCCAGTCATTTTATATATAGCCGTTTCCAATGGTATTAGTTGGTCTTCTCTTACATACTTTCCTAATATTCTTGTGAATGTACCATAACCTCTAGGATGCCCACCAGCATTGCCATCTGAACAAATATTGGCATGAGGCCAAGCAATAAAACTAGCCACATCTTTTTCTGACATCGCTTTAGCAGCAATGGCATCAATGGTGCCTTTGAAATCTGGATTTTTTTCTTTGAAATCTGCAGCAATGGCAATCAAGGCCATTAAGGTGACCGATGGTTTTTCATTTCTCATTGCTGCAATGGCTGCAATCGTCTTGCCTCTGTAAGCTTCTACAGGCGCATACTTCACTAAATAAGATTCATTCGCATCAAACACTTGATTCACTGCAAATTCGGCACTTACCGGATTGGTATAATCTCTTTGCGGAAACAATACCCTTAAAGTGGAGTTCCAATAAGTATAAGGATAGACATCTGCAGTAATATTGATGCCTGCTGCTCTTGCCTTTTCTAATTTTTCAATTAATTGTGGCGCTGTTCCCCAATCCCCTTTCATGCCCAATTTGATATGTGATATTTGTACAGGCATTTTGGTCACCCTTCCTATTTCTATAATTTCATCTATCGCCTCTTTCATTCTAATGTCCTCACTTCTAATATGACTCATGTATCTGGTCTTTGCAGCTGCAGCTACCTTGGCTAGTTGTATCACTTCCTCTTTGGTGGAAAAAAAAGCTTGTTCATATTCTAATCCAGTAGATAAACCAAAAGAGCCTTTGTTCAATTCGTTTTTTAGTAGGCCTTTCATTTTATCTATTTCAGGTTGAGTGGCAGCTCGATACAGATCCTTCTCTCCCATTACTTCTTCTCTTAAGCTAGCTTGTCCCGTATAGGTACCCACATTGATGGCCATGGGTTGTGTTTTCATCCTTCTGGCAATGGTATCCATCGGAAAACTCTCTCCATCCTGTCCAATAATAATGGTGGTGATGCCTTGATTGTTGGTAGGCAAGGCTTCTGGGTGACTGTCTAAGTCGCCAAAATGATGGCTATGTGAATCAATAAATCCAGGGGCCAAGACCAAACCTTGCCCATCTATTAATTCCTCTCCTTTAATTGGTTTGAGTTGGCCAACTTGAATTATTTTATTGCCTTGTATTCTTACAGCCGCATTCACCGCAGGCTTTCCTGTACCATCGATCAATTGCACATGCGTAATTAAAATTGTTTTAACCTGCACTGGTTTTTTGTTTTGTGCATGCAATGCTATTGTACTTGTCAAAACAAATAATATAGAGACGTAGGATAATAATTTAATTTTCATCAATGACATTTTTTAAAGATAGATTACCAGAAGCGAATATACATTGCAGCCACTAATCCTAATACAATGATGACCATGGCCAAATTTGCATTTGATAATTTATATTTAGTGCCATCTGCAATTAAATCATTTTCATGTGTTTGCCCGGTCTTGTCTATTAAGCTTACCAATATCATAGTGAGCATGGTAAATCCAAAAACTAAGCCCATTTGAATTAAATACGGAATTTCAAATCCACCATGTCCATTGGAATAAGCAGTATACAAAATAGTTTCATGCCCTGCCCATCCTACTATAAATTTATCAAAGACAATTGATAATATTACGCCTACAATAATTCCAGTGATGGCTGCTTTAGATGTTGCTTTTTTCCAAAAGAAACCCAATAAGAAAACAGGGAAGATAGCAGGTGAAATATAACCAGTATATTTTTGAATGAATTCAAAACCTCCTTTGCCTCCAATGCCTAGTGTATCATTCCAGTTAATAATAATGGCGATGATTAAAGATATGATAATGATAACGCGTCCAGTACTGACAATTTTTGTATCAGAGGCGTCTCTATTCATATATTTTTTATAAATATCTAAAGAATAAATAGTAGAAATACTATTGGCCTTACCCGCCAATGAAGCCACGATGGCTGCCGTCAAAGCCGCCATGGATAAGCCTTTCAGTCCAATTGGTAAAAATCCTACTACGGAGGAATAGGCATTGTCTTGATTCAATACACCATTGCTTAACATCTGTGTTTGCAATTCTCCATTTTGATGCAATACATAAGCAGCAATCCCTGGTAATACCACTAAGATGGGCATCATCAATTTTAAAAATGCGGCAAATAATATACCCGTTCTTGCAGTTTTTAAATCGGCACCCAATGCTCTCTGTGTAATGTATTGGTTGCATCCCCAGTAATTTAAATTCGCTACCCACATACCTGCCGCCATCATCGCTAAACCAGGCAAACTTGAATAATCATCAATTTGTTTTTGTGAGGCGCCTTTACTTGGTTGATCAAAAATCATTTTAAAATGATCGGGTGCTACCTTTAATAAATGATTAAACCCTGCAATGGCATTGCTGCCATAACCAAATTTTTCGCCTACTACGGTTAAGGCTATATATGATGTTATCAACCCGCCAACAGTTAATACCAATACTTGTATTACATCGGTGTAGCCAATTACTTTCATTCCACCCAACGTGATGAACAAGGCAAATAGTGCAAGGCCAATCATAATTAAATGAAAATTGGCGCCACCTGTTAAATTATTAATAGCAATGGCACCTAAATATAATATAGAAGTTAAGTTGACAAATATGTATAAGAACAACCAAAAAATAGCCATGATCATGGCGACCGTTTCGTTATACCTTGTTTTTAAAAACTGTGGCATGGTGTAAATGCTATTTTTCAAATACACCGGCATAAAAAATACTGCTACCACTACTAAGGATACTGCAGCAATCCACTCATAAGCAGAAATGGCAATCCCTAATCTAAAACCGTTTCCACTCATGCCAATAAATTGCTCTGCAGATATATTGGAAGCAATCAAGGAAGCCCCAATTGCCCACCAAGTTAATTGGCCTTCTGCTAAAAAGAAATCAGTGGAATTGGCTGTAGCAGATTGCTTACGCTTATAGATCCAAAATCCATAGCTGGCAATGATTAAGAAATATAAGACAAAGACAATGTAATCATAGGTTTGAAGTCCTTTTGGCATAGCGTAAGGTTTTGATCTTAAAAATAGGTCTATCTACTCAAAAAGGCACCCTTTTGGAGTGCCTTTTTTTATCAAAACCAAACCTCAATTCTACTCCAAACCTAGTTTAACTATTTTCTTAATTTGAAAGACTAAATAAATAATGACCACCCATACTGCTATAATAATACCATAAGCTAGAAATTCTAACCAAAAAGGGGAATGACCTCTACGCGCAAACAAACTACGGTGATTGTAATTCGTTGTATAGCTTAAAGGCTTGCCCCATGGTACATTGATTTCTGCACTTAGGTTTCCATAAATATCATTGTCTATCACATTGGCCAATAAGACTAAATTTCCTTTACTGTCTCCGGGTAAACTATCTCTTTTAAATTCTCCAGTTACCGCACCGGCAGAATCTGTTGTATAAGTAGCCGTTTCGCTAATATTTAAATTTCCGTCTAGCCTTTTGATGGCAAGTACCATCTCTACGCCCGTCATGGGTTTCCAAACAGAATCTGTCAAGACCAATAATTTTGCATTCACTATTTTTCCATCCGCTGTATCTATCTTAATTTTTGCTTTAGTAATAGTAGCCTCCCCTCTAGCCTCCTCATATAATTTGGTGGCTGCACTCACCGCTACAAAATTTTGTGTAGCCGATTTGGCCCATTCAGTTTTTGCAGCAGGAGGTATTAATAAAATAAATTCTCCCCTCTCCGAAGTAATACCAGTGCCAATTAAATTATTCTTATCTGCATCTGAAGTAATAAAAACTTTGACCGCAATATTGGCTATTTTTTGAAACTTCCCATCAATTTTAGATTTAGCAGAGATGACTAAATGTTGAACTGCATTATTATCGTTATAATATTTGACACCAAGTACTAATGTGTTTTTTTCGACTGTTTCAGCCAATAAAACAGTGGGTATTAAATAAACGACGAATGCTATTATTTTAAAAATGTTTTTCATTCTCATGGCTTTCGGTTTCAAGTATGGTTTCATGAATAGGTATAATCGGAAATATTCTTGCAAAAAAGGTGATCACCAATAGGGCACCTGCTAAAGAGCCTCCTGCAATGGCCCATTCTTCCCAACTAGGAATATAATGATGATAATTGGCTGGCACATCGTGCATAGGTAAAAATGGATGTAACAAAGTTGGTGTGACAATTAAAAATCTTTTAAACCATGACCCAACGACAACTAATATTCCTGCAATAAATGCTGGTATTGGTTTTCGGCCTTTTTTAAACAATAATATAAATATGGGAATGAACATTGAAGTGAAGATGGCAAACCAAAATATGGGTGCAAATTCACCAGTAAATAAACCTAATAAATGATCTTCTTCAGATTTTTTCATTTTAAAGGCAGGTACTAAAAACTCATTGAAATTAAAATACAAATACAATAAAGCTAAGAGTACTAAAACCTTTCCCATTCTATCAAAATGATCATCGGTAATGTATTTTTCTAATTTATAGTGTGTCCTAAAAATATACATTGCAATGACCACCCCTCCAGCGCCTACTAAAAAGGCACCTGAAATAAAATACGCTCCAAAGTTAGTACTGTCCCAGCCTGGTCTATAAGTAGTGGCAAATAACCAAGAGGTGACCGTATGTATTGAAAAAGCAACTGGTATAATGGCAATGGCCAAAATATTAATAGCCTTATCGGTAATTTTAAATTGTTCCGCTTTATTTTTCCAAAAGGAGCCTAAAAAAACATATAATTTTTGCAGCCATTTCCCATTGCGCTCTTTGAAGCCAATCATGATTTTTAAATCGGGCAACAAAGGGAAGTACAATAATAATAAACTGATGAAAAAATAAGTAGTGATCACGATGACATCCCAAATGATGGGCGATTGCAAACGGCCATGTAAGAATAGATTATAAAATCTTTCTGGGCGGCCCATATCTACGATAATGATCAAAGAAGCAAATGTAATAGCCGATACAGCAATAATTTCGGCAATTCTAGTGAGGGGTGTGCTCCATTTTACATTGGTAAGTCTTAAAACTGCTGTAATTAAAGATCCGACCAAGCTGATCGCTACAAAGAAAACAAAGTTGGATATATAAATACCCCATGATGCATAATCTCTCATGGCAGTCACTTCTAATCCATAATACAATTGTCTTCCATAAGCAAATACGCCAAGGGCAGCAAAAAACAACAAACAAACTACCCAAATTTTACCTTGTTTGCCAAACTCCTGTGGTAATAGATCTGCAATGATTTTATCTTCTCTTAATTTATCCACGTTAATTATTTTAAAATGAGTGAATTTTTTGCCTATGCCTTTTTCTCTTCTTCACCAGATTCAACTTTGTTTTCAAATGGGAAGTTTCTATTTACAGGTGGCAAATAATAAACACTTGGTTTAGTACCTAAATCTTCCATCAATCTATAGCCCGCTTTATCTTTGATCAATTCACTAAATCTAAAGGTCTCTGAGCCATTGGTGACAGTGTCTTCTAATAAATCACCAAACATAAATACCCCATTCGGACATGCAGAAACACAGTGTGGCAAGTTGCCTTGACGCACCATATCAGGACAGAAATCACATTTACCCACGGTGCCCACCTTTTGCGGAACACTTGTTTCACATGAATAAGGTTTATCTGCAATTTCTTTAGCTATTTTAGGTTCCTCCCAGTTAAATACCCTAGTAGAATAAGGGCAGGCAGCCATACAAAAACGACAACCAATGCATCTATCGCTATCTATTAATACAATGCCATCTTTTCTTTTAAAAGTGGCATCTACTGGACAAACTTTTACACAAGGTGGCTCATCGCAATGCATACAAGTAGTGGGCTGCCAATAAGGCGCCGTATGTTCTGCCTCTTGCATTGGATACACTTTGATCCAGTTTTGACCTGGATGTATGTGGTGCATGTGATTACAAGCGGTCTGACATTTTTTTACACTTTTACATCTTGATAAATCAATCACCATCACAAATTTCTTTCCTGCAATGCCTTCCCTAGCTGCTGTATTCATTACCGCTGGCAATTCAGGTACAGGCTTTAGAAAAGCTTTATCTACTTCTATAATTTCACCGTCCACCGATAATAATTTTACCATTTCACCAGAAGGTTTAACATCAGGTATTTCTTCGGCAGTAAATGGATTTTTGGTGGCACAACCAGCCAGTGTAGCACCTGCTACTAAGGTGGTGGCTATAAAGTCTCTTCTTGAATTTTGATTAATTTTCATTCAACTATATTTAAATTACAAAGCTGTTTTTACCCAAGATTGTAATTGTTTATTAGATATCTTTTCTTTTCCCCTATTGATTTTTGACGCATCCACTTCGACCAGTGTACCGTCCTGTGTCAAAAATTTAATCGTCTTTACCTTTGTTTCAGGGGCACAACTAATGACTTCCTTTTTTTTATTGAACCAGCCAAATTTTAAAATGGGAAATAAACTTAATACCCCGATACCTGCTATTAACTTTCTTCTAGTGGAAATCTGTTTAGGCAATGGTTGTATGTCTGACATAAATTGAGTTAAAAGGGTAAACTATTTTTTAAAGCTGCGCATGTAATTCACTAAATTCCAAATGTCTTCTTGGTCTGGAATTTTCTTTTTAAAACTGGGCATATCTCCACGACCTTCAGAGGTCTTAAAGAATAAAGCCCCATCAGACTGTCCTTGAACAGCAGCTTTGCTAAAATCTGGAGGTGTAGTTTCTAGTTGTGCAGCCTTACTGCCATCCCCTAACCCTGCTTTTCCATGGCAAGAAGCACAATGTTGTCCCCACAATACTTTACCAGCAGCATTAGATGTTGCATCTGCCTTTACTGGATTGGTAACTTTTGCTTTATCTGCTGGAACATTCCAAGGTTTTGTTTGAAATAAAGTGAAACTTGCTGTTGTAATAAAAACAATGATTAGACTTAAGATTGGAAATTTTTTCATTTTTTTCTATTTATTGGTTTTGAATAGGATACAAAGTTTCATTTAATTGAGAGGGCCTTAAATGATGCACATCATTAGAAAATATGACTTTAATCATAAAAGAAGAAGGGCCTATTTGGCCTAAAATGAAGCGCCCGCCTTAATAAATAAGACAGGCGCTCTTTTTGGCTCTTAGATTAATAAAATCTAAGATTTCTTAACATTACTTTAAAAATTCCAAAGTCTGGAGATATTAAACCCAATCAAGAATTGGCTTTTTGAAAAATCGTTGTGATTGTACACATTGTTGTTCTGTGGTAAAATGTATCCATAATTACCCACGAAGATTTGAAAATCGTGCCCACTGGTTTTCATGTCTAACCCCAAACTTATATTTGGATTGGGATTATTCATTGGATGTTGGGTAATAGGTTGATCATAATTCGCAATCAAGGACAACCCTTCTGTTAATTTAAATTTACCAGCAGCACTAATGGCCAAATGTGCATTGTTTGTTTTAGGTTGAATGACCTTGTTGACGTCATAATAGGCTTCTACATTGTTAAAATAAGAAAGGCTAGGTCCCACTTGTAAAGAAATGCTTTCATTAATTTTTCTTGCAATGATTAATTGAGAGAAGAAACTCATGCGATCTTGCAGATTAATGATTGGTAAAGAACTATTCTTTGCTCTAGTATCCATTACAGAGTTGGCAAATAGGGTAACACTCACTGGCATTCTATTATTCTTTGTTTGCTTAAACAAAGCATACTTTAAATTACCATTTACCTGCATTCGGTCGTTGGTAGCACCAAAGCCTACTTGTAGATCTTTGATAGGTACATAACTAAAGCCTAATAGCATGTTGGCGCTAGCAAACAAACCTGCAAGGTCTTTCCAGCCATGTTCTACTGTACCAAAGCGGTGTTGTATATCAAACTCGAAAGTACCTTTGATGGGCACCATCACTGTTTGATTGTCGATGATAAAATTTCCATCAAATGTATTTTTTACATAGGATTTCTTTTTAACTACAGGAGCAGTTGCCTGTGTAGAATCTTGTGCCATCAATTCATTCACTCCTAAAACGAACACCAGCATCAATAGTGGTAATCGAATCAAGCGAATCATTGATGTATAACTTATTGCTTTTTTCATTTGAAATTAATTTAATTGTTTTTTGCTCCTTGTTTAATCCATGCATAAATTTTTGCATTGATTTTTTCATCAGGCCCTGCCCCCATGGGCATCACTGGACTTTTTTTACCTGTCATCCACAACATCAATATACTATTATCAGGATCATTGGCTTTAATGTAACTTCCATCTGTTAAAGCTTTATATGCATTGGCTTCCGTCAAATCAGGATTTTTAGCTCCTGCCACATGACATCCCGCTTTTGCACAACTAGTAGTAAATAAAGGAATAATATCTGTTTTAAAACTCATGGTTTCTGTGATACTACTTCCTGGATTTACGACAATGGTTGAAGTTTTATAACATCCCGTAATAGCAATCATAGTAAGGGCAAAAAGACCTGATAATATGGCTATTTTTTTGGTTAACATACATTTTCATTTAATCGTTTACATCCATTTTATTTTTGAAACTTAAGTACCAGATTGGGCTGAATGGCATGTTGGTTGTTGTTTCTATTCCAAATGGCAAAACCAAAGGCTTGATCTTGTAAACTTGTAAAATCAATGTCTTGCTTCAATACATCACTTGTTTTTAATTTTCTTCTGTACTCAACAATATAGCCTGTTCCAGTATATACTGCAAC
>CANFXV010000014.1 GCA_947451115.1 Bacteroidota bacterium
AGAAATATGCCAAATTTAACGTGCTATTAACCGGGGGGGACATTTGTTATTTTGTACCTCACTTAAAAAAGAGGATATTTGCCGACCAAAATTTAATATTTAAAGGACTCTATGCTATTTGCGAAAAAAATAATTAGGTTAATCCCTTTACTAGGTTTAGTTTGTTTTTTAACCCCTACCCAGGCACAAATCAATTCTCCATTTTCTAGATACGGATTGGGCAATGCCATCTTAAACAATCAGAATATCAATAGCCAGGCAATGGGTGGCTTTTCTTCCGCTTATACACCAAGCATGAACAGCAGTTTTGGCCAAAGTGTCAATATCAACAATCCTGCCACTTATGGTAGCATTTACATGACCACTTTTGATTTGGGTTTTAGCTTAACCAGTGCTAGTTTAAAAAGTACAACTCCATTTGGAAGCTATACTTCTAATTACCTTGTGCCTAACTATGTGGCGATAGGTATCCCCATCAATAAGGTGAAAAAAATTGGAATGGCTTTTGGTTTAAGGCCACTCACTCAAATCAATTATTCATTGAATGAACTAAAAATTATTAATACAGGAGATAGTGTGTACAATAATTTCATTGGCCAAGGCGGACTCAATCAAGCCTTCATCGGATTTGGGAAATCTTGGAAGTATTTAAGTCTTGGATTTAATACAGGATACAATTTTGGAAGAAGAAAAATTGAAAACATCAAATCATTTCAATTCAATCCTGATTCCACTTTCTTTTATCAATCTTTGTCTAGTACCAATACAGTGTTTGGTGGTACTTTTTTTCACCTAGGCATGCAAAGTGAATTTCCGATATACTCCAGCAAACGACCTAAATTAAACGAAAGCACAGAGTATCTTCTAGGCTTTGGTGCTACTGCCACATTAGATCAAAGTATGTCTGGAAAACAAGACATTCTTCGCAATACAGGCAATTATACCAGTACTGTTGAAACCCCTTTGGATACCGCTTTTTTTAAGACCAATATTCCAGGAACAATTTTCTTACCTGCAGAATATACTGCTGGCATTGCATTGCATAAAAAAGAAGTAAGCAGCAGAGGTAGTTTTGATCAATGGGTCTTAGGAATTGAATATTCAACCAGGGCTTGGAAAGACAAATACCAATTTTATGGTCAACAGGATTTAGTATCCAATTCATGGACATTAAGAGTAGGTGCACAGTATTGCCCCAATGCATTTGATTTTCAAAACTATTGGTCCACAGTGGTTTACCGATTAGGTTTTTATACCGGGAAGGACTACATCAATATCGACAACAATGGCTTAAAAGTAACCGCATTCACCACAGGACTTTCGATGCCTATTAGGAAATATCGTTCTTATGATTATCAATTTAGTTTATTAAATTTAGCTATGCAAATTGGACAAAGAGGCAGCAGTGTAAACAATTACAGAGAGGGCTTTATTCAATTTTCAGTGGGTTATAGCTTGAGCGATGTATGGTTTAACAAACGCAAATATGATTAACAATCCATTTCATACCACATTTAAATCAGCAGTTGCTTTGATAAGTAGCTGCTTTTTTATGGTTGCCTGCGAAAACAACGTGAATGAGGTGAAGGCATTAAGTAGTAAGGAAGGAGGCATAGATATTGCTAAAGATGTGGCCATCTACATTAGTAACGAAGGGAAAATTACCGCCAAACTTACGGCACCCTGGATGAATAAGTATTTGCAAGACAAAGGCAGGATGATAGAATTTCCCAAAACCATCAAGGCCGATTTTTACAAAATTGACAACACGGTAGAAAGTAAATTGACTGCCCAATACGCCCATTATATAGAAAATGAAAACAAGGTTTTTTTAAAAAAAGATGTAGTAGTGTTTAACATGCTTGGCGATACGCTTTGGAGCGAGGAGATGTATTGGGATCAAAATACTGGCAAATTCACGACCGATAAAGATGTGATTCTAAAACAACACAATCCCATTGCCAAAATTTATGGCAGAGGATTAGAGGCCAATCAAAATTTAACAGACATTAAAATATTTGAAAAACCACAATCTAATAGCTATGCTATTATCTCAGACACCAGTGGTTTTAATCCAAAAAAATAATTAATATGGAATACAGAAAAATGGGGAAGACCGGCTTGCAACTAAGTACTTTAAGTTTTGGTAGTTGGGTCACTTTTCACAAACAAATCAACGATAGTATTGCAGACGAACTCATGGGCATTGCTTACGATGCGGGTGTTAATTTTTTTGACAATGCCGAAGTATATGCGGCAGGAGAAAGTGAAAAAATGATGGGGCGTGTGTTGCATAAAAAAAACTGGGATAGAACATCCATCGTCCTGTCTTCTAAAGCCTATTTTGGTTGGAGAGGAAAGGCCAATAAACCCAATCAAACAGGACTGAGTAGAAAACATTTAACAGAAGCATGTCATGAGGCGTTGATCAGGCTGCAAACAGATTACCTGGATTTATATTATTGTCATCGTCCAGATAAAACTACGCCAATAGAAGAAGTTGTTCAAACCATGAATACACTTATTCAACAAGGTAAGATTTTGTATTGGGGAACCAGCGAATGGAGTGGCGTAGAAATCATGGAAGCCCACAGAATAGCTGCGGCTCATCATTTGATTGGCCCCTCTGTTGAACAACCACAGTATAATTTATTTGAGCGTGAAAAAATGGAGAATGAATACCTTGAAATTTTTAAGAATCTGGGCATGGGTACTACGATCTGGAGTCCTTTAGCTTCGGGGCTTTTAACAGGGAAATACAATGATGGTATACCAGAAGGCTCCCGCTTTCAAATAGAAGGATTTGAATGGTTGAGAGATCGCTGGTTGATGCAAGACAGGATAAAAAAAGTACAACAATTAGGTGCCATTGCAAAAGTATTAAAAGTAAGTACCGCTTCGCTGAGCATTGCTTGGTGTATCAAAAACCCACAGGTAAGTACTGCTATTTTAGGGGCCACCAACAAAGCGCAATTGATAGATAATTTAACAGCTTTAGATACTGCGGCATTACTTACACCAGAAATTATGGAACAAATAGAAGGCATTGTAGAAACTAAACCTAAATTACCTGAATGGTAGTTGGAATATAAAAAGCTATTTATGATTTTTGCTATTGTTGCCTCACTTATTTTAATTGGATTTTTTTCTGGCTATGAAATTGGCTTTGTTAGTGCCAATCGATTAAGCTTGGAACTTAAAAAAAAGCAAGGCAACCGAGCAGGAAAAATTATTTCAGGTTTTTTACAATCCCCCACACAATTCATTGGTACCTGCTTGATCGGTTTAAATATTTCCTTGGTGGTTTTTGGTATTTTATTCGAACAACTTTTGGACCAATTACTTTGGGAGAAATTACAGCTGGATGGATATTCTGTCTTATTAGGTAATACGGTTTTATCTACCTTAGTCATTTTGCTTATTGGAGAACTGGTCCCTAAAGCCATTTTTAAAGCAAGGGCGGTTTCCATGATTTCTAATTTTGCACCTCTTGCAAATTTTTTTCATCTATTGTTTAGACCCATTACGGTTCTATTGGTCAATTTAGCACAATGGGTACTTCGTCATATTTTTAAAGTACAAATAAGTAATAAAAAAGAAGCCTTCACTAAAGTAGACTTAGCACAGTTTGTTCAACAAACCAAACAGCAACAAGAACAACAAGATTTAAATACGGATTTATTTGAAAATGCTTTAAGCTTACCAGAAATTAAAATCAGGGAGTGCTTGGTGCCAAGAACAGAAATCATCGGGGTTGAATTGACAACCTCTATCGCTGAATTAAGTAAACTATTTATTGAGACCAAATTAAGTAAGCTCATTGTGTATGAGGAAACTTTAGATTCTATTGTGGGCTATGTACATCAACTAGATTTATTTAAAAAGCCAAACAATATCGCTGTCATCTTGCATTCTATTCCCTTGGTCACCGAAAGCATGAATGCAGCAGATTTGATAAGTTTGTTTTCTAAAAAAAGAAAGAGTATCGCATGGGTGGTAGATGAATTTGGGGGCACCGCTGGGATAGTCACTATGGAAGATGTATTAGAAGAAATTTTTGGAGAGATTGAGGACGAGTATGACGAACAAGAATTACTCGAAAAAAAGGTAAATGAAACAGAATTCCTTTTTAGTGGACGATTGGAATTGGATTATTTATATGAAAAATATGGAATAGATTTTTCGGCAGATGAAGCCGAAACCCTAAGTGGTTATTTAATTCATCAAAATGGAGCCATACCAAAACTTAGAACCATCATTCATTTGACTCATTTTGATGCCGAAATATTGGCTGTAAGTGCTACGCGTATTGAAAAGGTTAAAATAACCATCCACTAAGATTTTTCCAATTTTGGCCTCCAATTTTCCACTATAAACCTTAACTTTAGCCCTCATTGAATTTATTGCATGGCACTATTTGACCGATTTAAAAAAAATGATGATTCAGAGATGTCCTTCATCGATCATCTTGAGGTATTAAGAGGCACTATTGTTCGCTCTTTATCATCTGTATTAATCACTTCTATTGTGATTTTTATCTACCGTGATTGGATCATGGATAATGTTATTACAGGACCTTTGAATTCAGATTTTGTCACTTATAAAGCTTTTTGCAATTTAAGTCATTGGCTACATTTGGGCGATTCTCTTTGCATGCCTCCAGTAAAAGTATCTTTACAAAGTACCACTTTTGGTGGTCAATTTTTGAGCAGTATTAGTATGGCTTTTGTAGGAGGATTAATTGTTGCCTTCCCTTATATATTTTATCAAATCTGGTCATTTATAAAACCTGCTTTAAAAGAAAAGGAAGTAAAAAATACTAGGTTCATGATTTTTTGGGTTTCTTTTTTCTTTTTTATGGGTTCGGCTTTTGGCTTTTTTGTATTGGGCCCTTTCACTTTCAACTTTTTGGCGGGTTTTCAACTGGGCTCAAAAGGTGCCATCACCACAATACCTACTTTCGCAGATTATTTAGACAACCTAACTAATTTAATATTAGGTTGTGGCATTGCCTTTGAATTACCTGTGATTGTATTCTTATTAACTAAAATTGGACTCATCACGCCTAAGTTTTTATCAACTACCCGCAAATACGCAGTAGTCATTATCTTATTTGTGGCTGCCTTTATTACACCAAGTCCAGACTGGTATAGTCAAACCATTGTATTTATACCATTGTATACTTTATTTGAATTTAGCATCTTTGTTTCAAGATGGGCACATAAGTCCATTAAGAAATCAGAAGATGAATGGGATTAAGCACTACTTAAAATAAATAATATGTCTTTTGTTTTTGACACCACCAAACCCATTGCACTCGGCGCAGACCATGCTGGTATTGAGTATAAAAATGCAGTCAAAACATGGCTAGAAGCAAAAGGCCATCAAGTGAAGGATTTTGGCACTTACAATACCGACTCTGTGGACTATCCCGATTTTGCACATCCAACTGCCACTAGTGTAGAACAAAATGAAAGCGCTTTTGGAATTTTATTTTGTGGGAGTGCCAATGGAGTAGCTATGACTGCCAACAAACACGCAGGTATCAGGGCTGGCCTTTGTTGGGAAACAGAAGTAGCCGAATTGGTTCGATTGCATAATAATGCCAACATCATTTGCATCCCTGCCAGGTTTGTTGCCTTAGATTTGGCCAAAGAAATGATTGAAAAATTCATGAGTACTTCTTTTGAAGGTGGAAGACACCAAAACAGAGTGAATAAAATTACTTGCTAATTAAGTAGTAAGTTTCTAAAATAATACATTGTACTACCTAAATTAATTGCCATGCGTAAATTATTTTTCTTCCCATTGCTTTTTATTTGTTTAATGACTAAAGCACAAGGAATTGATGTTGCCACTGCTTCTAAATCCATTACGGCAGCTGGCTTAAAAGAACACTTAAGTATTATTGCAAGTGCAGAAATGCAAGGCAGAGAAGCGGGCACAGAAGGTGAAAGAAAAGCGGCGGCCTACTTAATTAGCCAATACAGAAAATATAGTATGAAGCCTGGTTACAATGGCAACTATAAATTACCCTTCACCTTATATCAGGCAGTAGCTGGTAAATCTGAATTAAAAATCAATGGAGAAACTGCTATCCTAGATCAAGATTATTGGATTAACAATGCCTATCTACCTATTAATACATTAAAAACCAATGCCGTAATTTATGTGGGTGCAAGTTTTAATGAAAAAACTACCATTGATGTTAAAGGTAAAATTTTAGTGTCCACCGAAAATGAGGAAAGCAGTTCAAGAAAAATTACTGCTGCGCAAAAATTAGGCGCCGCAGCCATGATCATTATTGCAAAGTCAAATGCTAATCCCCCTAGTGTAACGAATGGTAGACCGAGACTAAGCAAATCTCCAAGTGGCTTTGCTTACTTTATGGTATCAAAAAATTTTGGAAGTAAACTTCTAGGAGGTAGCCATCCTTTTTCAGAACAAGAGTGGGCAGAAATCCCTAAAGGGGTCTATACTACATATATAGAATGGGCTGCAGAACAACACAGCAAAGAAATTCCAAGCGCCAATGTGATTGCTTATTTACCTGCGAAAGAAAAAACTGACGAATACTTATTTATTACCAGTCATTACGATCATGAGGGTGTTAAAAATGGCGTGATTTATTATGGTGCTGACGATGATGGTTCAGGTACTGCTAGTGTACTTGCCATAGCAGGCGCTTTTGCCAATGCTGCCAAACATGGTTTTGTACCCAAAAGGAATATTGTTTTCATGAATGTTTCCGGTGAAGAAAAAGGCTTATTAGGTTCTAAATATTATTCAGAACATCCTGTATTTCCTTTAGAAAAAACGACGGCAGATTTAAACATTGACATGGTAGGACGAATCGATCCTACTTATAAAGGCGACTCCTTAAACTATGTATATATCATTGGAGAAGAAAAATTAAGTAGCGACTTACAAAAAATAACCAATAGCATTAACAATGAAGTGGGTCATCTAGAATTAGATAGAAGATTCAACGACCCCAATGATCCTAATCGCTTTTACTACCGTAGCGACCATTATAATTTTGCCGCCAAAGGAGTTCCTGTACTTTTCTATTTTAATGGCACCCATAAAGATTACCATCAACCTTCAGACACTATTGAGAAGATCAATTTTGATTTAATGGAAAAAAGAGTACGCTTTATTTTTCATACTGCTTGGGAAATAGCCATGAAAGAGGAGATGCTCAAAAGAGACATGCCCTTAGATATGCCATCCAGGTAATTAAAAAATCATTAGAGAAAAAATAAGCGCCCCATCTATTTTATAATGGGGCGCTTATTTTTTACTGACCTAGTATATAAGCAAATATCAATGGCACTACAATGGTAGCATCACTTTCTACTATAAACTTAGGCGTATGAATATCTAATTTACCCCAGGTAATTTTTTCATTAGGCACCGCTCCAGAATAAGATCCATAAGAAGTAGTACTATCACTTACTTGACAGAAATAACTCCAAAAAGGAACATCATGCCATTCTAAGTCTTGGTACATCATAGGTACCACACAAATTGGGAAATCTCCTGCAATTCCACCGCCTACTTGGAAAAATCCAACCCCCTTTCCACCACTATTGGCACGGTACCATTCTGTTAATTCCACCATGTATTCAATACCGTTTTTAACCGTGCTTGCTTTTAATTCTTTTTTAATGACATAGCTCGCGAATATATTTCCAGTAGTACTGTCCTCCCAACCTGGCACTACAATAGGAATATTCTTTTTAGCCGCAGCAACAATCCAGCTATCTTTAGGATCAATTTCATAATATTGTTCTAGCTCACCACTCAATACAACTTGGTATAAAAATTCATGCGGAAAATAACGCTCGCCTTTTGCTTCTGCTTGTTTCCAAAACTTAACAATATGTTTTTGTAATCTTCTAAATGCTTCTTCTTCAGGAATACAAGTATCGGTGACACGGTTGTAATGATTCTCTAATAAATCCCACTCGTCCTGTGGAGTTAAGTCACGGTAATTAGGAACACGCTTATAATGACTATGTGCTACTAAATTCATGACATCTTCTTCCAGGTTCGCACCCGTACAACTAATGATGGCAATTTTATCTTGACGAATCATTTCGGCCAGGCTAATACCTAATTCTGCAGTACTCATCGCACCAGCTAAACTTACTAGCATTTTACCTCCTTCTAGCAGGTGAGTTTCGTAGCCTTTGGCGGCGTCTACCAAGGCGGCAGCATTAAAATGTCTATAATGGTGCTCAACAAATTTTGAAATAGGTCCTTTGCTCATTTTTTCAGATTTGAAGCAAAAGTAAATTTTTTTAGGCATAATTCGTAACTTGTGGTACAAACTATACTATGAAAAACTCAACGCTAAATTTATTATTGGCCTTAGTATTCATCTCCTTGCCACTGGCTTATGCCGCTTATATTTACCCCAGTTTACCCAATACCATTCCTATCCATTTTAATCTTCAAGGAGAAGCAGACGGATTCGGTGGTAGAGATAGTATATTTTTAGCCCCTGGAATTATGGGAGCCACCAGCTTATTTGTATTTTTTTTATTGACCAATATCAAAAACTTTGACCCCAAAAGATACCAAGAAGCAGACAATGGTTTATTTAAAAAGTTTGCCTTATTCATGGTGGGATTTTTAAGTGTATTAGGTATTATTATTACCTACGCTGCTACCAGTCCTTCTATTAATGCAACCAAATTAATTTTACCATTGATAGGATTTTCCTTTGCTGCCATGGGTTTATACTTACCTAAGATTCACCAAAATTATTTTGCAGGTTTTAAATTGCCCTGGACCTTAGAAAATGTGGACAATTGGAATGCCACCCATCAACTAGCCGGGACCGTTTGGTTGTATGGAGGATTATTTCAAGCTACCTCAACCATAACACTTTCTAGTAAGGCAGGTTTTATCTGCTTTATGATCGCCACCGCTGTGATGGTAGTTGTGCCTACCCTATTTTCCTACAGAATGTTTAAAAATGGGAACAAGCTTCCTTCGTTAAACAAATAAGTAGCATCTTTGTAGCTAATCTTTTCAATTATGAAATTAGCGACCAAATACATCCATGCTGGTGCACATCCCGATCCAAGTACGGGCGCCATCATGACCCCTATTTATCAAACTTCTACCTATGTACAATCGGCCCCTGGTGTTAATAAGGGGTATGAATATGCACGTAGTCAAAACCCTACAAGATTTGCCTTAGAAGAAGCCTTTGCAGTGATTGAAAACGGAAAATTTGGATTGGCCTTTGCCAGTGGTGTAGCTGCAACCGATGCGGTGATGCGCTTGCTAGTGCCAGGTGATGAAGTGGTAGCTGCGCATGACATGTATGGTGGTACTTTCAGGTTATTCTCCAAGGTCTATGAAAAAATGGGTATCAAATTTATTTATGTAGATACCTCAGATGCCAATAATGTAGCCAAAGCAATGACAACAGCGACTAAATTAATTTGGTTAGAAACACCTACCAATCCTTTAATGAATATTAGTGATATTGAAGCAGTAGCTACGATTGGTAAGAAGCATAATTGTATGGTTTGTGTTGATAATACGTTTGCCTCTCCTTATTTACAAAACCCATTGGACTTTGGCGCTACCATTGTGATGCATTCGGCTACTAAATATTTAGGCGGTCATAGCGATGTGATACAAGGTTGCTTAGTGATGAATGATCAAGTCCTAAGAGATCAATTGTATTTTATTCAAAAAAGCACAGGCGCTGTTCCAGGACCACAGGATTGTTTTTTAGTTTTGAGAGGAATTAAAACTTTACATGTGCGCATGCAAAGACATTGTGAAAATGGAATCAAAGTAGCCGCTTATTTAAAACAACATCCTAAGGTAGGAAAGGTATATTGGTGTGGGTTTGAGGATCATCCTAATCATGCTATTGCCAAAAAACAAATGCGCGGATATGGTGGCATGATGAGTTTTACTTTAAAAGAAGATACATTGGAAGCAGCCACTAAAGTATTGTCTAGCACAAAAATATTTTCTTTGGCAGAAAGTTTAGGCGGCGTGGAATCCTTAATCAATCATCCTGCAAGTATGACGCATGCTTCAATACCTCGCGCGCAAAGAATTGCCAATGGATTGTCTGATGGATTAATAAGATTGAGTGTAGGCATTGAAGATGCTGAAGATTTAATTGCAGATTTAGCAAATGCTATTGGCTAATGAAGGACCAGATTCATCAACTGCTGGATCAAAAAGTAAAGCAATACAATCGCCTCCAATTCATTGAAAAGGATCCTATTTGTATCCCTCATTTATTTACAATGCAGCAGGATATTGAAATTGCAGGTTTTTTCGCTGCTATATTTTCCTGGGGCAATAGAACCACCATCATTAATAAAAGCAAGGAACTACTAGAAAGAATGGACAATGCACCATTTACCTTTTGTACACAGCACCATGATAAAGATTTAAAGAAATTACTAGGCTTTGCGCACCGCACTTTCAATGATACCGACTTACTTTATTGTATTGAATTTTTTAAACAGCATTATAGTAAAAATGAAAGTTTAGAAACTGCATTTTTTGAATCAGCTACTGCTCATCACCCTGCCATCATTGAACAAGCGCTCACTCATTTTCAAAACTATTTTTTCTCTTTAGAAGAAGCTCCCTCTCGAACTAAGAAACATATATCAAGTCCGGTATCGGGTTCTACTTGTAAAAGACTCAACATGTTTTTACGCTGGATGGTAAGAAAAGATAAGCAGGGGGTAGATTTTGGTATTTGGAAAAAAATAAGCCCTGCAAACCTTATCATACCCATTGATGTGCATGTCGCTAGGGTTTCAAGGGGTTTGGGTATTTTAAAGAGAACACAAACAGATTGGGGAACAGCTATTGAATTAACCGATTATTGTCGAACTTTGGATGCAAAGGATCCGGTAAAATATGATTTTGCTTTATTTAGCCTAGGTGTGATAGAAAAATATAATTAAGTCTTATGGAAAATAATTTATTAGCGCTGGAAAATTTATCGACACCCGATTTAGAAACCATGATCAATGAAATGATTAAAAATGATTTCTCTAAATTGGTGCAACTACTCTACCGCATAGATGTTTCCGAAGCTAAACTAAAAAACATTTTACAAGCGCATCCCAATGAAGACGCAGGAAAATTAATTGCTGTTGTAGTTTTGGAAAGATTAGCAGCTACCAAAAAAGCAAGAGAAAGTTTTTCTACCAAGGCGCCTTCTATAGCAGATGACTCAGAAAGATTATAAATCTCCTAGCTGAGGGCGCATGACCATATCTTCCACCACAGCTTGAGGACTTAAATTTGCCGCAGCAAAAATCATTTTTGCAATATCAGTTGCTTCCATAATACGACTAGGCTCCACCCCACTGCCCGCCCAGCTATTGGTATAAGTAGCCCCAGCATAAACACCTGTTACTTTAATGCCTTTGTCTTTTAATTCTTCTCTTAAGTTTTTAGAAAAACCATCTAAGGCATATTTACTTATGCTATACGCACCGCCTTGAGGATAAGCTTGTAAAGAAGCAATGGAACAAATATTAAAAATATGTCCGCTGCCTGCTTTGATCATTGCTGGAACAATGGCTCGTGAAGTATGATAAGCAGAAAATAAATTTGCAGCTATTTGTGCTTCTAAAACGCCTTGCTCCTCTTCCATTAAATTACCAGGTAAAAAGAAACCTGCATTATTAATTAATATAGTAGGGGTGCCCAAACTCAAACACCAACTACCAAATGTCTTACAGTCTTCTGGCCTTGCTAAATCGGCCTGCCTACTATGTATAGTTGCAGCAGGATATTTTCTTGCTAAGCTTTCAGTAGCCTCCTTTAAACGAGCAGGCGTTTTACTACAAATACATAATGTATGGCCCTCAGTTGCAAAAGCTTCTGCCACTGCATACCCGATTCCTTGAGAAGCCCCTGTTATAACAACAAGCATATAAATAATTTATAGATAACTTAAATAAAGAATAAAGATAAGAAGCAAAATTGTAAATTCGTCCAATACAATTAGTGATTGATGCCCTACCAAGACTTGTTTTTTGACCTTGACCATACCATTTGGGACTTTGAATTAAATTCCAAAGAAACCCTATGGGATTTGCATCAAAAGTACCAGCTGGAGGCCAAGGGTATTCATGATTTTGACCTGTTTTATAGTAATTACAGTGTGCACAATCACCGGTTATGGGACCGCTATACCAAAGGATTCATTAAACAAGAAGAGTTAAGATGGAAACGTATTTATTTGAGTTTATTGGATTATAAAATAGCAGATGAAGATCTATCAAAAAAAATGTCCCATGACTATTTAGACATTTTACCCAATAAAAAAAACCTATTCCCTTATACCATTGAAATATTGGACTACTTGAAAAACAAGCACTACAAAATGCATCTTATTACCAATGGATTCGAATCGGTACAGTTTAAAAAAATAAAGAACTCAAATTTATCAGCTTACTTTATTGAGGTCATTACATCAGAAGCCAGTAATAGTTTAAAACCCAACAAGGAAATATTTGACTACGCTTTAAAAACTGCGAAGGCGAAAACAGAAACCAGTATCATGATTGGAGACAATGAAAGCGCAGACATTCAAGGGGCTATCAATGCAGGCATGGATTCTATCTTTGTGAATCATTTACAAGTACCTCCCACGGTACCGGCGACTTATACCATTACCCATTTAAAGGAATTGGAAAATATATTGTAAATGAAAATTAGAAAGTAGCTTACCAACTAGCAAGTACGGTAACACCCCCTTTCACTACATCTCCTATTTTAGCATGAATTTGGGCATTCAAAGGAAGTAACAAATCTACTCTACTGCCAAATTTTATAAATCCATATTCTGCACCTTGTGTATAGCTATCTCCTACTTTACTGTAATTGCAAATTCTTCTCGCCAAAGCACCTGCTATTTGTTTGCATAAAATATTCCCTTTACTGTTTTCGATCACCACCGACCATCTTTCATTGTCTGTAGAAGATTTTGGATGCCAGGCCACTAAGTATTTTCCAGGATGATATTGATTGTAAACAATATTACCCGCAATAGGCAAACGGTTCACATGCACATTGGCTGGACTCATAAATACACTCAACTGTATTCTTTTTTCTTTGTAAAACTCATCTGGTTGCACTTCCTCAATCACCACCACTTTACCATCGGCTGGCGCAATAATGGCAGCATCACTTAAAGTAATTTTTCGATTGGGCATTCTAAAAAAAGAAACAATGAATAAAAAAAATGCAACGGTAAGGATAAATACCAGCCAAGCAGCAGTCGCACTAATTGGATATAAGTAGGAAAAATTGGCAATGTTTAAAGCCCCCACGAACAAAGCAGTAATTGATATAGTGGCTGCCCCTTCCTTATGTATGGTCATGTTGTAATTTTAAAAGCAAAGGTAATTGATCTAAAACAAAAATTGAAGAATTAGCCATACAAATGGTGTAGCAAATAAGATGGAATCAAATCGATCTAAAAAACCACCATGACCTGGCATCATGCTTCCACTATCTTTCACACCAGCCAATCTTTTTAATTTACTTTCTATTAAGTCGCCAATGGTACCAGCAATGACCGCTGTAAGACTTATAATAAAAATGAATTTTTCCTGAATAGGGATATATAGTCCCAATACCTTGGTGACTATTAATACCGCTAAAACTGCACCTGCAATGGTTCCCTCCCATGTTTTATTGGGCGAGATCGAAGACAATGGTTTTTTACCAATAATAGAACCAACGATATAGGCCAATGAATCATTGACCCAAATAGCCAGTATTAATACCAATGGAATAGCATAACCAAAATCGCCTAATATAGTTCCAGACATCACTCTTTTTAATTGAAAGAACAAGGACAAACTCATAGGAATATACACCAAGCCTAGAAAAGATAGCGCCCAATTTTGAAATTTAAATTGTTTGGCTAATAGATCGGTAAGGATCATGATCACTAATACAAAAGGCAAGACCCTAGTTCCAATCACATGTAAATTGATGCCTCCCAAACTCATATCCACAGGGCCGATGGCCATCAAAAGCAAAGAGCCTAGCACCAATAAACCCCATTGGTGTACCTTGGAAATATTTTTATAATTAGGAGCAATTAAGGCCATCAGTTTTTGATACTCATATAAACAACCCAACTGAATGATTAAAAACAAAGTAAAAAAAGACCAACTATTCCAAAACAAGCCCCCCATCACCAGGATTCCAAACACCAACGCGGAAATTGTTCTTACTTTAAAAACTGAAAAATTAAAAGCCATAAGATAAAGTTAAAATTGAATTGTTTGTATTAATTGAATTGATGCGTCGTATAATTGAATGGGAACATACACTTCTACCTCACCTAAGAAAACATAAGAAGAATCTTGTTTATTCATTGACTTGGCGGGAATGTCATTTTCATTTAAGATGCCCATCACCATTGATGCCACTGCTAATTGTTGACTACTAAATACTTTTTTCCAGTCCTGCATCTTGGCTATTTTTTTTCAATTTAATCAATAAATAATAAATGACTGCGCAAGCAATCAAACCCCAATAAATGGGGAAGTTTTCATCCATTACTTTTTCAACACGAGCTGGATTGTTTCTTACTGTATACAAAGCAACAATAGCGATGCCATTGTTGATGAAATGCATTAAAATAGGCAACCATATAGTTTTAGTGAATTCAAATATTAAACCCAATAATATACCTAAAGCCATACGAGATAAAAACCCAAAATAGGAAAAGTGAATGGTACTAAAAAAGATAGCGGTTACTATAATGGCCACCCATGGTTTACCTGTCCAATCGGTTAAAGTTTTTTGTAAGGCTCCTCTAAAATACAATTCCTCCACGATGGCTGGAACAATGGCCACAGCCAATAAGGCATAAAATAAATCAAGCATAGAACGCATTTGCGTCATCGATACCAATGCTTTTTTATACTGTGCTTCTAAACTATCAGCCCAATTTTTAAAAGAAGCGCTAATGGGTATTTTTTCGGTCAAACTACCTAAGGCACCACTTAGCATTAAACCTGCAAAAGCAATTAAAATCACCAATAAAACTTGATGATTGGTTTTGATGGGCGCAAAGCCCATGTTTTTAAACAGCTGCCCCTGAGCAAAAAAAGCCACCGTCAAACTGGGTAAACCAAAAGCAATAATGGAAGCCAAGGCATTGGCCAATTGAGCAGCAGTGGCATACTGTGGATCTGATATAATTTTTTGAATATCATTAAGACCCAAATGAAACAAAGCAGCCACCAATGAAAAACTAATCAAGGCACCCAAAATCATCCCAATGCCTGTTGCACCTAAAAAAAGGGCCAATCGCATAGGGGGAGTCATCGTAAAAAGGCTTTTTGAATTGTTTTCCATCTATCTAAATACAATTAATTGGTACATTTGCAAGCGTATCAGTTAGATGCAAGATAATGAATTCATATGGTTTCTATAGGTCCTATTCAATTACCCGATTTTCCCCTACTACTCGCTCCCATGGAGGATGTGAGTGATCCTCCATTTAGAGCTGTTTGTAAAGAAAACGGGGCCGATCTCATGTACACCGAATTTATAAGTAGTGAGGGACTAATTCGTGATGCCATAAAGAGTAGACAAAAACTAGACATATTTGATTACGAGCGCCCTATAGGCATTCAAATATTTGGAGGCGATGAAGAAGCCATGGCCCTTTGTACCAAAATTGTAGATACCGTACAACCCGATTTAATTGACATTAATTTTGGCTGCCCTGTAAAAAAAGTGGTGACCAAGGGTGCAGGCGCCGGTGTTTTAAAAGATTTAGATTTAATGGTGCGCTTAACTGAGGCGGTGATCAAAAGTACCAACCTGCCTGTTACAGTCAAAACAAGATTGGGTTGGGATGAAAGTTCTAAAAATATTCATGAAGTTGCTTTAAGATTACAAGACGTGGGTGTAAAAGCATTAGCCATTCATGGAAGAACAAGAGTTCAAATGTACAAAGGCGAGGCTGACTGGACCTTAATAGGAGAAATAAAAAATGATCCGCGCATTCAAATGCCCATTTTTGGCAATGGCGATATTAATTCTCCCGAGAAAGCTTTAGAATATAAAAACAGGTATGGGGTAGATGGTATTATGATAGGCCGCGCTGCCATTGGTTATCCATGGATCTTTAGAGAGATCAAACATTTTGTAGAAACAGGGGCAAGAAGAGCCGACCCTACGATTGAAGAACGTGTAGAAGTAGCAAGGCAACACTTAATAAAATCGATGGAGTGGAAAGGCCCCATTGCAGGTGTCAATGAAATGAGAAGACATTATGCAAATTATTTAAGAGGGCTTCCCAATATCAAAGAGTACCGAAATAAATTAGTACGCATTACGGAACAAAAAGAAATTGAAGCTGTCTTAGATGAAATCAAAGAGAAATACAAAGACATTGTCATCGAATCTGGTAAAATAGTTTTAGAAAACTACCACGAGCATTGCCCTATTAATTAATGACCAGCTTATTTTTTTTCAATGGCTTCCATCACTGAATTGTCTAATGGATCTACCGTCATTGGAAAATAATGCGTAAGTGTTCCTTCTTCATTGACTAAATACTTGCAAAAATTCCAAGCAGGCTCTTGATGATTCCAACCATTAATAGTCATATCAGACAACCACTTAAATACTTCGTTTTGATGATTCTTTTTTATAACGATTGACTTTGCCATTAAGGGGAAACTTACGCCATAATTTTTCTTGCAAAAAGCAGCAATACTTTCATTGTCCTTGGTTTCTTGCTCTTTAAAGTCATTGGCAGGAAAACCAACCACTACAAGGCTTTCGGCATATTTTTTTTGTAATTTTTCAAGCGCTTCGTATTGTCCGGTGAAACCACAATCACTAGCAGTGTTTACGATTAATACTTTCTTTCCTTTCAATGAAGCAAAATTGAAATCCTTGCCATTGATATCTTTTGTAATTAAACTATAAAAAGAAACCAAGGGTATTTTATTTTCTTTATTTATTTGAATTTGTTTTTTACCCGCCCCCTTGCTCGTCCACATAATAGCAGGGTAAATCGTTTTTAAAATAGATTGGCGATAAGACATGCCTTGTTTTTTCATCAACAATGTAGCTGAAACTAAAACACCTATTGCAATGGCAATTTTTATCATAATACTTTTTTTATTTTTCAATCTAGCCTATTTGAAATTATCCAATTAACCTTTTTAACAACCAAGCCTTTCCTTTATAGGGAGGATATTTAAAACCAGGGTCAATCCAGGTAGGTGTTTTTAAAACCGACTTCGTATGGGTAAAAGTGTTAAAGCTTTGCTTGCCATGATAGCCCCCTGTACCGCTAAAACCCCTGCCACCAAAGGGTAATTCATGATTGGTGATATGCATGGTTGCATTATTTACACAAGCGCCTCCTGAGGGCACATTGGTTAACCAATAGTCTTCATCTGCTTTATTTTCAGTGAAAACATAGAAGGCTAATGGGTTAGGATTTTTTTGAATAATGGCCAAGGCTTCCTCTCTAGAGGTATAAGTAAGAATAGGAAGAATGGGGCCAAAAATTTCATCTTGCATAATTTTTGCATCTGGTTGAACCCCTACCATAATAGTAGGCTCAATAAATAATTTTGCTCTATTGGACTTTCCTCCATATACAATTTCACCATCTCCTAAATAAGAAGTAAGACGCAACCATTGTTTATCATTAATTATTTTACCATAATGTGCTGAGTTTTCTGCATCTACTCCATAAAATGCTTGAAGCGCAATAATTAATTCTTTTATTAAATTATCTTTTAAATGCGTAGGTACTAATATATAGTCAGGTGCAATACACATTTGGCCACAATTAGAAAATTTCGGATTGGCTAAACGACGTGCTGCCACTCTTAAATTGGCATCATCACCAATCACTGCAGGGCTTTTCCCTCCTAACTCTAAGGTCACGGGCACCAATTGTTCGGCAGCTAATTTATAAATTATTTTTCCGACCATGGTGCTACCTGTATAAAATATATGGTCGAATCTATTTTCAGTAAGTAGTGGTGGAAGTACCGTCGCTCCATCTCCTTCTAAATACATCATATAATTTTCAGGAAATAAAGAATGAATTATTTTTTGCATCACTCCTGCTGTGGCTGGTGCAAATTCACTTGGTTTTAAGACTGCGCAATTTCCGCCTGCAATTGCACCTATGAGTGGCGTGAACAATAATTGAAAGGGATAATTCCATGGAGCGATAATACATACCACCCCTAAAGGTTCTTGTAGGGTATAACTTGAAGAAGGCAGATTCACTATATTAGTGGCCACCGACTGTGGTTCCATCCACTGCTTTAAATGCTTAATAGTATAGTTTAATTCACTTAAGAAAAATCCAATCTCGGTAGCCCAGGCATCTTCATCGGTTTTTTTCAAATCGGCATAAAGCGCTTGGTATAATTGTTTTTCAGCCTCTAAAACTGCTTTTTTTAAGCGTTCTAGCTGCAGTATTCTGAACGCATAGGACTGGGTAGCGCCTGTGGCAAAATAAGAACGCAGGTGATGAATCGCAGTAGACATAAGCAATGATTGTTAGGCAATTTAAGTCTTATTCATGAAATAAAGCTATTCAAGATCAGTTCATCAAATTATTTTCAAAAGTTCCAAAATATTTGATAATTTAACACTATCAATAACGATTCAAAACCAAATACTGATTTGCTATGTCCAAGAAAAAAATTGACAACTCTAGAAGAGATTTTATAAGAAATTCAGCACTTGCTTTAGGTGGATTTTACATCTTACCTAGACACGTTATAGGTGGAAAAGGATTTACTGCGCCAAGCGATAAATTACAAATTGCAGGCATCGGCGCCGGTGGTAAAGGAGAAAGTGATTTATTTAATTTTTACAATAGTGGTAAGGCAGACATTGCTTTTTTATGTGATGTAGATGATCGCCAATGTGCCAAAAGCTGGCAAAGGTACCCAAAAGCAAAACGTTATAAGGATTATAGAGAAATGTTAGATAAAGAACACATGCACATTGATGCTTGTTCTGTTTCTACACCAGATCATATGCACGCAGTGCAAGCGATGGCCGCCATGCAGCTAGGTAAACATGTTTATGTACAAAAGCCAATGGCGCATGATATTTACGAAGCACGTGTTATGACGAAGGCCGCACACGATTACAATGTTGTCACACAAATGGGTAACCAAGGTGCTTCTGGAGATGGAGTGCGCATGTTACAAGACTGGCATACTGCTGGTTTAATTGGAGATATTCATACTATTTATTGTTATACAGATAGACCCGTTTGGCCTCAAGGGGTCAATCGTCCTATTTTAACAAGCCCTGCACCAATACCTGCTGAATTAGATTTTAATTTATGGTTAGGTACGGCTCCACAAAAAGATTATTTTGAAGGTTTACTTCCATTTAATTGGAGAGGATGGTGGGATTACGGAACCGGTGCTTTGGGCGATATGGCTTGTCATATTATGGCGCCTGCTTTTGCTGTAGCTGGATTGGGTTATCCAATTGCTGCAGAATGTAGTGTTTCTACTCGTTATACTGCTCCTTGGCAAAAACTATATGCACCAGATTCTGGTCCAATGGGCTCTCATATTACTTTGACTTTCCAAGGACAAAACGGAAAACCAAATGTAAAATTACATTGGATGGATGGTGGCATTCAACCTGAAAGACCAGAAGAATTAGGACCTAATGAAATGATGGGTGATGGAGGCAATGGGGTGATATTTGTTGGTACTAAAGGAAAAATGATGGCAGGTACTTATGGCATCAATCCACAATTACTACCTACCAATTTAACCAAATCTACTTCAGTACCTAAAACAGTGGACCGCGTAAAAGGCGGAGAGAGCGGACACTATTCAGCTTGGGTAGAAGCATGTATTGCGGGTGCAGGCAGTGCAGAAGCAAAAGCTTTAAGTTCTAATTTTGATATTGCTGGTCCATTGACAGAATCTGTATTGATGGGTAATTTAGCCATTAGAAGTTATGACCTCAAGAAAACAGAAAAAGGCAGAGACAGCTATCCAGGAAGAAACATTCAATTGTTATGGGATGGTCCAAATATGAAGATCACTAATTTTGACGAAGCCAATCAGTATGTCAAAAGAACCTATCGTGATGGTTGGAGTTTGGGCGTTTAATATTGATCTACTACACCCATTATAAATCTCGGTTGCCAATGGCAACCGAGATTTTTTTTGCTACCTTTAGAAAGCAAAATCTACACCATGGAAAATCTACGTGATCAGTTTTTATTAAATCCAGCCATCACCTTTCTTAATTTCGGATCTTTTGGTTCAACCCCTAAGCCCATATTTGATGCTTATCAAAACTGGCAAAGAGTTTTAGAAGCAGAACCGGTGCAGTTTATCGCTTTTGATGGAGTTAAATATTTAGAAGCCTCCAGAGCTGCATTAGCAAAATTTATTGGATGCCCCGATAAAGACGATTTAGTCATGGTCACTAATCCTTCTTTTGCTATTAATTTAATTGCGAAGAACTTTCCTTTAAATGAAGGTGATGAAATTTTAGCCACCGACATTGAATATGGCGCCTGCGATCGTACCTGGGATTATTATTGCAAAAAAAATAAAGCTACCTATAGAAGACAAAAAATAAATTTACCCATCACTTCAAAAGAAAAATTTATTGAGGATTTTTTTGAAGGCCTAAGACCTAGTACAAAAGCCATTTTTATAAGTCATATGACTAGTGCTACAGCATTAATTTTTCCAGTAAAAGAAATTTGTGCGCTTGCAAAGTCAAAGGGTCTTATCACTATTGTAGATGGCGCCCATGTGCCAGCACATATTCCCTTTAATTTAAGTGAAATACAAGCCGATTTTTATACAGGTGCCTGTCATAAATGGATGATGGCAGCCAAGGGTTGTAGTTTTTTATATGCGCATAAATCGGTTCAACCTTTATGCGACCCTTTAATTGTAAGCTGGGGCTATAAGGCCATCAAGCCTTCCCATTCAAGCTTCTTAGATTATCATCAAATGATTGGCACACGTGATTTCTCTGCCTTTTTAACCGTGGAAGCTTCTATTGAATTTATGGAGAAAAATAATTGGACGACCGTTTCAAAAAAGTGCCATGAGCTTGTACTTGCCAATGCAGAAAGGTTCTACAAGTTACTAGGTACCCAACCCATTAGCCCTTTAACCAGTGAATGGATTGGTCAAATGATAAGCATTCCAATAAACAGCCCTGAGCCAGAAATTTTACAAAGAAAATTATTCATCGATTATAAAATTGAAATTCCTATTATGCGTCAAGAAAAGGATGTGTATATGCGTTATTCTATCAATGCATTTAATTCAGTGGCCGATTTAGATACATTATATAATGCACTAGAAGCGATTAAAAAAGAAGGCCTGCTAATAAAATAATTAAGCTAAGGCGGCGTGTAAGATTTCTACTGTGTGTAATGCTTTTTCACCCGTACCATCTTTAATTTGATGACGACAACTTGTACCAGGTGCTGCAATGGTGCAATTATTTTGATTGGCTCTAATTTTGGGAAACAAGACCAACTCTCCAATATTCATAGAAACTTCATAATGCTCTTTTTCATAACCAAAAGAACCGGCCATACCACAACAACCTGAAGCAATGGTTTCCACTTTATAGTTAGCAGGAAAAGAAAGCGCTTTTACAGAATCTGATAAGGCACTTACTGCCTTTTGTTGACAATGCCCATGCAGTAAAATTGATTTAGCATCGGCGGTGAATTTATCTTTACTAATATTACCTGTATGCATTTCAGCAGCTAAAAATTCATCTATAAAAAAGCTATGTTTCGCTAAATGATGCGCGGCGTCCAAATTTTCATCCGAGGCTAAGTCGGGGTATTCATCTCTGAAAGTGAGTATCGCAGAGGGTTCTAGACCAAGAATAGGACTAGCCTCGCTTACCAAATGACTTAATAGTTGAATATTTTTATTCGCAATAATTTTAGCCTTTCTTACCAAGCCTTTCGATAACCAAGTTCTACCACTTTCTTCATGTATAGGAATAATCACTTCATAGCCCAAGGCCGTTAATAATTGAACTGCTTTTATACCAATGTGTGCATCATTGTAATTGGTGAATTCATCACAGAATAAATACACTGTTTTTTTAGCATTGGCAGGGGCTGTATAATTTTTTTTGTACCAACTTTCTAAAGTTTGCGTTGAAATACTTGGCATAGAACGCTTCAAGGCAAAACCTGATACTAATTTAACCAAATTGCCTGTAACCCTACTACCTACAAAGGCATTGTATAAACGGGGGGCGATGGAACCTAATTTTGCAGCAGTAGTAAAATTGGCAATGAGCTTGGCTCTGAAAGGAACGCCGTTGGCATCGTAATAATGCTGTAAGAACTCTGCTTTTAATTTAGCCATGTCCACATTCGAAGGACATTCACTTTTGCAAGCCTTGCAACTCAAACACAAACTCATCACTTCATAAATTTCTTTATGGTCGTATCTATTTTGTTTATCGGAATGCGTTAAAAATTCACGAAGTATATTGGCACGCGCGCGCGTGGTATCTTTTTCATCACGCGTGGCCATAAAGGAAGGGCACATCGTGCCTCCAGACAAATGAGTTTTTCTACAATCGCCCGAACCATTGCACTGTTCGGCATGTTGTAAAATATCTTGTTGATGAAAATGAAAGATGGTTTTGAACTCAGGCGTTAACTGGCCTGGCGCATACCTCAACATCGTATTCATCGAAGGTGTATCTACAATTTTATTAGGATTAAATAAATGTTTAGGATCCCAAGTGTTTTTGACTTGTTTTAATAAAGCATAATTTTTCTCTCCTACCATTTGCTTAATAAACTCTCCACGCAAACGGCCGTCTCCATGTTCCCCACTTAAAGAACCATCATACTTTTTTACGAGGGTGGCTACTTCTTCCGCAATGGCTCTAAACAATTGATTCCCTTCTTTTGTTTTTAAATTGATAATGGGGCGCAAATGAATTTCGCCTGAACCCGCATGCGCATAGTGCACTGAATAAAGGCCGTGCTTTTTTAATATTTCATTAAAGTCACGAATATAATTAGGAAGGTCTTCTACATCTACAGCAGTATCTTCAATCACAGGCACTGCTTTTTCATCTCCTGGTAAATTACTTAATAAGCCCAGGCCTGCTTTTCTTAATGCCCATATTTTTTTAGCATCGGCTCCATACAATACAGGAAAATGATAACCCAAACCAGCCGCACGCATATCGGCTTCTACCTTATTGGTGAGTTCTAAAATTTCTTCCCTAGTTTCCTTGACAAATTCAATCACTAAAATTGCACCAGGATCGCCTTGAACAAAAAACCTATTCTTAGCTTGTTCTGTATTTTCTTTGGTACATTCTAATATATAATGGTCAATGAGTTCACTAGCACTAGGCTTGTATTTCAAACCAATTAAATTCGCATGCAGCGATTCATCTATACTATTAAAGTGCACACATAATAAACCTACTTCTTTAGCAGGGGCAGGTACAACATTTAATTTTATCTCTGTCATAAAGGCTAAAGTACCTTCCGAGCCAGCAATTAAATTACAGAAATTAAAATTTGGACCTCCTGCGGTAAATGGATCGGCGTCTATTAATATATCTATTGCATAACCCGTGTTTCGTCTGACCACCGATTTTTTAGGAAACTCTTTTCTTATTTCTACTTGATTGTCATAGTTGCTCAATATGCTTCGCAACGATTTATAAATACTTCCCTCTAATGTATTCAATTCGCATTTAGCGTGAAAATCATCGGTAGACAAACTCGTAAAAACAGCTTCTGTTCCGTCACTTAAAAAGGCTTTGACTTCTATTAAATGTTCTCTGGTGCTTCTGTACACTACGGAATTGGATCCACAAGAATTATTGCCCACCATTCCTCCAATCATGGCTCTATTGGCCGTAGAAGTTTCTGGCCCAAAAAATAAACCATGTGGTTTTAAGAACAAGTTCAACTCATCGCGAATCACACCGGGCTGCACCCGCACCCAGCCTTCTTCTTTATTGAGTTCAAGAATTTGATTGAAGTATTTAGATACATCTACAATAATTCCATTGCCCACTACTTGGCCAGCTAAAGAAGTGCCGGCTGTTCTTGGAATTAAAGAAGTTTGGTGTGTAGCGGCGAAAGCAATCAGTTTAGAAATATCTTGCTTGGTCTTAGGAATAGCTACTGCAAGCGGCAATTCTCTATAACTAGAGGCATCCGTAGCATACAAGGTCCTGATCATTTTATCGAAAAAAAGATCTCCATCCAATGCTTTTGCGAGTTGTTTCAACTGATCCTTCATAATACTAGATTCAACGACGCAAAAATACTAAAATAAACAGCGATTTACCAGTTTAAAGTTTTCAAATAGGCAGCGTCGTCTTTGGCGCAATCTAATTCGGTTGTTCCCGTATAGGCTTCTTGTTCTACTATAAAATATTTTACGCCCTGTGCAGCTACTTGAGGTAATAAAGCTTTGTAATCAATGGTTCCTTTTCCAATAATACAAGATTCTTTAACCCCTGATGCAGTAACAGCCATGTCTTTGACATGTACCAACTTAAATCGATTAGGGAATTTTTTCATATAGGCAATAGGATCTACTCCTGCAGCTCTTGTCCAATATAAATCCATTTCAAAATCAACCAAGCTAGGATCGGTTGAATTCATCATTAAATCCTGAGGTACCACTCCATCCATGGGTACAAAAGAATAATCATGATTATGGTAAGCAAAACGAAAACCATTTTTCTTGGTTATTTCACCACATGCGTTAAACTCATCAGAGAAACGCTTAAAATTGTCGATTGATTTTTGGGCTCCTTTATGGGGACAGATCAAATACTTCATTCCAATTTCAGCCGCTTCAGCCGCTTTGCGTTCGAAGTCTTTGGTATTTTCACAATGTGAAGAAATAAAACTCATGCCCAAATCATCCATTAATTTTTTTAATTCTGTATTTTTCATGCCCCAGAAAAGTCCTTTCTTTCCTTCAAACCCTTCTATTTGTTTATAGCCAGACTTAGCTAAATGTGTTAACACCCCCACTGTGTCTTTATACAAAGCCTCTTTCACGGTCCACAATTGAATGCCAAATGGATTGGTTTTACCAGTCATGGCCATTAATTCATTGCGAAAAGGCAAACTAAGTGCAGCTCCGGCTAATGCAGTTTGACGGAGGAAATTTCTTCTTGAGTTGTTCATAAAAATATTTTAAATGTTTTAAAAAAGGACAGCCTAGGAAGTTGCCCAAGCCTTGTCTCCTTTTTTATAAGGATAGGAACCATCGTATTTTCCAGGAACCGCATTGTAGCGCAAAACCTTGGTAGCGCCTACTTCAGAGCTAAAGAAACCCCATAAAGTCAACTCCTTTAACATGGTGAAATAATGTTTTTGCTCTTCTGGTTTTTTGGTTTTTTGGAAAGCACTTGCTTCCTTGTCTAAGCCCACCAATAAATCATGGCGTTGCGCAGCAGTGGCCTCCACAAAGGTTTTGCCATTGGCCTTGGTAGATGCTTCATTTAATTTTTTCAAACCTTCTACAAAAGTATTTTGGTCTTTTTCTTCATAACAATCTTTGACAATCACTGTCATGAACTCACCCACTTTTGCTTCTTTGGCACCAGGGGTACTGGTCGCAGGTAAAATAGTTTCTGCTACTTCATTTAAGAAAGTAATATCAGTGGCGGAAAAACTTAATCCAGTTTTTCCTGTGGCACAACCTGATAAAAAAGCTTCTGCGCCTAAAACAGTGCCACCCATAATAAGGGCTACTCTTGATAAGGCTTCTCTTCTATTCATCATAAAATAATATTTAAAATTTTATAAAATTATAAGTTTCCTTTTTTCAATTCATTTACTGCGAACTCAGCAGCACGAGCAGTAAATGCCATATAGGTCAAAGAGGGATTTACGCAAGATGAACTTGCCATAAATGCACCATCTGTTACAAATACATTGGGCGCATCCCATACTTGGTTATTGCCATTCAATACAGAGGTTTTAGGATCTCTTCCCATACGTGCTGTACCCATTTCATGAATACCTCTACCTGGGGTGCCATCGCCTTCACGTCCTTGAACATTTTTCACGCCTGCTTTTTCTAACATCTCTTGTGCATCCGCTAAAATATCTTTACGCATTTTTTTCTCGTTGTCTTTTAACTCACAATCGATGTTTAAAACATTCAAGCCCCATTTGTCTTTCACTGTTTTATCCAAGGTTACTTTATTAGTTGGGTCTGGCAACATCTCACCAAAACCACCCATGCCCACTGTCCATCCACCTGGTTCAGTCATGGCATCTTTGAATTCACCACCAATAGAAAATTCAGCCACATCATGTTTCCAGCCTTGCCTTGTTCCACTACCTTGGTAACCAAAACCACGCACATAGTCACGTTTGTCATCACCCACATTTCTAAAACGTGGGATATAAAAACCATTGGCGCGACGACCAAAAGTGTATTTGTCTTCATACCCTTCTACAGTTCCACCAGCGCCAATGCCTAAATGGTGGTCCATTAAGTTTTTACCCAAAGCATCGCTGCTGCTACCCAATCCACCTTCCCAAACATCGGTAGCAGAGTTCATTAATAACCAAGTACTATTTAAAGTAGAAGCATTTACAAAAATTATTTTTGCTTTGTATTCAATAGTTTTATTGGTTTCGGCATCTAATACCATTACACCAGTAGCGCGTTTTTTATCTTTGTCATATTTAATTTCAGTGACAATACTCCAAGGTCTTAAAGTTAAATTACCCGTGGCCATCGCCGCTGGTAAAGTAGAAGACTGTGTACTAAAATATCCACCAAAAGGACAACCCAACCAACATTTATTTCTAAACTGACAACCGGGACGGCCTTCATGTGGTACGGTAATATTGGCTGTACGACCTATAATTAAGTGACGAGCCCCTTTGTAAATATCTTTAATTCTTGCAGCTACATCTTTCTCCACACAAGTTAAATCCATGGCAGGTAAAAATTGTCCATCCGGTAAAACGGCTAAGCCATCACGATTACCACTAATACCTGCAAATTTTTCTACATAATCATACCAGGGTTCAATTTCTTTGTAACGCACAGGCCAATCCACACCATGTCCATCTTTTGCATTGGCTTCAAAATCCAAATCAGACCAACGGTAAGATTGACGGCCCCACATTAAAGAACGACCTCCCACATGGTATCCTCTAAACCAATCGAAACGTTTGGTTTCAACATAAGGGCTGTCTTTATCGGAACACCAATAATCTAAATTGGTTTCGTTCAAAGGATAATCTCTTTTTAAAACAGGATAGTCTTTGATCATCTCTTGCGTGCGTGTGCCACGATGAGGATAATCCCAAGCTTCTTTGTTTGCATTGACATAGTCTTTAATATGTTCGATATTTCTACCGCGTTCCAACATTAATACCTTTAACCCTTTTTGGGTAAGCTCTTTAGCTGCCCATCCACCGCTAATTCCAGAGCCCACTACAATTGCATCATACTGTTGTTCTGCCATCTTATAAATTTTTAGAATTGATTGTTATATATTAAAATAAATAAATTTAAACGTCGCAAATTTTAACTGAGGCTGCTAAAGAAGCAATCGGATCTTTATCTGCCGGAATAAATTCTTGTGCCACATAGCCCTTGAAACCTGTTTTAACAATGGCACGCATAATGGCTGGATAATTTAATTCTTGTCTTTCATCAATTTCATTTCTACCTGGCACACCTCCAGTATGGTAATGTCCAAAATATTGATGATCTCTTTGAATGGTTCGAATGATGTCTCCTTCATCAATTTGCATATGGTAAATATCAAAGAGCAATTTGAAATTAGGCGTATCTAATCGTTTGCACAATTCAATGCCCCAGCTTGATTTATCACACATGTAATCTTTATGGTCTACTCGTGAATTTAAAAGTTCCATTTGAAGTATCACGCCTCTTTTTTCTGCATGTGCTAAAATTCTTTTTAAACCTGTTACACAATTTTTTAATCCAGTCTCATCATCCATACCTCTTCTGCTTCCAGAGAAACATATTAGGTTCGTATAACCAGCGTCAGCAACGTAATCGATGTGGTCGGTATAATTTTTAACTAATTTATCATGGTATTGTAAAGTATTAAAACCATCGGTTAAATTTAATTCTGCACCCCAGCACATGGTAGCGGTCAATCCATTTTCTTTTAACACTTTCCAATCAGATGGACCTACTAAATCCATTCCAATCATGCCAATTTCTTTAAAGCTTTTTGCCAAAGATTCCAATGGAATTTTACTGTAACACCATCTGCAAGCAGTATGATTGATATTCCCTTTTAGAGGAGAGGCACTTGTTTGATTTTTCACGGCTGCAAAAATATTTGAAGGAAGTGCAACACCTGTTGCAAGTGCAGCAGATCCAGTTAAAACTTGTTTAATTAGTTTACGTCTATTGACATTGGATGACATAGCAGAATCGTTAGGTTTACAATAAAGTTGATTGGATAAATATAATTTTTATTTCCTGTTTTTAAAAAAATAATTGATGGAAAAAGGAGGTAATTTGCAAAATAATAAGGAAATTGCTACTAGTAATACTTCGAAAGTGTTAGATTGACACATTCAAACGATTTTTAAGCCAAAAAAATACTCAAAAAATGAACCGAAAACTTAGAATGGGAATGGTAGGTGGAGGAAAAGATGCCTTCATTGGTGCCATCCACAGACTTGCTGCCAACATGGATGGACTCATTGAAATTAGCTGTGGTGCCTTAAGCATCAATCCCGAGGTGGCAGTGGCCTCTGGTGAAGCTTTATTTCTTCCAAAAGAAAGAACCTATTTGACTTATGAAGAGATGATCAAAAAAGAAGCAAGTTTGCCAGCCGATCAGAGAATGGATTTTGTGACTATAGTAACGCCCAACTTTGCGCATTTTGCTCCAGCCATGATGGCGCTTGATCATGGCTTTCATGTAGTGATTGAAAAACCCATTACTTTTTCATTAGAGGAGGCAAAAGAATTAAAGAAAAAATTAGACGAAACAGGCTTGACCCTATGTTTAACACATACTTATTCTGGCTATCCAATGGTAAAACATGCCAAAGCCATGGTGAAAGACGGACAATTGGGAAAGATTCGTAAGATATGGGTGGAATATGCGCAAGGCTGGTTAAGTAGATTGTCAGAAAGAGAAGGCAATGCACAGGCCGCATGGAGAACCGATCCAAAAAAATCTGGAAAGAGTTCTGTGATGGGTGACATTGGAACCCATGCAGCACATTTAGCAGAATACATTAGTGGTGCAAAAATTTCAGAAGTATGTGCCGAATTAAATACCATGGTAGAAGGAAGAATGTTGGATGATGATGGTGCCGTTATGTTAAAATTTGACAATGGCGCTAAGGGGGTATTAATGGCCTCACAAGTAGCAGCAGGTGAAGAGAACAATTTAAAAATTAGAATTTATGGGGAGAAAGGCGGCATCGAATGGATGCAACACGAGCCAAATACATTACATGTAAAATGGTTAGACCAACCTGCACAAGTATTAAGAGCGGGTGGTAATTATGGAGATAGACTGTCTCCTGTGGCCATTCACAATAGCCGTACACCAGGAGGACATCCAGAAGGATATTTAGAAGCCTTCGCCAATATCTACCGCAATTTTGCATTAACCCTTGGCTGTAAAATAGATGGAAAGCAACCAAGTGCAGAAATGTTAGACTTCCCTGGCATTGAAGATGGCTTAAGAGGAATGGCATTTATTGATAACGTAGTAGCATCATCGCAGTCCGATAACAAATGGACGCCTTATGTTTTATAAAATAAATTTATGACAACAATTAAAGGACCCGCAATTTTTTTAGCCCAATTCATGGGCGACGAAGCCCCCTTCAATACTTTAGAAAGTATTTGTAAATGGGCAGCTGGATTAGGTTTCAAAGGCGTACAAATTCCTAGTTGGGACCCAAGATGCATCGATTTAAAAAAAGCTGCAGAAAGTAAAACTTATGCAGATGAGCTAAAAGCTATTGTTGCAAAAGCGGGTATGGAGATCACCGAATTGTCTTCTCATTTACAAGGACAATTGGTCGCCGTTCACCCAGCTTATGATGCACAATTTGATGGCTTCGCTCCCAAAGAAGTACATGGCAATTCAAAAGCCAGAACGGAGTGGGCGGTGCAACAATTAATGTATGCAGCCAAGGCTTCACAAAATTTAGGATTGAATGCACATGCCACATTTAGTGGTTCCCTATTGTGGCACACTGTTTACCCATGGCCACAAAGACCAGCAGGATTAGTAGAAACCGGTTTCACTGAACTAGCTAAAAGATGGATGCCCATCTTGAATGAATTTGATAAAGTAGGGGTTGATCTTTGTTATGAAATTCATCCTGGTGAAGATTTACACGATGGTGTTACTTATGAAATGTTTTTAGATAAAGTAAAGCAACATCCACGTGCATGTCTTTTATATGATCCCTCTCACTTTGTTTTGCAATGCATGGATTACTTAGGTTATATCGATGCTTTTCATGAGCGTATTAAAATGTTCCATGTAAAAGATGCGGAATTTAACCCGACAGCAAAGCAAGGGGTTTATGGTGGTTATCAAAACTGGATTGACCGTGCAGGCAGATTTAGATCACTTGGCGATGGTCAAGTAGACTTTAAAAGTATCTTTAGCAAACTAGCCGCCTACAATTACAAAGGTTGGGCGGTGATGGAATGGGAATGCGCCATCAAACATCCTGAAGTGGGTGCTGCAGAAGGTGCGGTCTTTATTCAAAAAAATATCATTAAAGTAACAGAAAAAGCATTCGATGATTTTGCCAACACAGGATCAGACGAGGCATTTAATAAAAAAATATTGGGTATTTAAACATTTAAAAGTAAGAAGTATGAAGCAGGTTTTATTTATGATGACAGCAGTAGTAGCCTTGATGGCATGTGGTGGTGGATCAACAGAAGCAACAAAAACAGCAACTGCTAATGTAGCAGCCGCACCCGCTGGTAACGCTTTGTCTGATAATCCAGATTATCAAAAAGGATTGGCCTTAGTAGCAGGAAGTGATTGTTTGACTTGTCATAAAACTAGTGAAAAGAATATTGGACCTGCTTATAAAGATGTAGCAGCAAAATATGAGCACAATGAGGAAAATGTCAAAATGTTGGTTTCGAAAATTATTAAAGGCGGAAGTGGCAATTGGGGCGCTATCCCAATGACCCCACATCCTCAATTAAAACCAGAAGATGTAGAGCAAATGGTTAAATATATATTACTTTTAAAGAAGTAATGTAATCCACCATAGGATTCACTTTTAACGCTTAACTAATTTACATGAAAACATTTCTAATGGCAATGTTGGTGAGCGCTGTTTGTATTCAAGCAAGCGCACAAGAAAACTGGATTTCCTTATTTGATGGCAAGACCTTGAATGGCTGGCATACTTATGCAAAAGAAGAAGTAGGAAGCCTTTGGCAGGTACAAGATGGTGCCATCACTTTAGATCCAGCGCATAGAACAAAGAATGGCGGTGGTGACATTGTAACTAATGAATCATTTAATGACTTTCATTTACAATTAGAGTGGAAGATTGCTAAAAACGGCAACAGCGGTATCATCTTTTTTATACAAGAAGATCCTAGATATAAAAACACTTGGTTTACTGGACCAGAAATGCAAGTGCTGGACAATGATGGCCATGAAGATGGAAAGATCATCAAGCACAGAGCTGGCAATTTATATGATTTAATTGCAGGCACAGAAGGTGCAGTTAAAGAAGTGGGTGAGTGGAACTTAGTAGACATCATCAATGAAAAAGGGGTGCTTACTTTAAAATTGAATGGCATAGAAACCGCTAAAACTACCTTAGGTGATGACCACTGGAAAGAGCTAATAAAAAATAGTAAATTTTCAAAAGGGGAATCCCCTGACTTTGGAAAAATATTTTCTGGAAAAATTGCCTTGCAAGACCATGGCAATGGCGTTGCTTATAGAAACATTCGTATTCAAAAATTATAATTCATGGTAGTGCAAACTATTCATGAAAACTTCATGCGTCAGGCCCTCGTGCAAGCACAGAGGGCCTTTGAAATGGATGAAGTGCCCGTGGGCGCTATTTTAGTAATGCATGAAAAAATTATTGCTAAAGCGCACAATCAAGTTCAATTGCTAAAAGATGTAACTGCACATGCAGAAATCTTAGCCATTACCAGTGCCTGCGAAAGTTTACAAGCCAAGTACTTGCCCGAAGCTACACTCTATGTTACACTAGAGCCTTGTTTGATGTGTGCAGGTGCTTTGTATTGGAATAAAATTGGCCATATTGTTTTTGGCGCTTATGATGAAAAAAATAGTTACCGCAGGGTTACAGAAAAAAATCCTTTTCATCCTTCCACCACCATTATTGGTGGTATACTCCAAGACGACTGCGCTGCGCTCATGCAATCTTTTTTTAAAGCCAAACGATAATTAGTTTACTTATAAAGCTTTGTAAAAAATAGCTTTCCTGCGTAATCCTAAAAACGGATTACTTCGGAAACTATTTATTTACTGCGCTTCAGACTAGCCTTTATTTTCTATTTCAGGAAAAAAAGAGGGCCACTCGCTTAAATCAACGCAAAGCATTGTAATTTTGGGCTTCATTCGCAAACACAATAAATAAAAAATATGTCATTTACTTTACCAGCATTACCCTACGCGCACGAAGCCCTAGAGCCACATTTTGATACTTTAACCATGCAAATTCATCATGGTAAACACCATCAAGCCTATGTAGATAATTTAAACAAGGCGGTGGCTGGAACACCTAACGAAGGCAAAAGTTTAGAAGAATTAGTAAAAGTAGCCGGAACCATTAGTCCTGCTGTTAGAAATAATGGTGGCGGACATTGGAACCATAGTTTCTTTTGGGCAAGCTTAGCACCAAACGCTGGTGGAGCTCCATCGGGCGCTTTAGCCGAAGCAATCAATGCTGCTTTTGGAAGTTTTGATGCATTTAAAGAAAAATTTGCAGCAGCAGGTATGACTCGTTTTGGAAGTGGCTGGGCTTGGTTAATTGTAAAAGACGGAAAATTAGAAGTAAGCTCTACACCCAATCAAGACAATCCTTTAATGGATGTTGCAGAAGTAAAAGGCCATCCTATTTTAGGTGCCGATGTTTGGGAACATGCTTATTATTTAAAATATCAAAATAGAAGAGCCGATTATTTAGCTGCTTTTTGGAATTTAGTCAACTGGTCAGTGATTGCTGATCGTTTGGCTGCTGCGAAATAATAGCAAAAGTATTTATACTCGAAACAATTTTATACTAAAAACCTGCACTTAAAATTGCGGGTTTTTTTATGTCTACTGCTATAAAACTTATATAGATAGAGTTGATGCATCTATGGCACTGGGTCATAGCCCTGACCACCACCTGGCCTACACCTGCTTAATCTTTTGGCGCCTAAATAAATACCTTTAATGGGTCCGTATTTTTGAATGGCTTCACTTGTATAATGAGAACAAGAGGGCGTGAATCTACATTTACTAGCACCCATCCAAGGAGAGATCACGTATTGATAAAAACGTATCAGTAGGATAAAAGGAAAGGCTAGTATTTTTTTAAATGTAGGCAATTGATTTTCGATTATGATTTTTTCATTTTAACCACCAGTAGGGCTAGCGCTTCTTTAACTTTTGCTTGAATTTCTAATTGGCTAAGTACATGGGCATCGGTGTAGAGAAAAAATAAATTAACACGTTTATTGTCTAGTACAGCCTGGGTTAAGAAATTAGGTTTTTCTAATCGGTAGGCTTCTCTTAATAATCTTTTCACTCTATTGCGTTGCACTGCTTTTCTAAAAGTTCTGCTAGGCGCCCCCACCCCTGCTTGCAACAAACCAGTAAGCGCTGGTTGATCCGTGCTGGGGGCCATTGCTTCAATGGTATAAATAAGTCTAATGGGAAATACAGTAATCGCCTGCCCTTTAGAAAACAAATATTGTGTTTGCTTTCTACTTTTTAATTTATCTATTTTTTGATATGTAAAAACCTTGGACAATGCATCAAAATTAAAGTGATAAAAAAAGTCCCTCCCGAAAACGGGAAGGACTTTAAAATTATTGAATTTATTTGTAATAGTTAGAAAGGGATACTTCCTAGATTAAATTTACTTTAATCCTTTCTCGCTAGATACAGTTAGTTTTTTGCGTCCTTTCTTTCTACGGCTTGCTAATACTTTACGACCATTAGCAGATTCCATACGCTTGCGGAAACCATGAACAGATTTACGACGACGTTTATGTGGTTGAAATGTACGTTTCATTTGATGTCTTTTACTTGCTTAGTTTCTTAAAATTGTTTCCACTTCAATAGCAGTCACCATACCACTACCTGTGAAAGGACGGCAAAAATAGGGTTTTTTTTCATTTTCTAAGCTAAATCTGTATGTTTTGCCTCAATTTTTTGTCCAAAAAACAAACTGGCCTGCTTTTCAAAGCTTAGGGGCTCATCTGTAGTAAAAAAGGCCAATTGCCCATTTTTACTGCATTTTTGGTCTATTTCTGGATGCGCAACTAAGTATTTTGACAAACTTTCCGCTACAATCGCACCCTGTTCTACCAATTTCACCCCAGGGGGCAAAAAGGACCTGATTTTAGCTTCTAATAAAGGATAATGAGTGCAGGCTAGCAAAATAGCATCTATATCGGCAGACTGCTTAAAAAGGGCATCTAGGTATTGTTGAACAAAATAGTCTGCACCAGGATGATCGTATTCACCATTTTCGATCAAGGGCACCCACATAGGGCAGGCTTGTTGGAATACTTTAAGCGCTGGAAAAAACTTGGCCAATTCTATGGTATAACTATCGCTTTGAATGGTGCCTTGGGTACCCATGATGCCTACTTTTTGGGTATGGGAAAAATTACCCAATACTTCAGCACTAGGTCTAATGACCCCTAAAACCCTTTTGCCAGGAGCCAATTTAGGTAAATCAATTTGTTGAATGTTTCTAAGGGCTTTGGCAGAGGCCGTATTGCAGGCCAAGACTACCAAATCACAACCTTGGGCAAAAAACCAATTGACTGCTTCTAAAGTATATTGATAGACCGTATCAAAAGATCGGGTACCATAAGGCGCACGCGCATTGTCCCCTAAATAAATATAATCATAAGTAGGCAATTGTTTTTTCAACTCTTTCAATATGGTCAAGCCTCCATATCCACTATCAAAAACACCAATGGGTGCTGGCATAAAATAAATTTATATTTCTTCTGTAAAACTAAGAACCTCGTTGCATAACAACGAGGTTCTTACTATAAATATTTAAAAAAAGATTATCCTTTTTTAGCGGGTGCCGCTTTCGCAGCAGCTGGAGCAGCAGTGGTTCCACCGCCAGTAGCAGCTTTGAAAGCCTCTACTACTTCTTTAGGTAAATTCAATTTCAACTTCATGGCTACTCTTATAGTTAAGTTATCGGCAATAGAAGGTTGAGCATAAGGAGATAAAGATTCAGCTTTCAATACCAAGCTGTATTTATTTTCTGCAACTACTTCACTTAAAGCAGCAGCCACTTTTTGTCTGTAAGGCAACAAAAGTCCTTCTTCTTTTTGTTGCATTGCTTGTTGTTGGTATTGTTGCCAGTTAATTAATTTGTATTTTAATTTATTCAAATCAGTAGTGGCCATTTCAAGCGCTTTTGGTCTTTTAGACAAATCAGCAGAATCTTTTTTGAAAATGCTGTCTTTTACTTGATAGTCTTTTAAGGTGTAGTTGTACTCATCTTGTAAAGTATCTTGAGCATAAGATCTAAGCACACTATCCAATTTTTCTTGAATTCCAGGGAACAAAGAAATAACACTTTGGTCATCAAAATAACCAATTTTAATTTGCGCAGAAGCGGTGTTGGTCAATGACACTGCTACTAATAAAATGGCAGCAATTAGGAAACCTTTTTTCATAACTTGTTTTTTTATTTTTACTATTTCTATTTTATAATAGTTAATTGTTAATCCCCAATTCTTTTAAAACGTCGTCGCTTTTATCCAGTTTTGGGTCTGCAAATATAATGGTAATTCCTTCACTTTTATCCAAAATGAAGTCATAAGCCCGGGCGGTCGCCATTTTTTGTACTGCATTATAGACCTTGTCTTGGATGGGTTTGACGAGTTTTTGCCTTTCCTTAAACAAATCTCCCTCATAACCAAAACGCTTTTTTTGTAGGTCTCTGAGCTCTTTTTCTTTTGCAAAAAGCTCATCCTCACGCTTTTTTCTCAAATCTTCAGAAAGCATAAATTGCTCGCCTTCGTAATTTTTATACATTTTATCAAGCACTATTTGCTTGTCATCAATTTCTTGTTGCCATTGATCGCCCAATACTTTTAATTTTTTATCTGCCTCTTTGTACTCAGGTATTTTGTCCAAGATATATTTAGTATTGATGACCGCATATTTACTTTGAGCATCTGCCGCCACAAAGCTCGACAATGCTAAAACAATAATGAATAAATGTTTTTTAAATTTCATAAACTTATTTTTAAAATGAACAGTGCTAAATTATTCTGGTTCAAAGCCTAACATAAAGGTAAACCTTCCTGCGTCTTTTAAGCTATTGGTAGCATTCAATCTATCCAAACCAATACCATAATCAAAGCCCAATAAGCCAAACATAGGTAAGTAAAAACGCATACCAACCCCCACAGAGCGTCTTAGGTTGAATGGATTAAATTCTTTCATACTGTACCAGCCATTGGCTGCTTCAAAAAAGCCCAAGGCATAAATGGTACTACTTGCCGCCAAACTCAATGGATACCTGATTTCCATTGCATACTTGTTAAACATGGTAAAATGTTGTGTGGCGGATTGTTGATCAGGATTTATTTTTGGATTTGAACTTTGATACACTGGATAACCTCTTTGCGCAATGATGTCATAACCCAATAAGGCAAACTGATTGCTTAAACCAGCATCCCCTAATTGGAAACGTTCAAATGGCGAAACAGTTAAATCGCTGTTGTATCCCCCTAAGAAACCATATTTAGCCGCAAATCTTAATACAAATTGTTTGTTGTGGTCTTCACCGCCTGGTTTACCCAATGGTACAAACCATTCTCCGTTGAATCTCCATTTATGGTATTCCAACAATTCAAATGGATTGGCCGCACTGTTCACATTGGGCAATACCAAAGAATAAGGAGGTGTCAGTTGCGCACTCAATAAAAAAGTAGACCCCGATCTTGGGAATAAAGGTTGGTCAATAGAAGTTCTTTGTAAGGCAATTCTAAAATTGATATTGTTGACCGCACCATTGTTAAAATTGGGCAAATTGTAAGGGTCAATTGCATAGTTACTTAAAAAATAGCGGGTATAGTTTAAGCCCATGCTTAAAGAAAAATAATCATCTGGCCAGCCCAATTGTCTACCAAAAGAGACGGTACCTCCTGTGGTTGAAATATACCTAGAATCTGCAACGTTCAAATTGTACATGCCAGTTAAAGGATCAATAGTTTGTCCATATTTAGTATTGTATACGCTAACGGTAAGCGTATTTCTTTTGACACCACCAAACCAAGGTTCAGTGAAAGTGAAATTGCTTGATCTAAATGCCTTTCCATTGCTTTGTACCCTTAAACTTAATTTTTGACCATCTCCCATAGGCAATGGATCCCAAGCAGATTTCTTAAATATATTTTTTGAAGAGAAATTATTAAAAGTAACACCAATGGTACCTGTTAGTCCAATATAGCCTCCCCATCCAGCACTCAATTCCAATTGATCGCTCGACTTTTCTTCTACCCCATAATTAATGTCTACCGTCCCGTCTTCTGGATTAGGCACAGGGTCGATTTTAATTTTTTCTTGATCAAAGAAATTCAATTGTGCAATTTCTCTTTGAGAACGTATCAATAAACTACGACTAAATTTATCTCCAGGGATGGTTCTAATTTCACGGCGGATAACAAAATCTTTTGTTTTTTCATTGCCCGCAATTCGAATGGTTTTGATGGTGGCCTGAGGCCCTTCAATCATTCTAATTTCAAAATCGATGGTGTCATTGTACACAGCCGTTTCAATAGGATCTACTCTAAAAAATAAATAACCATCGTCTTGATACAAGCCACTAATATCGCCTCCTTCGGCGGTTTGTATTTTTCCCAATTTGGTATACAATACCTCACGGTTGTAGATGTCTCCTCTTTTAATATTTAAAATAGAGAACAATAAAGAATCAGGATATTTGGTATTGCCTCTCCAACTGATACCGCCAAAGTAATACCTACGTCCTTCTTTTACTTGCATGTCAATGTTCAAATTTCCTGCCGCATTGTGGTACACCGTGTCCTTCTCAATGACTGCATCTCTGAAACCTAAAGAGTTGTAATAATTCAATAGGTTGTCTTTGCTTTCGTCGTATTTTTTTACATCAAACTTTGCAGAAGAAAAACTAATTCTTGCGTAAGGATTTAATATTTTTTTAGTTTTGGTAAAAGTCAAAAACCCTTTTTCTTGTAAATATTGATCAAAAGTATAAGGAGACGTTTTTACAATGACAGGCTTGTCATTGATGGGGAATAAAGTCAATCTAGATTTCTCATGCACTTCCTTTAAACTCTTTTTCAATTTTCCTTCTTCCACTTTATTGCCGCCAAAATTGATATTGTTGATACGTACTTTTGGCCCTTTGTCCACTACAAAATCTAATAGTAAATTATTTTTTCTTGCAGCATCTCTTCTTTCCTTGATGCTTACTCTAACATCTTGAAATCCTTTTTCAGCATAATATTTTTTAATGCCTTCTACGGCTGTGATTTTCATGTTTTCTGTAATCACCCTATTGGGGGTTAAACCGGTTTTGCCAGACAAATCATCATGGTCCGATTTACGTACTCCAATAAATGAAAACTTGGACAAACGAGGGCGCTCAACAACATTGATTTCTACATCAATTTCTTTGTCTTTCAAATCGGTCAAATAAATACTTACATCACTGAAGTAATTTTGATCCATCAATTTGTGGATGGATTTAGCAAAATTATCGCCCCCTGGCAAAGTCACTTCATCACCAATGTTTAAGGCAGACAAAGAAAGTAGTAGGTTCTCATCAAAGAATTGATTTCCAACTACTTTAATGTTGCGAATTTTATATTTGGTAGGTATTTTTTGTGTAAAAATTCCAAGCAGCTTTACATTAATTTGAGTAATAGAATCTTGAGCAGGTGCATCCTGTCCATAAGAAGTCAAAGAAAATAAAAGTGCTGATAGTGAAACTATAAAAAATTGGCGAAAATTCTGCATCTGCTGTGGGACTACATTTATAATTTTAAAAGAGCTGCAAATTACTCGTAATAATTCAAAGTCTTTGTTAAAACCTTAAAATAAATATATTATTTATTTTTTTAATTTGTATGGATTTGTTGACTGGTTTTGCCAAATCTACGCTCCCTAGATTGATAATCCAAGAGGGCTTCGATCAAATCCTTTTTACGAAAATTGGGCCAACGGGTGTTCGTAAAATACAATTCAGCATAGGCGAGTTGGTACAATAAAAAATTGCTAATTCTATACTCTCCACTGGTACGAATCATTAATTCAGGATCAGGAAATGCACTAGTAGTAAGGTTTTTAGACAATACCGTTTCATTGATTTGATCTGTTGTAAGCTGGCCTGCTTGCACTTGGAGGGCAATTTTCTTGGCTGCCTCGGCCAATTCCCATCGACTGCTGTAACTCAATGCGATAATGAGCTCTAATCCTGTATTTTGGGCAGTTTCTTGCATCCCCTCTGCCAATGCTTTTTGTGCTTCTGGGGGCAATAAGCCCAGGTTCCCAATAAAGTGCAATTTGATGTTATTTTTATGTAAATCGGGTACTTCCTTGGCAATGGTATCTACAAAAAGGTTCATCAACCCATTGACCTCTAGCTCGGGGCGGTCCCAATTCTCTGTACTAAAGGCATATAAAGTAAGGTATTGGATGCCAATTTCAGTAGCCGCTTCCACCACTTTTCTTACACTCACCACTCCTTCATAATGACCAAATAATCGGTCTTGACCCTGTTCTTGGGCCCACCTACCATTACCATCCATGATGATTGCGACATGTTTGGGCAGTTTATGTAGATCCAAATTTTCCATTTTGTGAAATTAAGAAAATAACTAGTTTATTTACGTTTAAATAAACTTAAAATTCCTTTATTGGAAGATGTTTTGTCATCGGGTTCATCCACACCGAAAATGGTTTTTTTCTTTTCGTTATATTGCTTGTCAGGACCCCATGTTTTTTTAAGATTGTAAGATATACCCATTTTCAAACTAAAATATTGGTCTTTGCCAGAGGCACTGGGTTGTAATCCATTAATAATTTCATTGTCAGCAAAATAATCAATTTGATCAGAATTGGTAAAACGGTAGGTGGCTTCTCCAAAAATATTAAAGGGCCCAATGACATTGTATTTAAATCCTAAGTTGATGGGATAAGTGATGGTGCTAATTGTTTTTGCCTCTATTAATTCTGGCGTAGATGGAATATTATTTGACAAATACCCACTAACAGATTTCCAAGCACCCAGCCCAAAACTTAAATAAGGTGCAAAGCGATAGTCCTTGTATCCATCAATGAATTTTAAAAAGTACAATTCCATCATAATACTTGCATCATGGGAGACTCTTTCAAAACTCAAGCCCCTAGAAATAGCATAAGTATTGGTAGATAAATTGTCATTTAATTGCAACGTAATTTTTTCATAATTGAATCTAAAACCAATGTAATCGTTGACTAATTTTTTATAAAAACCTCCATAGGTTGATTGAGGGTTGTACACTCCAGGCGCAATGTCTCCCCTAAAATTTGCTACGCCTTGAAATACACCAATCTCCCCTCTATTTTCTACCAATTGTACATATTGCGCATGGGTCCTATTAGACAATAGGCAGGTAATAAATAAATAGAATACTAATCTGCGCATGCACTAATTTCTTTTGTCTAGCCCCCACGTTAATTTTGTTCTGAGTGTAGTTAAATAGCTATTCTCATTGAGTCTTATGAAATGAACCATAAAATTTTCTTTCTTGATGGCCAATTGAATATGAATGGGCACGATTTCTTTACGAGCATCCATCGCACAAATCAATTCTTCTGTTCTGCCCTCCACTTCAAAAGAAATAACAGAAGAATCTGGAACCACAATGGACCTCACATTTAAATTATGTGGTGCTACAGGAGTGATCACAAAACTTGCGGAATCTGGAAAAAGTATGGGGCCATTGCAACTCATATTGTACCCAGTAGAACCAGTAGGCGTAGCAACAATAATTCCATCTGCCCAATAAGAATTTAAAAATTCACCATTTAAATAAGTGTGAATTTTAATCATGGGGGAAGTATCTCTTTTATGAATCGCAAATTCATTCAAAGCATAAGGGGCTGTTTCAAAAATGTTAGCATTGGCATCTAAGTGAAGGAGTGATCTTTTTTCAATCACATAAGATCTATTGACCAAGGCTTCCACCATAATACTTAGTTCATCTTTAGAAATTGTCGCTAAAAATCCAAGCCTACCATAGTTAATGCCTAAGATTGGAATATTGGTATTGCCGACAATGGTAACAGCATCTAAAACAGTTCCATCCCCACCCACACTAATCAAACAATCCACTTGATCGTTTAAGTCGGACATAGAAGTGAAAGGGATCAATGCATTTTTGCCCTTCGATTCATTTAAATTAAATTTAAGTAGAAGATCGGCAAAGACATAAATGGTGGTGTCATAACGATTCAATTCCAACAACAAAGCATTTAAAGATTGTTGTTGGTCTAAATCTACCCCTCTACTATATATCGCAACTTTCATGTAATAAATTAAAAATTTAATCCTGCATGCAAATATAACCCTTTGTCCCCAAGCTGATTCAAGCTGTAATCAATTTTTAACACAAAATCATAGATACTTATGATGTCAAGGCCCAGTCCTGCTGTTCTTAAAAGGGTATTGGAAAGTTTGGTGTTATTGATGGGCCGATCTGCATACACATACCCTAAATTCGTAAACGCTTTAAACCAAAACTTATATTTAATTTCTGGCAATATTTTCTTAGCAATTAAATTTTTAAGGGTAAAGCCTCCAAGTGCATGGTGCCATTCGGCTTTCCATAAACTGCCCGCATTGCCATCAATAACATAATATTCTAAGCCATTCATTTGTAAATTACCATAACCCATTAACCGAGCATCTGTATAATTATGATTAGGTAATAATTTGATGATTGAATTAGACTCTAATAATACAAAGCTATTTTTTGTTATTGGACTGGCCCATAGTTTTCTAAATTGAAAAGAACTTAAATCACTTCTATCTGAAAAACGATGGTAAGCAGCAATTTCTGTAGCTGCTCCATTGGTAGGATAAGCATTGTAATCAAATTTTACTTTGGAATAAGCAAAAGAAAAATCAATATAATTAAAGGACTTACTAAGCGTAGGTAAAAATGCAGGTTGAATATAAAATGCAGAATCTGAAATTTCATTTTGACCTACGCCTATTTGAAAATTATGTCTTTCATATAAATTGGGTCGATACAAAAAATTTATATTTGAACGAAAACCTTTTTGAATGACTGCCTCTGTTTTGTAAAATATTTGTTGATCAAAGCTCGTAGAAGTATTGATTTCTTTTTGGGTAAAGTATTGCATACCTAATCCAATTCTATATTTTAATTTTTTATCAAAATAGGGGAACTGGTATCGAAGAATGGCTTGTTGAGTATAACCAGTAATCAGCCCAATGACTAAATTGTCATTGTTGCCAGTAAAATTACTCTCCCTTAAATTTAATCCATAATTCACCCGGTCGAGGCTTCTATGTTCTTGATTCCACCACTGACTAAAATTTCTATCTACCCATCTAAAATAAGGGATAGGGAAAAAATACCATCTTTCTTTTAAGGTAATTTTAATGCGATAGGAAAGGCTATCCGTAGTGCTTGACTTTACTTCTGCGTCAATAAACAAAGAAGTATTGATGAGTTGTTGTTGTGCAATTTTATTGTAATAAGCTAAAGAATCTTTGACTAAAAAGTCCCCGACGCGATAAGGCAATTCTCTTAAAACAATATAATCCTTGGTTTTTTTATTTCCCTCAATGTCAATAGCAACAATCTTAATTTGTGCCTGCATGCATTGTGAAAAAAAGCAAAAAAGAATAACTAAAAAGAAAGCATGTTTATTTATTTTAAACATCTAAATAATTCATTAAATGATGGTAGTGATCTTCTAGGTCATTGTTCAAAGGAGAATTGCCAAAATAATGAAGTACTTGATAATCGTACCTTTGAAAGGTAGCGATCACTGCCGCAGCTTCTTCTCTATTTAATTTTATGGTGATTACCATGGCGCCATTGGTTTCATCAAAATAAGAATTCAATTGAACAATTTGAGCATTGTTGGTTTCTACCAAACGACTCATTTCTGCCAAAGAATATTGAAGTGGCAAAATGGATAATACGATGATGGCACCAGGCTGGTCCAATCCTAAAAATTGGGCCAATTGATCATTCAAGTTTTTTTGCGGAATCACCCCCACACATTCTTGTTGCTCATTGAGCACAGGCAATAAGGTCAATTGATGCTTAGAAAACAAATGTAAGGCAGTTAAAAAATGAGCGCTGCCATTGATGCAAAAACGTGTAAGTGGCTCCAATAAATGTGCTATGGTCTGCTTGGACGCTAGGTCTAAAATGGCTTCCTTGCTCACTAGCCCAATATAATAGTCGTCTTTCACCACAGGCAAATGCTGCACTTCAAAGTCCTCCATACATTTTAAAACAAATGCTGCCGTATCTTCTAAACGAAGCATAGGATAACCTTGTATGGTAATGTCTTTGGCTAACATTAAAAATTATTTGGGTAAGGCGTTCAGAAATTTTTCAAGTATTGAATTGAATTCATCGGGCACTTCCATCATAGGTGCATGACCGCATTTGTCAATGAAATGTAATTCACTATTGGATATTAATTTCTTAAATTCTTCTGCTACAAAGGGGGGTGTCACAATATCATTTTTACCCCAGATTAATAAAGTAGGTTGCTTGATTTCCTTTAACTCATCTCCTAAATTATTTCTAATGGCACTTTTAGCTAATGCAATGATCTTAATAACTTTTATTCGATTGCGTGTAATTTCAAAAACTTCGTCCACCAATGCTGGCGTAGCCATGGCAGGATCATAAAATGTTTGGGCTGTTTTATTTTTGATGTACTCATAGTCGCCTCTTTTGGGGTAAGAGTCGCCCATGGCATTTTCAAATAAACCACTGCTACCTGTTAATGTTAAAGATTTTACTTTGTCAGGATTTTTCAACACATACACCAAGGCCACATGTCCTCCCAATGAATTGCCCAATAAATGAATTTGTTGATACCCCTTGTGCTCTATAAATTGAGTCACATGTTTAGCTAAACCTGAAACACTGGTATGTAAAAGGTCTAAATCAAATAGGGGCAATAAAGGCACCACTACTTTATGGGTCGCTCTAAATTTTTCAATTAAATCAGAAAAATTACTTAGGGCACCAAACAAGCCATGAAAAAGCATCAGGGTCTCCCCTTCTCCAACTTCTAAATATTCAAATTTGTCGTCTTTTTTTATTTCGTATTCCATATTCTTAAGGGCATGTCATCATTAGTTTACAAAAAATACGGGTACAGCAAGCCTACCCATTTGGATAAAGGTACTTAATTCATGGTAAAAAAGCTGCTAAGCTAGGGGCAGGGCGCTATTTTCATTAAAACCTTAACAATTTAGTAATCTATTCTAAATCAATGGGTTCTAATCAAAAATTACAATTTAAACGGATTGGAAAAAGTAGTTAAAGTAGTTTTTATAGAGGGCAACCAAATAGCCATTTGCCCCATGCAATAAGGCCACCATTGTTGAAGCCAAGGGTGGACATAACTAGCCTTCATTTTTGAGGCTTCTATCACGCCTAAAATTTGCAAAAAATACACCACCGCACTTAGAATCGTAAAATAAATAAAACCATACAAGAGTATGCCCAATAGTTTGTTTAACCAACCTAAAAGCAACCATTCAGCGGTTTGTTGTAGAAAGCTGGCGATCCATTTTAAAACAATCAAAACCAAAATAAGCACGATCAAAAAAGAGATAAAGGGCAACCAATAAGAAGCGATTTTAGTATGCTCCTTTAATTGACCAGCCACCCAGCCTGCGAACTGAAAGGCTAGTACCAAGCCTATAAATAAAGAAAAAAAAGAAATCAATGCTCTTATAAAACCATTCTTATAGCCTTTTAATAATGCAATGATGAATAGGGTACCAGCAAAAATATCTAACCACATATATTATTGGCTTAATAATTCTTTCGCAATGGCCGATATAATTTTTCCATCCGCTTGCCCAGCCAATTGTTTGGTGGCCATACCCATTACTTTTCCTAAATCCTGTGGGCCAGCTGCACCCACTTGTGTGATAATGGCTTGGACAGCTGCTTTCACCGCATCTTCACTCATTTGCGCTGGCAAGAATTTTTCAATCACTGCAATCTCTTCTGCTTCTTTGGAAGCAAGGTCAGGTCTATTTTGTTGTTCAAAGATGGTTAAAGAATCTTTGCGTGATTTGACAAGTTTTTGTAACAATTTCATTTCGGTATCTGCAGAGATTTCTCCATTGGCGCCTGGTTCAGTTTTGGCTTTGATGATTTCTGCTTTAATCGCTCTTAATCCACGAAGCAAGGCTTCGTCTTTATTTTTCATAGCGTCTTTTAACAAAGACATTACATCCGTTTCTAAACTCATAATAGGTTATTTTGGATTTTGTAAAAGTTGGCTTTCTCTAAATTTTTTATAAAATGTTTTTGCAAATTCTTTAAACTCATTGGATAAATTTTCATCTTGTGTGGCCCTTAAATAAGCGTCACTCATGCCCATTAAATTTTGATAAAAGAAATCTGCCATTTCATCTACCATCATTTCTTTAGTCCATAAGTCAATACGGAGCGCTGTTTTGTCTGTAGGGTCCCAAAAAGTAAGCATCATGGCACGCGCTTCTTGTGCTTCCGTGGCGGTACTATCCGAAGCAGACCATTTAATATTTTGTGGGATTTTTTGATCGTCCAGGCCTATTTGAACCTGAATGGTAGATTGATGCATGGTAAAAATTTGAAAAGCAAAAATACAATTTAATTAAATAAAAATAGCTAACTCTTCAGGTCGATAGGAATTTTTAAAAAATGATTCAAATTCCTTTGTTCCGTCAATTCCAATAACCAGGTCTTGCCCATTTTTGCTCTGGCTTGTCGATACATTTCGTCTTTGTAATACAATTTAAAGTGATTGGAAAGGGCCATTTTTTCTGAAAATAAAAATACCTCCCCCGCCTTTAGCCAAGAATCAGGTTGTGACTTCATTTGATTAAAAAGTAAAGGAATCTCATAATGAATGGCCCATTCAATAATACTTGTTTTATCATAATCAATGGCGTCAAATAAAATAGCATACGAGGCTGCTAGCCATTCAATTTTCAATGCTGTGCTTGTTTTAAATACAATATCCTCCTTGTATTTATATCCCTTGATGATTTGATGGGCTTCTTCCAAAGCTGCTGCACTTTCTACCACCACCACCAAAGACATCGTGGTAAGTTGCCATTTCTTAAAAATAGAAAATTCTTTTAAGGTATCCACCAGCCTGTCTATTGGAAGAAATATTAAAAAATAATTATTGCTTTGCGTGAGTGCCTCTCTTGTTGCAGACAGATCTATCCATTCTAATTTGGGCAACAAGGAAACAGGCAACCATGCTTCTTGGAGTTTAGTAGCAAAGGTTGGATAGCTTTTTCTTAAACTATCTATGGACCAATCATTGAGGCTAAAACTTGCAGCAGAATTTTTTAAGTATTGTTTAAACAATCTGCTTTGTTTCCATTTTGACCACCAAGATGAATGAGGAATTAATGTGGGATCTGTCAATGGAATAAAATAATGCGGGAACTGTTGGCTGCTCTTTAATTCCGCGCCAAAATGAACGACAATGGCATTGGTTACTTCTCCAATCAATTTTTCGGCCTGGTGCTTTTTTAAAATAGTGACATTGCCATAGGTGGTATATAAATCCTGATGTGTTAATGGTATTTGATTGCCCACAATATAAAAGTGTAAATGTGCCGAATGAGTTCCTACTTCGATGATATCCAACACCTTTTGATAGATGAGCTCAGAAGGATGTGTAAAATTAGTGTCGGTTAAAATAAATAGGCGCATATGCAAAACTACTGCATACTTAACAATTTATCCACCAATCATTTGTAAGGACAAGTTAATATTAAATGTCCCCTAACTTTGTCCTATGGCAAAACACTTGCATCAATTAGATTTATTTGGTTTGGAGACGGAACCTTCCGTGACCATAAAAGCACCCAAAGAAAAATTGACTGTATACAAAGCTCCTGTAGCAGCGGCCCCAACACTTAACGAAGATAGCCTGCCTGCTGTTTCTAGAGCGCCAATGTCTTTTAGTAAAAACCATCCATTGCATAAAAGAGGTAGAAAATCTTTTGCTTCAATGGATGCAGAAATAAATAGTTTACAAGTACCCGCCACTGAAGAATTGGTAAAAAAATTGTACTACCCCATTGGAGAAGTAGCCGTTTGGTTTAATGTCAATACCTCCCTGATTAGGTATTGGGAAAAAGAATTTAAACAATTGCAACCTAGAAAAACAAGAAAAGGAGATCGATTGTTTAGAGCACAAGACATTGAATTTTTAAAACAGATTTATTATTTACTAAGAGAGAAAAAATATTCGATAGAAGGTGCCAAAAATTATTTGAAAAATAATAAAGAAAAAGCAGACAAAGATCTTTCTTTATTAAATAGTTTAAAGGACATAAAAACTTTCTTGGTGTCTTTAAAAGCCTCTTTATAAAAAAGTTTAGTCCTAAGCGCTAGGCTTTTTCTGCAAAATCAATTTGATGGGTATTGGCGTAAGCAATCGCCATTATATTTAGCTTTTCTCTTAATAATTGGAATAGCTCTAAACTAATTTCCATGGATACAAAACATTCCACGTGAATCACATGAAATTGTTTTCCCGACTCTGATACAAATACAAATTGATTTAATACACTTGGTTCTTTGGCTATTTCCGCACGTAAATGATTTGTAAATTTAGTTAATTTTTCTGCCGGGGTGGTCACACTTAATTGTAGATCCATTTCAATTTTTCTTTCCGTTCTCAAGCTAATATTATCTACAATAGTGTCTACCATTTGTTTGTTGGGTACAGAAATATACGTTTTATCCTGGGTGCGAATGCGTGTACTACGCAATCCAATTTTCTCAATACTGCCTGTAAAATTATTTACTTTTACTAAATCCCCAACAGTAAAAGGCTTGTCAAAAAATATTATAAAAGAAGCAATGATGTTTTCAAGACTTTCTCTCATAGACAATGCTACAGCGGCTCCTACGATACTTAAGCTAGTGACTAAATTGCCAATGTTTTCATTGAATACGTAATGCAGAATCAATAAAAAACCAATAATATATAATATGACTTTAAAAAAATCTCTAAAAAATAAAATCAATTGATCATCCGTTTGATCCTTGGTTAATTTTGCTTTTTCTTCTAATACAATCGAAATAAATTCAAGCGTGCGCAAACAAACTCGAATAAACAAAATAATAAAGAAAAACTTTACCCCCGACTCTACCACTTGCTGAAGTGTTAATTTAAACAAGTGAATATTCCAGCTTGCAGGAAAATGAAGTTCATACAAGGCTATAATGGAGACCATGTAAATCATAAATTGTTCAATAGGAACAATTAAACGGTGTACATGTGTTTTTCTTAATTCGGAATGATTTTTTTTATCTACCCAAGTATAAATTAATCCAGCAACAAAACGTGAAATAAATCTTTTGACGATAAAGGCAACCAATAAAATAACAGCGATAACCATATAGGTTTGAACTGAGTTGTTTAAAAATTGTTGCTCTAAATTCATAATGAGAAATTTTAAATAGGAAAAATAATTATCCTTTCCACTCTAACAATTGCATCTGCTGTCCATCAAATACACCATAAGTATTTAATTTCAACCAATCACCCAAATTAATATAGCGCGCGGAATTATTGATAGGCAAATCCATGGCATAATGTCTATGGCCAAAAATAAAATAGTCCACTTTTATTTCTTTGGCTTTTTCTTTGGCATATACAATTAACCATTCTTTGTCTTCCCCTAAAAATACCTCATCTGTGCTGCCTGTTTTTGCTCTACTTTTTCCACTAAAATAATTGGCCAATTGAATACCTGCATCAGGATGCAACCAGCGAAACAAGAATTGACAAATAGGATTCGTAAATATTTTTTTCAAAAATTTATACCCCTGATCACCAGGCCCTAAACCATCCCCATGTCCTATAAAAAATTCTTGAGTACCCATGGTGAATATTTTAGGTTCAAAATATACGTTGGCATTCAACTCTTTAGTTAAATAATCTTTCATCCACAAATCATGGTTGCCGGTAAATATATGAAGTGCAATGCCCGCGTCTGATATTTGGGCCAGACAGCCTAAAATGCGTACAAACCCCTTGGGAACTACTGTTTTGTATTCAAACCAGAAGTCAAATAGGTCTCCTACAATAAAAATAGCTGCTGCATCCTCTTTGGCCTTGTTTAAAAATCGAACCAATCGATCTTCGCGCTCCCTACTTGCCATTTCATTCGGTGCCCCCAAATGAAAATCAGATAAAAAATATACTTTTTTCCCCGCTGCTAGTTCCATGAAGCCCTTGGTTATAATGAATGAATAATCAACTAAAAGTACTAATCTAAAAGCTTTTCAACTAAAAAACAATACACTTCTTTAGGGCCATGTACGCCTACTACTAAGGTTTTCTCAATATCAGCAGTACGACTTGGCCCAGTAGCAAAACTGATCATTGAGGGAAGTGTCTCCAATTCTTTTTTAAATTGAGTCAAACTATCTGAAATATCAAATACCAATTGATGTGTATAGGCAATACAAATATGAATGGGTGCATAGACACTAGTAGTTCTTCCACTTAATTGTTGACTGCTTAAAACAATGGTGCCAGTTCTTGCAATCAAATGTTCACATAAAGTAATAGAGGCATCGCAAGCGGCTAAGTCATCGGTGGTCACTGGATCAAAATTATATTCCTTCATGTCATCCAACCAACCCGATTCAATAGAATATATTTTATCCCATTTATGCGCATGAATCAATTGCGCTAATTTATTCACCAACTCAGACTCATTTTCGCAGTAAACAAACTTTCCTAAAAGGGAGGTAAATTTTTCTGCAAATTCTATCGCCAACTCATTTTCATTAGGAATAAAGACAGGCCTATCTGAAATTTGTTCAGGGAAAGGAATAGCAACAGGGGCTTTTAAGGCCTCTGTTATTTTATTTAATATATTGGCTCTTGCCAGTTTTGATTCCATATCCTTAGATTCAATACTTAAGCAATGGGTGCAGTTGGTGTTGATTCAGAGACCTCCGTTGAAGCTGTAGTTGCTGCATTTTCTTCTGTTACAGTTTCATTGGATGCTTCAGTAGTAGCTACTGCAGGTGTTTCTTCTACATCAAAGGTAACCACTTTCTCTTCTTCATAAGGTCTTCTTCCAATCAATGCTTCCACATCACTTTTATGTAAAACTTCTTTGTCTAATAATTCTTTCGCTAATTTTTCTACTTCTGCTTTTCTTAAAGTAAGTAAATCTAAAGTGCGGTGATACGCCGCATCAATCATCTTACGCACTTCTTCATCAATAATTTTTCCAGTCTCTTCGCTGAATGGTTTTTGGAAAGTATTTTCTTGACTTGGATCGTAAAAACTTACATTTCCAATTTTATCATTCATTCCATAAGTAGTGACCATGGAATAGGCCATCTTGGTAATTTGTTGTAAGTCATTAGAAGCACCTGTAGAAATTTTTCCAAAGAAAATTTGTTCAGCAGCACGACCACCCAAGGTCATACACATTTGATCGGTTAATTGTTCGATCGTATATAAGTATTGCTCCTTAGGTGTGTACTGAGCGTATCCTAATGCAGCCGTACCTCTTGGCACAATGGTTACTTTTAATAAAGGATAAGCATGTTCTAAGAACCAACCACAAATAGCATGTCCTGCTTCGTGGTAAGCAATCACTTCTTTTTCTTCTTTAGAAATAATTTTATTTTTCTTTTCTAATCCACCAATGACTCTATCAATGGCGTCTTGGAAATCTTTCATCTCTACACCGGTCTTTCCTTTACGTGCTGCAATCAAAGCAGCTTCGTTACAAACATTCGCAATATCGGCACCTGCAAAACCTGGTGTTTGTTCTGCTAATTTATGTACGTCTAAATTTTCAGACACTTTAATTGGACCTAAATGCACTTTAAATATTTCTTCACGACCTTTTACATCGGGACGATCAATAGATATTTGACGATCAAAACGACCTGGCCTTAACAATGCGCTATCCAATACATCGGGACGGTTGGTAGCGGCTAATATAATAATACCTGTATCGCCACCGAAGCCATCCATCTCTACCAATAATTGGTTCAAAGTATTTTCACGCTCGTCATTGCTCATCATGGCATTCTTACCACGTGCACGACCTATCGCATCAATCTCATCTATGAAAATAATACAAGGCGCTTTCTCACGCGCTTGCTTAAATAAATCACGCACTCTACTTGCACCCACACCTACAAACATCTCCACAAAATCAGAACCACTTAAACTAAAGAAAGGCACTTGCGCTTCACCCGCCATGGCTTTCGCTAGTAAAGTTTTACCTGTACCGGGAGGGCCTATTAATAATGCACCTTTAGGAATCTTACCTCCAAGGGCTGTATATTTTTTGGGTTGTTTTAAGAAGTCTACAATTTCCATCACTTCTTCTTTAGCTTCTTCCAATCCTGCCACGTCTGCAAAAGTGATGTTTACCTTGGTGCCGCCTTTTTCAAATAAGGTAGCCTTTGATTTACCTACATTGAATATTCCGCCTGGACCGCCACCGCTGCCGCCAGCGCCGCCACCCATTTTACGCATCAATAAAACCCAAACCACTACAATCAATACTAAAGAAAATACAGTGTTGGCAATTGGCCCAAACCACTCTCCTTCTTTAATTGTATTCTGAGGAATTTCGGTAATATTATTTTGTTCGTAAAATTTTTGCAATCGGCTATTGAAACTATTCCAATCAGTCACACTAAACTCAAATAAAGGAACGCCCTTTACTTTTGCCTTGGTCATTTTTGTTTTAAACTTCTGAACATAAAAATCTTTTTCAATACTATCCGGTTTGATATAGACACGAACCGTTTGTTTGTTGTCTACAAAATCTAAACGCTCCACATCTCCATGCAATAACATTATTTGCTTGAACTCCTGTTCGGTAGTAGTAGTAATGTCTGGTGCCATTTGAAAGAAACGGGCAGATAACAAGGAAAGCGCAATCAGTCCATAAATCCAATAAATATTGAATTTTGGCAATTTTGGCCCCTGCCCCAATGGCGAGCCTTGTTTATTTGAATTATTATCGGTTTTCATTGATATAAGTTATAGCTGTGTTGTTAAGGATAACAACTAATTTTAAAATTAGTTTTTCAATTCGTGTATTTTCATATCTGCATCGCTCCACATTTCTTCCAATTGGTAAAATCGTCTTGCTTCGGGATGCATGATATGCACCACCACATTGATGTAGTCAATCAACAACCATTGTGCCGCTTGCTTGCCTTCGCTCTTATAGGGCATTTCAGCACATTTGGTCTTTACCTCATATTCAATAGAGTCGGCAATGGCTTTTAACTGAGTCGTATTGCTAGCTTCGCAGATGATAAAAAAATCAGAAGTTGCTTCATGAATTTTTTTAAGGTCTAGGCTAACAATATTCTCGCCTTTTTTATCTTGAATGGCCTGAATAATAGTTTTGAAAATTTTAGAACTGCGGGTAATTTGAAGCACCGACGATTTAGGTCGATGTTTAAGTGCGTTCAACGCTGAAATAGGTTCCAATGATGCTTGTATTTTTTGGTGATATGCTTGTTATTTAAAACATTTTATTTGACTAAAATGATTCTAAACTAACTTTACAAAAATAGCAATTCTTTGTTACCTGCCACACCAAATATCCTTTTAGGGGAGCCGTTCATCGAACTTGCTACCATTGATAGTACCAATATTTATGCCATGGACCTAGTGCACAAGGGTTTGGCCTTATCTGGCAGTTGTATCAGGGCGCAATTTCAAAGCCAGGGCAAAGGACAACATGGTCGTAATTGGGAGAGTTCAGCTGGTCTAAACCTACTTTGCTCCTATATTTTAGCGTTAAAACAGTTAAATCCTGTTAAAATTTGGTCTCCCTCCGATCAAATGGCCTTTTCTGCAGCCATTGCCTTGGGAGTTCGTTCCTTTTTTGAGGCCTTTGCTGGGGGTAAAACTAAGATTAAGAAGCCCAATGATATTTATTGGGGTGACAGAAAGGCAGGGGGTATTTTGATAGAAAATGTACTTAGGGGTCAGGCTTGGACCTGGTCAGTGGTGGGCATTGGCATCAATATTCATCAAATGGAGTTTTCTCAGGATGCTGGCCAGCCCATTTCATTGAAACAAATTACTGGGGAAACTTACCAATTAGGCGTATTACAAAAAGCCTTGTCGCTTCATTTGAACAATGCAATAATGGAATGGTTAAGTTTAGGTGACCTCCCCACCCTTGAAAAATGGGAAGCGGAATCTGTAATTATAAAAAAGTAAAAGAATAATTTTAGTCAATGAATATCAAATTAACAGAACATTCCAAAGGCGGCGGCTGTGGATGTAAAATTTCACCGGCCATACTTTCAGAAATATTAGCTGCACACAATGTAGGTGCAAAAACTAATGTAAAAAATTTATTAGTCGGCAATGATAGCAGAGATGATGCTGCCGTGTATCAACTAGATGAAAAAACGGCGATGATCAGTACCACTGATTTTTTTATGCCCATTGTGGATGATGCCTTTGCCTTTGGACAAATTGCTGCAGCCAATGCCATTAGCGATGTGTATGCGATGGGCGGTAAGCCAATATTTGCCTTAGCAGTATTAGGTTGGCCCTTAGCCACGCTACCTGCTAGTGAAGCAGCCAAGGTCATGGAAGGGGCGCGCAAAACCTGTACAGAAGCGGGTATTGTAATTGCAGGTGGACATAGCATTGACAGTCAAGATCCTATTTTTGGATTGGTGGTGAATGGTTTAGTAGCAATAGAAAATTTAAAAAGAAATGATACAGCTAAAGAAGGAGATGTATTAATATTAACTAAACCATTGGGGGTAGGCATCATGGCCACTGCACAAAAAAGAAAAGTCTTAGCAGAGGAAGATTTAAATTTTTTAGTCAAACAATTAACCACCATTAATAAAGCTGGTGAAGCCTTAGGAAAAATAAAACAAGTACATGCCATGACTGATGTAACTGGTTTTGGATTACTTGGACATTTAACAGAGATGATGGAAGGAAGCAATTTATCGGCCTCTATTCAATATAATAAGTTGCCAATTATTCCCGCTGTAAGAAATTACATTGCACAAAAAACCATTCCAGGTGCCACCGCACGCAATTGGAGTTCCTGCAGTGCTGGCGTGCATTTCGGAGCAGGCATAGATGAAGCAGAAGCTACTGTGCTCTTGCCCGATCCACAAACCAATGGAGGTTTACTTATTGCAGTGGCAACTTCTTCTTTAAAAGAAGTGCAAACTATTTTACAAGATTTGGGTATTGAATATACTTCACCCATTGGAGAATGTATAGCTGCAAAAGAGAAAAGAATTTATATAGATTAGAATAATAATCTACGACTTAGTTAAAGGGTATACTTATTCAAAAATAAGGTGCCCTTTATTTTTAATTTGATCTGGCGTTAGCTCCACCACTAATTGAACACCCTTGATGCCGCGTACGGTTTGTAAAATATCGTTCACTTTTTCATCTTCAATCCATTCTCCCCTGATCCACCAAATAAAATCCATGTGTTTTAATTCGGGCAATAAATATTCGCCATCAAATTGATTGTGGTAAACAAAGTGTTGAATAGAAGTGTTGGGCTCATTGCCTTCGTACATAGAAAAATAGTAAGTTCTATTTTTTCTTTTTAACGCAATTTCATGATTAGGGTTAAACCTAAACTCAAAACCCATGTATTGATTCAGCAAAATACAAAACTGATAATTTTTAATGGGTGCAGTAATTCCTAAAATACGAGAGCCTTCGAAATCACTCTCGTTAATGGCATCTTGATCTAAAATTAATTTACTACTCACAAAAAAAATTATTTAAAATTGAATATCTACTTTTGTTTCGGCTGTCCCCCTTTTGTAAATTAAAATGGTCTTGTCTCCTTTTTTAAATTTAGAAAGAGTTTGCATGTAATTCATTACATCCACAATTTTATAATCGCCCATTTGCAATAAGATATCCCCTGCTTTTAAGCCTAATTTTTCTCCCAATTTTCCTTGACTTGCACCTTCAATTCTAAGACCAACCCCAGTAAATGCATAATCAGGCAGCACCCCTAAACTAACCGTATACTTAGTGCTGCGGCCCATGGCAGCTTCTCTGGTTTTTAAAAAATCAAGTTTTCCAAGGCCATCTGTATTTTTAATAATGTCTTGAACATACCTTACCACTTCTTTTTCACCTTCATAATTTATTTTATCCCAGTCGTCGGTAGATTTATGATAATCTGCATGACTGCCTGTAAACATAAACAACACGGGCATGTCTTTTCTGTAAAAACTTGCATGGTCACTTGGGCCAGAACCTGCGCTATCATAATGGGTCAATAATGGTGTGGCTGTTGTAGCTAAAATATTTGCCCAAGCACTTGAAGTACCAAAACCTCCAACGGATAATTTTCGTGCTGTATCATACCTGCCCACCATGTCCATATTAATCATGTAATTCAAAATACCATGATAGGTGGGATGCTCCAACCAAAATTTACTTCCAAGCAAACCCAATTCTTCTCCAGAAAAATGAATGATCAAATAATTGTTGTGTTTGGGTGATTTTTTATGTAAAGCTTTCGATAGTTCTATCAAGGCAGCAGTTCCACTTGCATTGTCATCGGCACCGTTATGTACATAATTATTTAGATCCAACCCATGCTTGTCTTCGTTGTAGCCTAAATGGTCCAAGTGTGCGCCAAGCACAACTGTATTATTGGCATGATTGTCAATGAAGGCTACTACATTATGTCCTGTTCTAGTAGGATGTTCAAACTGAATGCTGGCTTCGATTGCATAAGTTCCTAATTCATCGTTAAAATAGTTGGCAAAGCCTTCTTTAGTGATATACAAAACCGGAATAGGCAAGGCTTTTGAAGTATCATATTTATAATACTGAATATTGTCTACTAACTTGCCGCTATTGTGTAAGAACAAAGCAGTAGCCCCTTTTTGTTTAATCTCAGCCGAAGTAGTCATCAACCATTCTGTCATATCAAAATGAGGATTGCCCACATTTTCTTCCAACACTTCATTTAGATCTTTAAACCAAACTTGTTTGTTTTCATTTAAAGATAGCGCTGCTTTTGAAATAAGGGTTCCAGTTCCACTATTAGAAATAGGAAAAAATGAACTGTCTAAGGCAAGGGCTTGTTGATTGATTTTTAAAAAGGAATTGCTTGTCAATACATTGCCTTCGTCTATGGGAAAATCTTGGATGAATCCATTCGCCCCCATAGGTGTAATTCCAGCAGCTTGGTATTGACCTATAATATAGTCCAATGCTTTTTGTTCGCCAATGGTTCCAGCACGTCTACCTTCCAATGCATCACTGGCTAAAAACTGTATATGATTTTGTAAAGATTTAATTAATTTCTTGTCTGCATTATTCCAATGTTGCGCATGTAAAAAAATGGGAAAGCATAAAAACAAAAAGGAAATCCGATAAAGCATAAAAACGTATTTAAGGCTCAAAGTTAAATAAAGCAGCTAGGAAATGGATGCCTTATTAAAAAAACCTTGTGCATGATAAAGGTCAGTAATCCACTAAGGCTCAATTTCTGAATTCGTAAGTAGGAGACCATCATAAACCATAGCTTTGCGACCACATGAACCCCGGTTTACATATCGCACTTGTGGGAAATCCCAATAGCGGAAAAAGCTCCCTTTTTAATGCACTTACCGGCATGCACCAAAAAGTAGGCAATTTCCCAGGCGTCACTGTAGACAAAAAAACAGGGCAATTGGAATTGGCAGGGCAATCGACTACTTTAATTGATTTACCTGGTACGTATAGTTTTTACCCAAAGAGAGAGGATGAATGGGTGGCTTATAAGGTATTAATGGGGGTGGATGCTGATTTAAAAACCGATTTAATTTTGTTGATTGCAGATGCGAGTAATTTAAAAAGAAACTTACTTTTTTGTAGTCAAATTATAGATTTAAAAATTCCAGTTGTCTTGGCATTGACCATGAACGACTTGGCTGCGAAAAAAGGAATTAAAATTGACCTAGAAGGATTGCAAGAAGATTTAGGTATTCCTGTGCTTGCCGTGGATGCTCGGAAAAACAAAGGACTATCAGAATTAAAAATTGCCTTAGCCAATATCATTCAAACTACGCGCTCTAAAAATCAGGAAAGTTTTATAGACAACAAAAGTTTAGCACCTGAAGCGATTGATGCTTTTAAACAATTGTATCCAACGCATAGTGATTATGCCGCCTTGCATTATTTAATGCACCATGAAGCATTTCCATTGGATCAAGAAATGCAACAAGAGATAGAACAAATTGAAATTGAAAATAATTTCAACCCCACCAAAACGCAGGCGCAAGAAATACTTCAAAGGTACAGCCACATTCAAGAGATCATGAAACAAAGAGTGGTCAATCCCGATCCAAGTGCCAAGAAAAAAAGATCTGAAAAATTAGACAATATATTTTTACATAGAGTAGGTGGTTATGCTATTTTATTGAGCGTTTTATTTATTTTATTTCAATCCGTTTTTTGGATGGCCAAATTTCCTATGGATGGTATTGAATGGATCTTTACCCATTTAACTACTTATTTAAATTCCTTGTTGCCCAATGTTTGGTGGGAAGATTTATTGGTCAATGGTTTAGTGGCAGGCATTGGAGGTATCGTTGTTTTTGTACCGCAAATCATGATTTTGTTTGGGCTGGTTACCCTGTTAGAAGACACAGGCTATATGGCGCGAATTAGTTTTTTAAGTGATAAATTAATGCGTAAAGTTGGATTGAACGGAAAGAGCGTAATGCCCATGATCAGTGGCTTTGCTTGTGCCGTGCCCGCCATCATGAGTGCAAGAAATATTGAAAATAAAAAAGAACGCTTATTGACTATTATGGTAACTCCATTTATGAGTTGTAGCGCAAGATTACCAGTGTATACTATTTTAATATCTCTAGTCATCGATCAAAAAATATATTTTGGCTTTTTAAGTTTACAAGGATTGGTGATGATGGGCTTATATGTGATGGGCATTGTCATGGCCTTATTGGCTAGCATGGTTTTGAAATGGTTTATTAAAATCAAAGAGAAGAGTTACTTTATTTTAGAATTGCCTGTTTATCGTGCCCCAAGATGGAAAAATGTAGGCACCACCATGATACAAAAAGCGGGCATATTTGTAAGAGATGCTGGTAAGGTAATTATAGTGATTAGTTTGTTGTTGTGGTTTTTAAGTAGCTATGGGCCTAGTGCCTCTATGCAAAAAGTAGATGAAGCTTATGCAGCACAAAAATTATTACCAAAAAATAATGCTATTACTGAAAAACAGATGGAGAAAGAATACCGCACACAAAAATTAGAAAATTCTTACGCAGGTATCCTAGGAAAAAAATTAGAACCTGTCATTGCACCCATGGGCTTTGATTGGAAAATTGGTATTGCCTTGGTTACTTCTTTTGCTGCAAGAGAAGTATTTGTGGGCACCATGGCCACCTTATATAGTGTAGAGGAATCAGACAATAGTTCGCTCCGGGAAAAATTAAAAGCAGCTGTGAGACCCGATGGAACGCCTGTCTATAGTTTAGCTGCTGCTATATCTTTAATGATATTTTATGTATTAGCCATGCAATGTATGAGCACATTGGCTGTGGTAAAAAGAGAAACAAAAACTTGGAAATGGCCTACGATTCAATTTTTCATGATGACAGGTTTGGCCTATCTCATGAGTAGCTTGGTCTATTTAATGCTAAAATAATTACCAGCCGCTAATGGCTAAAATTTCTTTAGTATGGTCCTTCGTGTCGGGCTTATCAATAATATGTCTAACCATACCAGCTTCGTCAATTAAAAAAGTGGTACGTGTAGTGCCCATATAGGTGCGGCCCATAAATTTCTTCTGACCCCATAAATTGTATTTATCTACTATTTTCTTGTCCTCGTCAGCTATTAAAGAAAAAGGCAAATCGTATTTAGCTATAAACTTCTCATGTGACTTTACGGAGTCTACGCTTATGCCTAAAATTTGTAACCCTTTCTTTTGCAAGGCTTTATAATTATCACGTAGGTTGCATGCCTGGGCAGTACATCCTGGCGTATCGTCTTTTGGATAGAAATAAAGGACCAACTTTTGCCCCTTAAAATCGGCGATAGAAACTGTATTGCCGTGCTGATCAACGCCTTTAAAGGCCGGTGCTTTAGAACCTTCTTTAATAACTGCCATATACTTGAATTGGCGGTGAAGATAGCATTTAAAAAGGACAAAAATGTTTAGGCTTAAAATGGGGCAAATTCAGGCAAATTTTTGTAGGTTTGCGCAATTTATATTTTTGTACGCTATGCCAAAAGACAACTC
>CANFXV010000015.1 GCA_947451115.1 Bacteroidota bacterium
AGCACGACGCGAAAAAGTATTCGAGTTATTAGATGTTTTAAAATGTGTCTACACTAAACAACAAGTAGGCATGTTTGTATGGGCCAAAATTCCCGCAACTTACAAAGATGGATATGCATTAAGTGATAAAGTATTATACGATGCAAATGTTTTTATTACCCCAGGAGGCATTTTTGGCTCAGCAGGTAATGAATACATCAGAGTGAGTTTATGTGGTTCCATAGAAAAATTTAGTGAAGCTATAAAAAGAATTAAAGCATGCGTTTAGCAGTTATTGGAATTGGTTTGATGGGCGGTTCACTGGCGATGTCTTTGAAAAAGAAAGGCATGGTATCCAAGGTAATTGGAGTGGATCAAAACATTGAACACCAAAAGCAAGCTTTACAATTAGGTATTGTCGATGAAATCATGACATTGGATAATGCGATTGCAGCTTCCGACGTAATTGCCATCGCCACACCTATTGATGTAGCTGAAAATTTATTGCCCACTATTTTAAACTTGGTGAACAAGCAAGTTGTTTTTGATTTAGGTTCTACCAAAGAAAGTATTGCGGCTATTGCCAAGGCGCATGTAAACAAAGGTCGTTTTGTTCCTACCCATCCTATGTGGGGAACAGAATTTAGTGGTCCAGCAGCAGCTCAATCAGATGCTTTTGCTGAAAAAGCGACCATTATTTGTAACAAGGAGCAGGTAGATGCAGATGCTTTAACATTGGTAGAAAAAATATATCAAGCTTTGGGTATGCACTTACTTTATATGGATGCTGTCAAGCATGACATTCATGTAGCCTATGTAAGTCATATTTCACACATTACTTCTTTTGCGCTGGCCAATACCGTGCTAGAGAAGGAAAAAGAGTCTGATGCCATTTTCGAGTTAGCAAGTAGTGGTTTTGAAAGCACAGTGCGTTTGGCAAAGTCCAATGCAGCAATGTGGGTGCCCATTTTTATGCAAAACAAGGAAAATGTATTAGATGTTTTGAACGAGCATATTAGTCAATTAAAAAAATTCAAGGCAAGTTTGGAAAAAGAAAACCCAGCTTACTTATTGGAATTGATTCAAAATGCCAATCAAATAAAAAGGATTTTAAAATAATTAAAAAAAGCAAAGCGTAAAATACGACTAAGCAAAAAAATAGTAAAATGAAGAAGAACGAAGATATAGAAATTAAAAATGAGTTGATAGAGGCCGTGAAGTCTAAAAAAACATTTGCGGAAATTGGAATCAATGAACAATTGGTAAAAGCGGTGACAGAATTAGGGTATACCCACGCTACAGAAATTCAAGAAAGATCTATACCGGTATTGATAAGTGGTACGAAAGATTTTATTGGATTAGCACAAACAGGTACTGGTAAAACAGCAGCCTTTGGTTTGCCCTTATTGCAATTAATTAAAACTGCAGATCGTTTCCCTCAGGCCTTGGTGGTTTGTCCAACAAGAGAATTGTGTATGCAAATTGTCAACGAAATGAATTTGTTTAAAAAGCACATTCCAGGATTGCAAGTATTGGCCGTATACGGAGGTACTTCTATTAGCATGCAGATCAAAGATTTAAAAAGAGGGGTTCAAGTGGTGGTGGCTACTCCAGGAAGGTTGATTGATTTAATTGAAAGAAAGGCCATTAGCTTGGAGAAAATTGAATACGTGGTTTTGGACGAGGCCGATGAGATGTTGAACATGGGTTTCCAAGAGGACATTGAATTTATTTTAAAGAATACTCCTAATAGAGAAAGTATCTGGTTGTTTAGTGCCACCATGCCTGCTGAAATTAGAAAGGTAAGTAAGCGTTACATGAAAGAGCCAGTGGAAGTAACCATTGGCAAAGTAAACGCCACCAATAAAAGTATTGATCATCAGTACTATTTAACCTCGGCCCAACATCGCTATGAAACTTTAAAAAGAATTATCGATTTTAACCCAGGTATTTATGGTATCATTTTTACCAGAACTAAGGCAGATGCACAAGAAGTAGCACAACGTTTAACACGTGAAGGCTATGATATTGATGCTATTCACGGCGATTTAACCCAACAACAACGTGATAGAGTGATGGGTCAATTCCGTGACAAGAGTTTACAATTATTAATTGCTACCGATGTGGCAGCAAGAGGTATTGATGTAAAAGGCATTACCCATGTCATCAATTTTGAATTGCCTGATGATGTAGAAGTATACACCCATAGAAGTGGAAGAACCGGTCGTGCAGGTAGTCAAGGAATTTGTATATCTATTGTGCACGCACGTGAATCTTACCGTTTGCGTCAAATTGAAAACATCAATAAATGTACCTTCCATAAATTAGATATTCCAAGTGGTAAAGATGTTTGTAGAAAACAATTTTTCCATGTAATGGATAAGTTAATGTCTACCGATGTAAGCCATGGTGATTATGAAACCTATGTACCTATGTTGGCAGAAAAATTTGCCGATATGAGTAAGGAAGAAATTTTAAAGCGTGTAGCTGCTTTGGAATTTAACCGATTCTTAAGTTATTATGAAAATGCACAGGATTTAAATATTCGTACTGCAGATAAAGGACGTCGTGAGCCGATGCAACAACAAGACCGCAATCGAGACAGGGGGCGTCAAGAATTTAGTGGTGCCGATCGTGGGCGCGCAAGAAGCAATGATCGTGGCATGGAGCGTAGTGCAGGCGACCGTGGAAGTCGCGGTGCAGAAAGAGGCGCAAGTGGTTATACTCGTTTGTTTGTGAACTTGGGCACTAAGGATGGTTTTTACAAGGCTAGTTTTTTACAATTCATTTTAGACATGAGCGACTTAAGAAAAGAAGCCTTGGGTAAAATTGACATGCGTGATATGAATAGCTGGGTAGAAATTGAATCTGGGGCTGCTAAGCAAATGATCAATGCAGTAGATGGCAAAAACTATAAAGGTCGTCGCATTAGAATGAATGATGCAGATAGCGGTGGTCCAAAAGGCTTTTCAAAAAGAGAAGGTTAAACTTAAAATCTGGTTCAAAAAATTTAAATAAATATTCAAATATTAAAATTGGAAAAAATGGGAGACTTAACAGAACAACAACAAAAAGTGAGCATTTTATTAAAGAAATCACCCTTGATTATTTCTGGTCCTTGCAGTGCAGAGACCGAAGAACAAGTAATGCAAACCGCAATTCGTTTAGCAGCAACTGGTAAAGTAGATATTATGCGTGCAGGTATATGGAAACCAAGAACCAGACCTGGAAGTTTTGAAGGCATTGGTACCAAGGGTTTGCCTTGGATGCAACAAGCCAAAAAAGAAACAGGCATGCCTGTCGCTGTTGAAGTAGCTACGGCAAAACAAGTGGAAGATGCTTTGCATTTTGATGTAGATGTATTGTGGGTTGGGGCACGTACCACCGTTAATCCTTTTAGTGTGCAAGAAATTGCAGATGCTTTAAAGGGCGTGAAAGTGCCTGTATTGATTAAGAACCCCATTAATCCAGATTTAGAGTTATGGATTGGTGGTATGGAGCGTATCGCAAAAGCGGGTATTGAAGAATTAGGCTTAATCCACCGTGGATTTAGTTCTTATGGCAATACGGAATATAGAAATGCACCTATGTGGCATTTAGCCATTGAAATGAAGCGTCGTTATCCAGGTATCCCAATGATCAACGATCCTTCACATATTTGTGGTCGTCGTGATATTTTACAAGATGTGGCACAACAAGCGATGGATTTAGACTTTGATGGTTTAATTATTGAATCACATATCGATCCAGACAATGCTTGGAGCGATGCAAAACAACAAATTACGCCTGAGGTATTAAAAACTATGTTAGAAGCGATACGTTGGAGAAAAGAAGATGTGGCTTCTGAAGAATACCATGCCGCATTGGAAAAATTACGTCAACAAATAAATCAATTAGATGATGAGTTATTGCAAGTCTTGTCTACTCGTATGAAGGTGGCAGAAAAAATTGGTGAATATAAAAAGAACAATGACATCACTATTTTGCAAACCAATCGTTGGAATGAAATATTGGAGCGCGCAGTAGGCAAAGGCAATAAAGTGGGCTTAAGCGAAGATTTTATTACGAAGTACATGGATGCCGTGCATATGGAAAGTATCCATCATCAAAATAAAATAATGAATAGCTAAACTTTATATTAAAAAGCGAATATTCAATTAAAGTATCAATCAATGAAAACCTGGAAGGTTAAATTTTCTACAAATGCTGTTTCGTTTGTTTTAGATGGCAAATTTGCTAGTGTCGACAAGATGGTAGACAAAGCCAATGCCTTTTATATTACAGACGAGAACGTCTATGCTTTACACCAAAAAAAGTTTAAAGGAAAAAAGACCATTGTGATTCCTGCTGGGGAAGAACATAAGCAGCAGGCTACTGTCGACTTTATCATTGAAGCCTTAGTTAATTTTGGTGCCACTAGACAAGCGGTACTCATTGGTGTGGGTGGTGGTGTGGTAACTGATATGGTGGGTTATGTGGCAGGCATTTATATGCGTGGAGTGGCAGTGGGCTTTGTGCCAACTTCTATTCTAGCCATGGTAGACGCTTCTATTGGTGGTAAAAATGGAATCGATCTGGGCTTGTATAAAAATATGGTGGGCTTGATTAGACAGCCCTCTTTTTTATTGTACGACCTTGATTTTTTAAAAACATTACCTCAGCACCAGTGGGAAAATGGCTTTGCAGAAATAATCAAACATGCAGCCATTAAAGATGCGACCATGATGAAGGCTTTGGCGAATCATGATTTGAAGTTTTATCAAAAAGACAAAAAAGCCTTGGCTTTGTTGATTGAAAAAAACGTGCAGCTAAAAGTAAAAGTGGTACAAAAGGATGAGTTTGAAAAAGGCGATCGAAAGTTGCTCAATTTTGGACATACCCTTGGACATGCTATTGAAAACCAACATGCACTTTTGCATGGCCATGCCATTAGTATTGGTATGGTCTATGCGAGTAAAATTTCACAAGTGTTGCAAGGGTTTAACGACACGGGTTTATTAGTGGACACCTTGAAAAAATACGGATTACCTACTAATATGCATTTTGATATTGAACAAGCCATGCAGATGATGCAGAAGGATAAGAAAAAAGCAAGTGCTGGTATGCAATATGTATTGTTGAAAAAAATAGGGCAGGCAGTGTATGAAACCATACCTATGAAATCATTAGAGAAATTAATAAAGTTGTATTCTTAAGATGCGTGTAATAGTTTATCCATCCACCTTAAAAGGTGACCAAGAAGCGCCTGCTAGCAAAAGTAGTATGCAAAGGGCTTGTGCTGCTGCATTGTTGCATCAAGGCAAGACCATCATCCATAATCCTGGTCATTCCAATGATGATCTAGCCGCCTTGGAGGTAATTCAAACATTAGGCGCACGAGTAACCCAAAAAGAGAGTTCCATAGAGATAGATTCTAATGGAGTCCATCCAATTGGGCCGGAGATGAATTGTGGAGAGAGTGGGTTGGGCATTAGAATGTTCACGCCCATTGCCTCTTTATCCAAACAAAGTATTACCATTCAGGGGAAAGGAAGTTTGGTGAAAAGACCCATGCATTTTTTTGATGAAATATTACCTTCATTAGGAATTCAAATAAATTCTAATAAAGGCTTTTTACCCATTCAAATACAAGGGCCATTGAAAGCGGCTAACATTACAGTGGATGGCTCATTGAGCTCTCAGTTTTTAACTGGGTTGTTAATGGCTTATGCGGCTGCTGAAGTGCAAGAGGTAGCCATTAAAGTAGTGGACTTGAAAAGCAAGCCCTATATTGATTTGACTTTATCTGTATTGAATGAATTTGGCTGGAATGTAAAGCATCAGAATTATGAAATTTTTCATTTCGAAGCGCATAACCCTTTACTTCCTTTGATAGAATATACAGTTGAAGGAGATTGGAGTGGTGCTGCTTTTTTATTGGTAGCAGGAGCCATTGCAGGGCCCATTAAAGTGAAAGGATTACAATTAAACTCAACACAGGCAGATAAAAAAATAATTAGTGCTTTAATTGGTGCGCATGCAAGTATTATGATTCATGTAGATGGAATCATTGTGGGTCCTAATGGGGATGATCATGATGCAAGAAATTTGACTGCATTTGATTTTGATGCGACCGATTGTCCTGATTTATTTCCACCCTTAGTTGCATTGGCGGCTGTTTGTAATGGGGTGAGTGAAATTAAAGGAGTGAGTCGATTGGCGCATAAAGAAAGTGATCGTGGACTTACTTTGCAAACAGAGTTTGCTAAACTAGGGATTCAAATTGATTTAGAGGGCGATATCATGAAGATTCATGGTGGAACTGAGTTAAATTCAACCACAGTTTTTTCTCAACATGACCATCGAATAGCCATGGCCTGCGCAGTAGCAGCTTTGTGTGCGAAAGGTCCTGTAGAAATTACAGAAGCAGAAGCCATCAATAAATCTTATACCGATTTTTTTACCCATCTTCAACAATTGGGGGCAAAAGTAGATATACAATAAATTTCTTACCTTGTACTAACGATTTTAATTATGAATAGATTTGGAACTTTATTTAATGTACAGCTATTTGGCGAATCGCATGGAGCATGTGTGGGCATCACGATAGATGGCTGTCCTGCAGGCTTGTCATTGCAAGTAGCAGATTTCGTAGAGGATATGGAACGCCGCAAAGGAGGCCAACAAAAAGGCACTACCCCAAGGCAAGAAGATGATATTCCTATTATAAAGTCAGGCTTATTCAATGGATTAACTACGGGTGCACCTATTATGATGTTGTTTGAAAATAACAATATAAGAAGTGGGGATTATGAAAAGCAAAGGGCAGTGCCAAGACCAGGTCATGCAGATTTTACAGCCCACCATAAGTTTGGCGGCTTTGAGGATTACAGAGGAGGTGGACATTTTAGTGGAAGATTGACAGCCGCTTTAGTAGGGGCTGGCGTAGTGGCGAAACGAGTTTTAAAAGACATCGAAGTAAAAGCACATATAGTAAGTATTGGTGGTGAAACCGATTTGGAAAAGGGGTTACAAAAGGCCATTGACGCTAAAGACAGTGTGGGCGGTATTGTGGAATGTGTAGTGAAAGGATTACCTATTGGACTTGGAGAACATTTTTTCAATTCAGTAGAATCATTAATCAGTCATGCAGTATTTTCCATCCCAGCCATTAGAGGTATTGAATTTGGAACTGGATTTGCTGCGGCCAATATGTTTGGGGTAGCACACAATGATGCCATTATGGATGCTACTGGAAAAACCAAGACCAATCATGCAGGTGGTGTCGTAGGTGGTTATACCAATGGCAATGATTTGGTGTTTAGAATAGCAGTGAAGCCAACTTCTTCAACACCTAAAGAGCAAACTACCCTGAATTGGGAAACCAATGAACAAGAAATATTTTCAGTAAAAGGAAGACATGATTTATGCATAGCCCTAAGAGTACCTGTGGTATTGGAAGCGGTGACTGCCATCGTGCTTGCAGACTTGATGCTGATAGATCAAAAAATTCCAAGAATTATTAAAAAATAATAAATTATGGAAAGCGAATACATCTACCATATTACTTCTAAAGAAGAATGGGAACAAGCAAAGGCCAATAAGGAATACAAGCCTAAGAATTATGAGCAGGATGGTTTTATCCATTGCTCCATCGAAAAGCAAATACCAGGGGTATTGGATCGTTTTTATAAAGGGCAGACAGGTTTAGTTAAATTAAAAATTGAGAAAGAAAAAGTACAAAGACCTGTTTTGTTTGAACTAGCGCATGACTTAGATGAGTTGTTCCCTCATATTTATGGTGCATTAAACTTAGACAGCGTAGTAGACGTATCGTCTATTTCATAAACAACAAAACATGATGGCTAAAAGGGTATGGCTAGGCATTTTATTGATGCCTATTTTTTCTTTTGCACAGCATTTATATCTAAATAATAATTTAGCTACTGAGAATTTATTGGATAGCCATTTTATTTCTTTGCATCAAGAAAAAATAGATACCCATCGAATTAAAATAGAATTAAATCATGTAATTGGTATAGCTAGTTTTTACAGTACCAATTTAGATAGGACGATTACGGCAACGGGAGAGGTTTTTTTAAATAAAAAATATACAGCAGCAAGTAATATTTACAAATTAAATACTATTGTAAGGGTAACCAATTTACGCAATGGGAAATCGGTCTTGGTCCGAATCAATGATCGTATGCATTCCAATATGCTGAGAAAGGGAAGAATCATAGATTTAAGCCAGGCAGCCTCTAAAAAAATTAATATTAGGTCCAATGGTATTGAAAGAGTGGCCGTGGATGGCCTTCGTTACTCCAAGTCTAATCCAAAACGGCAATAGTATTTCAAAGTATTTGGCTTAATTTTGCTAGGTATTAAACATTCAAGAAGCAAATGAAAAAAGTTTTATTCATTTTAGTGAGCATTGCTATAATAAGTGCAGTGGATGCACAAGATACTCTAAGTACCAAAGAGGCTTCGATTGGGTTTAAAATCGGGGCTTTAGATTTTAAAAAAACCAATGCAACAGACAACCTAACTAAAACGGTGCCCTTCGCTGGCTTGCAATTTTTTAAAGGCATTAATCCTCAGGTAGATCTGATGCTGAATCTAAACATCGCTTCTTTAAAGTATCCTTATTATGTGTCAAAATCTATTCCTGCTGCTAAAACCAATCAATACTATTTTGCCCTAGATGCCAACTTGAATTATAAATTACGCACCGATGAAAAAAAATTAGTGCCTTATTTAACTGCAGGATTAGGTATTGCTACGGATCATGCAGCTTATTATACTGCTTATGTGCCCATCGGTGGAGGACTACAAATCAAGTCTAAGCAAGGATCATTCATCAATATTGCAAGCACCTATAGCGCAGAACTTTCTCCCTTGACCAAAATGCATTTTGCACATTCTATTAGTTATACCTATCCTTTAAAATTAAAAGATAAAAAACCAGTCATGTTGCCAGCAGCTCCAGTTTCTGCCGACGAAGACAATGATGGTGTTTCGGGGGATGCAGATGAATGTCCCAATCAATCAGGATTGGTCAAATACCATGGCTGTCCTGTGCCAGATGAAGATGAGGATGGGGTAAACGATGAAAATGACCAATGTCCCAATGCTGCAGGGCCAGTTAAATACCATGGTTGTCCTATTCCTGATGCAGACAAAGACGGAATTAATGATGAATTAGATAAGTGTCCTAAAGAAAAAGGCTTAGATCGTTATCAAGGTTGTCCTATTCCAGATGCAGACAAAGATGGAATCAATGACGAAGAAGATAATTGCCCTAATTCAGCGGGCATTATGGCCAATCATGGTTGTGCAAATTTGCAACCCATTATTGATCGCTTTGCTTCCAACCTTAAATTTGCTTCAGGTAAAACAATATTAAGTAAAGCATTATTAGCAGGATTGGATTCAATTGTGCTTGTGATGAATGCCTACCCTAATATGTCATTAGCCATTGGTGGACATACCGACAATACGGGTAGTTTAAAAATCAATCAAAAATTATCTGAACAAAGAGCCTTGGTAGTTAGCAATTATTTAATTCAAAAGGGCATCAATATAAAAAGAGTAACTACTGCTGGTTATGCGGATACCAGACCTATTGCAGATAATAAAACTATAGAGGGGAGAGCAAAGAACCGACGAACTGATGTGATTGTTTTATATTAATTAAAATATATTTACTTCACGTTCTAGTAGGAGATTAAACTTTTGAAGAACAGATTGAATAATTTCTTCCGAGAAATCAAATATTTCTTTACCACTTGCATGGTCATAATTGACAATGACTAAGGATTGTTTTTCAAAACAACCCACCTTACCTTTTCTTACCCCTTTCCAGCCACAATGTTCAATCAGCCAGCCTGCAGCAAGTTTATACGCCTTGTCTGAAATGGGGTAGGCCATCATTTGAGGAAACTGAAGGGCTAATTTTTCGTAGTCGGTTTTACTAATACTAGGGTTTTTAAAAAAGCTGCCTGCATTGCCAAGTTTAGCCGGGTCGGGTAATTTCGCATTTCTAATTTGTATGACCGCATTGGATACATCCGCCATACTTGGATTTTTTATATTCTTCTCGTGCAATACTTCTTTGATGGCGCCGTAATCTGTCCTCAAATGAGGTTGTTTTTGTAAAACAAAATGTACTTGGGTAATCAGGTACCTATTTTTTTGTTGTTTAAACAAGCTATCTCTATAACCAAATGCACAATCATGATTACTCAAATTTACCCATTGATCATTGAGGGTATCTAAGGCGGTCACTGATTGAATGCATTCTTGCACTTCTACGCCATAAGCACCTATGTTTTGAATAGGGCTGGCGCCCACAGTGCCTGGGATGAGGCTTAGATTTTCTATTCCGCCCCAACCTTTCTGAACGCAGTAGCTTACAAAATGGTGCCAATTTTCACCAGCCCCAACACTTAAAAAAACCTCCGTAGCTGTTTCGTTTGTTTTTACGATACCCGCTATTTCATTTTTTAGGATGAGGCCTTCATAAGTTTTAGTAAATAAGACATTGCTGCCTGTACCTAAGATCAAATAAGGAATATTTTTTTCTTTACACCATTGGAGGACTTCCAAAATTGCATCAGCAGAGGCTACGCTTGTAAAATAACGACTCGTTTCATTACAACCGAAACTGGTAAAAGACTGAAGTGATATATTTTCCTTAATTGTCATTTTTAATTTGGATCAATGTCTATGATTATTTGTACCGATTTGTATCTTGGATGCACTTGCAACAAACGAATATAATGCAATAATTGTTTTTTAGCCATTTGTAATGCTTCTGGCTGTTTTGAAATTTTTACGGCCAATTCCCAAATGTATTTATTTCTGACTCTATTGACAATGGGTTGGGCGGGGCCCAATACTGTTTTTTGAATAGCGGGCCCAAGAGATTGAAAAAAATGATTGATGGCTTCTTCTGCAATATTGTTTTCTTTGTGCTTAAAAAGTAGGCTCACCAATCTGCTAAAAGGAGGGTATGCAAAATGTTTTCTATTTTGAATTTCAAAGGCATAAAACCCAAAATAATCATGTTTTTGTACCAATTGAACAATGGGGTGCTGCATTTGACTCACCTGAATGAGTACTTTGCCTTGGTCGTTTTTTCGACCGGCTCTTCCACTTACTTGCTCCATCATTTGAAAAGCACGTTCATTGACTCTATAATGGTTAAAGTTTAATAAACTGTCTGCATCAACAATGCCCACTAAATCTACATTTTCAAAATCCAATCCTTTCACCACCATTTGGGTGCCTACTAAAATATCGATTTGTTTTTGTTCAAATTGTTGAATGAGTTGGTCATGTTCATTTTTGCCTTTAACATTGTCTAAATCCATTCTTGCCACAATCACCCCTGGCAGGCTTTGGTTTAATTTTTCTTCTATTTGTTCGGTACCAAAGCTTTTTTGTTTAAAATGCTGTTTGCCACAGGCCTTGCAAGTAGCTACAATAGGATAACTCGCACCACAATAATGACAGGATAAAACATTTTTTGCTTTATGATAAGTAAGGGTCACATCGCAATGTTCACAATGAGGTATCCATCCACAGGTTTCACAAATCATGTAGGGCGCATAGCCTCTTCTGTTTTGAAACAGGATGACTTGTTTTTTATTGTCGATGGTTTTTTTAATGCTGGCCAATAATTCTGGTGTCAAAATGGTGGTACCAGCCATTTGTTTTTTAGTATCAATCAATTGAATGGTGGGTAAGGCGCCTTGGTTGTAGCGTTCACTTAAATAGGTGTAACCAAATTTTTTAGAGAGGGCATTAAAATAGGTTTCCACAGAAGGGGTAGCCGATCCTAAGACCACTTTAGCACCTATTTGACTGGCGTAATATATAGCGGTATCTCGGGCTTGATACCTAGGCGCTGGTTCTTGTTGTTTGTAAGAAGGATCATGCTCTTCGTCAATAATTATCAGTGATAAATCTTTATAAGGTAAGAATAAAGCCGACCTGGCCCCTAATACAATTTTAATTTCGCCTGTTTTAACTTTATTCCAAATTTCAACACGTTCGTTGGGATTAAATTTAGAATGATAAATGGCAATGCTCCCTCCAAAATATTGTTTTAAACGACGAATCATTTGAGCAGTCAAAGCAATTTCAGGCAACATATACAAAGCCTGTTTGTTTTGCTTCATTGCTTCATTAATCAGGGCTACATATATTTGGGTTTTGCCACTGCCTGTAATGCCATGCAATAAATGAATTGGTATGGTGGCCAATTGAGTTTGAATGGATTGGAAGGCAGCTAATTGATGCACAGATAAAGTATGAAAATCCTGATTGCCTAAAGATGGGTCTGTTTGTAATCTATCTTTTTTTCTTTTTTCCGCAATTAAAACACCTTTGTCAATCAATGCTTTTAACTGCGCGCTAGAGGCACCAGACTTTTCAAGCATTTCTTTTTGTCTTACTTCGCCTTCTGTTTTTTCATAGTGTAAAAAAGCAAGTAAAAGTTCTAATTGTTTTGGGGCCCTGGACCAATCATTTAATAATTTTTCCAAGGCAGCTTCCTTTCTATAATCAGGATGTAATAAAATAAAAGTTTCTTCTTTGATTTTATATTTATCCTTCATGTTTTCTTGCACCAAACAAATTCCTTTTTGAATGAGTTTGTTCACCACCGGGTAGACCGATTTTTTATCTAATAACTTTTGAATTTCAAGTAGGCTTAAAGCTTTTCTAATTTCCAAAGCTTCGGTGATCAGGTATTCTGCATCATTTAGGTTTTTACCATCGTTGGTATGTGCTTCATTAAATATAAAAACACTTTCGCTGGATATTTTTAAATGACTGGGTACGGCGGCTTGCATCACTTCGCCTTCGGTACACATATAATATTGAGCCATCCATTCCCATAAGGCCATTTGTGTAGGATAGAGTATGGGATGATCGTCTAAGATGGACAGAATGGGTTTAGGATTAAAGTCGGCAGGTTTTTGGCTAGTAATTTTTTTTACAATACCCGCGTATCTTTTATTGGCACCCAGCATTACCTCTACACGCATACCCGTCATTAGTTCCGATTGCATGGGTTCGGGAATCATCCAAGTATAATTTTTTGGAAGCGCTAAGGGTATGATAATTTCGGCGTACATGCTATTGGGTTACAAAAATACGCTATGAATTTGGATACTTTCTATATCTTCTCAAGCCTTCTTCCATTTGTTGGAAAACAAGGTCTTTTAAATCTTCCATTTTATCCATCGTGTAACCGCTTACCTCAACCGTTTTTAAATAAACTACACGGTGTTTGCCAGGGGTTAATGAAAATACACTGCTATAATGCATACGATCAATAGAATCGATCAATAAGACAGGTTGAATGGGAACCTTCATTTCAATGGCTAATTTAAAAGCGCCATTGTAGAAAGATTTTAAAGGGTAGTCTTCGGTCATACTAAAAGTGCCTTCTGGGAATAGGAATATGGAAATATGTTTTTCTAAAGCAGCTTTTAAATTACGTAAACTTTGCGCTCTTTTATCGGGGTCACTTCTATCTACCATGACAACCGCCTGTCTGTAAATAAGTCCGAACAATGGAATTTTTGATGACTCAAATTTACCTAGTGGTCGAATGGGTTGATGCTTTAATTGAACAATGGAGGGGATATCCATATAAGAATTATGGTTGCCTACAAATACATGAGCACGATTAAAATCATGGGGGGCTTCAAAAATTTCTTGGTGGCGGATGCCCATAAAAAAGTATAACAGCTTAGCCCAATAACGACATATAAAGTAAACATGCGCACTTAATTTTTCTTTACCAAGTGGAATAGCAAGAAACATGGCGGTAACGGACAGGATAGTAAGTATTGAAAACAATACAATCGCATAGAGGCAGTAGATAAGCTGTAGGGTTCTTTTAAGGATTTTCATCTGTCTGCTAATATAATAAAAAAGGCCCGAATTTGATTCGGGCCTTTAATTCGCTTTACAAAAGCTATAAAAAAATATTTATTAAGCTTTTAAAGGGTTTCTGCCATATTTTTCGTCATGCTGTGTCGCATCTAAGCCTAATTCTTCATCTTCTTCCGTAACACGAAGTGGCATGATGATGCTGATGATTTTGAAAATGATAAAGGAAACAGAGAAACTATAAGCTACTACAATCAACATGGCTTTCAATTGGATCAAGAAAAAGCCAGGGTTTCCATAAAATAATCCGTCGGCTCCAGCAGCATTTACTGATTTAGAAGCGAAAATGCCCGTCATCAACATACCCACCATTCCGCCAATACCATGACAAGGGAATACGTCTAAGGTATCATCCACTCTAGATAATTTAAAGGCATGGCTAGCGGCATTAGAAATAATAGCGGCAACCAAACCAATAAATATACTTTGTGGAATACCTACAAAACCTGCTGCTGGGGTAATGGCTACTAAGCCAACTACTGCACCAATACAAAATCCTAATACAGATGGTTTCTTGCCTTTCATTACATCAAAAAACATCCATGCCAAACCAGCTGCTGCTGCTGCAGTATTGGTCGTAGCAAATGCATTAATGGCTAAACTGTTGGCACCTAATGCAGAACCTGCATTAAAACCAAACCAACCAAACCAAAGTAAACCAGTTCCTATTAATACATAAGGAATATTAGCAGGAGGAATTTCTTGTTGTTCTAATTTAGAGCGACGAGATTTTAAAACGATAGCACCTGCTAAAGCAGCACAACCCGCACTAATATGTACGACTGTTCCACCAGCAAAATCGAGGGCACCCATTTTAAATAAAAAGCCTTGAGGATGCCAAGACCAATGTGCTAATGGTGCGTATACTAATATGATAAATAAAACAATAAATAAGATATAAGAGGTGAACTTGATACGTTCAGCTACTGCACCTACTACAAGACCTGGTGTGATAATAGCAAACATCAATTGAAATAGCGCAAACAATAATAATGGAATGGTCATGGCTGCTCCACCTTGTAAAGTAGGCGCTCCATTTACCACTCCTTTAAAGAACAAGTGGGTCATAGGATTGCCAATAATCCCATTGATGCTTTCGCCAAAGCTTAGGCTATAGCCAAAGCTGATCCAAATAACCGAAACAATACCTGCCGATACAATGCTTTTAATCATTGTTGAGATGATGTTTTTACGATGCACCATTCCTCCATAAAAGAAGGCCAATCCTGGGGTCATAATAAATACTAGGGCAGTTGCCACTAAGATCCAAGCGATATCTGCACCGCTATAAGTTGATGCGTCTCCCTGAAAACTGGGTAGTTGTGGTACGAATAAGGCGAGCACTGCTACCACTAATAGCAAAATAAAAGGAGCAAATTTTTGTACGGTTTCGTTTTTCATAAGCAATTGTTATTATAAATAATTAATATGTGTTATTTATAATACAAATATATACTTATTCAATTATAATAGTCATAATACATTTAAATTATAAAATATTATTATATAACAAAAAATATACTTAAACTTTCTATCTTAATGATAGTCAATGTATTAAATTTTTATAGTTGGTATGAACTATAAATTAATGTGGAAAAAAAGTAAATAAAATGAACCTTGCAATTTTTACAAAGCATTCATAAATAAACTGCTGTCCTTTGATTCCAATAAGGAAGATCCTGTTAGATAAATATCCACTTTGCGGGCGCATTCTCTTCCCTCACTGATGGCCCAAACCACCAGGGACTGACCTCGGCGCATATCTCCAGCAGTGAATACTTTTGCTATATTAGTTTGATAAGCTTGTTCGGTCGCTTTTACATTTCCGCGTTCATCCAATTCGATGCCTAATTCATCCAATAGGCCAGTTGGTTCTGGGTGTAAGAAACCCATGGCTAACAAAGCTAGTTCGCAAGGAATTTCTCTTTCACTTCCTGCTTTCTCCGTAAACTTACTGGGTCTGCCATCTTGCGCATTGGTCCATTCTAAATCTACAATTTGTAATGCTTTTAAATTTCCTTGAGCATCTCCAATAAATGATTTGGTGGCCACCCCCCAAATTCTATCTGCCCCTTCCTCATGGGAAGTGGTAGTTTTTAATAACATAGGGTAGGTAGGCCAAGGCATGTAATTGGCTCTTGTTTCAGGAGGCTTGGGTAGCAATTCAAATTGAGTCACAGATTTTGCTTCGTGTCTATTGGAGGTGCCTACACAATCACTACCAGTATCCCCACCGCCAATCACAACTACATTTTTTTGGGTCGCCATAATTTCTACTTCCTCTATAGATAAGTTGCTTACTCTTTTATTTTGTTGCTTTAAAAATTCCATTGCATAATGCACGCCTTTCAAATTACGTCCAGGAATATTTAAATCTCTTGGAATAGTAGATCCACCCGCCAAGACTACTGCATGATAATCACGCATGATGTCATTGACTCTTACATTCACTCCCACATGGGCATTGCAAATAAAATGAACGCCTTCTTCTTCTAATAATTGTACACGGCGCTCCACCACTGTTTTTTCTAATTTGAAATCTGGAATACCAAAACGCAATAAGCCTCCTGGTTTTGGATCTCTTTCGTACACTGTCACTTCATGTCCAGCATAGTTCAATTGAGCAGCGGTAGCCAAACCTGCAGGGCCTGAACCTATGACAGCTACTTTTTTGCCTGTTCTTAAGTTGGGTTTGCGTGGTTTTACAAATCCTTTATCAAAAGCAATTTCAATAATATGTTTTTCAATTTCTTCAATGGTCACTGCAGGTTGGTTGATGCCCAATACGCAAGCACTCTCGCAAGGGGCAGGACAAATTCTGCCAGTGAACTCAGGGAAATTATTGGTCGAAATTAAAATCTCATAAGCATCCTTCCATTCTTTACGATACACGGCATCGTTGAATTCAGGAATGATATTACCTAAAGGGCAACCACTATGACAAAAAGGGACGCCACAATTCATACAACGTGCTGATTGTTCATTCAACTTTTGTTCTGGCAATAGCGTAACAAATTCTTTGTAATTTTTCTTTCTTTCCTTAACAGCAAGTTTGGAAGGTAGTTCTCTCGTAAATTCTTTAAATCCAGTTGGCTTACCCATATACTTTATTTAGCAGCAGTTAATTTTGCTTTTTGTTTTTGTAATGCTTTTTTGTAATCGGTTGGGAATACTTTAACCATATGTTTTAGTTGTTGGTCAAAATCTGCTAAAATAAATTTAGCTACAGCACTTCCCGTTTTATCAAAATGTGCTTGAATTAATTTTTTCAATAAAACATGGTCTTCTTTATCTGTGGCTTCTAAGGCTACCATTTCTTTATTACATAAAACCTCAAACTTATTTTGTACATCATATACATAAGCAATTCCTCCACTCATACCGGCTGCAAAGTTTCTACCTGTAGCCCCTAAAATAACTGCGATTCCACCCGTCATGTATTCGCAGCCATGATCACCGATGCCTTCCACCACCAAAGTAGCACCGGAATTTCTGACAGCAAATCTTTCACCCGCTTTGCCTCTTATATAGGCCGTGCCGCTAGTAGCGCCGTAAAATGCTACGTTGCCAATAATGATATTTTCTTCTGGAACAAAACTTGCTTTTTTATCAGGGTACACAATTAATTCTGCGCCACTCAAGCCTTTGCCAAAATAATCATTGGCATCACCTTCTAATTCTAAAGTAACCCCCTTGGTATTGAAAGCTCCAAAACTTTGGCCAGCAGTTCCATTGAATTTAAAATGAATTGTATTTTCTGGTAAGCCTTCTGCTTTGTAAACTTTGGTGATCTCGTTAGAAACGATGGTGCCAGTAGTACGGTCTGTATTCTTAATTTCAAATTGAGCGCTTACTTTTTGCTTTTTATCAATGGCTGGTTTAGCAGCTGCTAATAATTCCCAATCCAACACATCACTCATTAAATGGTCCTGTGCTTCTGTTTGATACAAGTCCACTCCTGGTTCAGCAGGTTCTTTGTATAAGACATCGCTTAAATCTAAATTCTTGTATTTCCAATGCGTAATGTTTTCACGCATGGTTAAGGCGTCTACCTGTCCTACCATTTCATTAATGGTTCTATAACCAAGCTCGGCCATAATTTCACGAAGCTCTTGGGTAATGAATTCGAAAAAGTGAACCACATGATCAGGATCTCCAGTAAAGCGTTTACGCAATTCTGGATCTTGAGTGGCCACACCCACAGGGCAAGTATTCATATGACATTTGCGCATCATAATACATCCTTCTACGATCAAAGCTGCAGTAGCAACGCCCCATTCTTCTGCACCCAATAAAGTAGCAATAGCAATGTCACGACCTGTTTTCATTTGGCCATCGGCTTGCACTACTACTCGACTACGTAATTTATTTTTTACTAAAGTTTGGTGTGTTTCGGCCAAGCCTAATTCCCAAGGTAAACCAGCATGCTTAATTGAGCTTAAAGGAGAAGCGCCTGTACCTCCATCAAAGCCAGCAATTAAAACTACATCGGCTTTTGCCTTAGTTACACCAGCGGCAATGGTTCCAACGCCTGCTTTTGAAACTAATTTGACATTAATTCTTGCAGCACGATTGGCATTTTTTAAATCAAATATTAATTGAGATAAATCTTCGATAGAATAAATATCATGATGGGGTGGAGGAGAAATCAAACCCACGCCTGGTGTGGCATGTCTTGTTTTACCAATCCACTCATCAACTTTATCTCCTGGCAATTGTCCGCCTTCACCAGGTTTAGCACCCTGTGCCATTTTTATTTGTAATTCATCTGCTTCTGATAAATAATAACTTGTTACACCAAATCTTGCACTCGCTACTTGTTTAATGGCACTGCGCATTGAATCGCCATTGGGTAATTTTTGATAACGAATTTCATCTTCACCACCTTCGCCTGTATTAGATTTACCACCTAAGCGGTTCATGGCTATTGCTAATGTAGTATGTGCTTCCCAAGAAATTGATCCGAAGGACATAGCCCCAGTTGCAAAACGTCTGTAGATGGCACTTGCAGGTTCTACTTCGTCGATGGAAATAGAGGGGCGGGTAGGTTTGAAATCAAATAAGCCTCTTAAGGTGCAAGCTTTTTCTGTTTGGTCATTCACCAGTTTGGAATACTTTTTAAAACTTGCGTAGTCGTTGGCTTTAGTGGAATGTTGAAGTAAGTGAATGGTTTGTGGGTTGAATAAATGAAATTCTCCACGACGCTTCCACTGATAAACACCACCCTCAGTTAAGCGGTCCACAGGGGAAGATTTTTTAGCAAAGGCCAATTCATGTTTGGCTAATATTTCTTTAGCAATTTCATCTAAGCCCATGCCATCAATTCTAGAAATAGCACCTGTAAAATGTCTGTTCACTACTTCTTTGTTGATACCTATAATTTCAAAAATTTGAGCCCCTTGATAAGATTGTAACGTTGAGATACCCATTTTAGAGAATACCTTGTACAATCCTTCATTGACTGCTTTGATGTAATTTTTCTTTAAATATTTTTCGTCTAGTTCGGTAACCATTTTTCCTTCAATCTTTCTATCACGAATGGTAGACAAAGCCATGTAAGGATTAATGGCAGTAGCGCCAAAACCAATCAAACAGGCATAATGGTGTACTTCCCATACATCACCTGCTTCCACGATAATACCTACTTTACCTCTTAAGCCTTTTCTAATTAAATGATGATGCACACTGGCACAAGCTAGCAAGGTGGGAATGGCGGCATGTTCAGAATCTATAGAACGATCGGTTAAAACAATTACTTCAAATCCATCTTCTACTGCATCTACAGCATAACGACATAAACGATCTAAACCTCTTTTTAAAGAACCTTCTTTTCCATCGGCTCTAAAATAACATTGTAAAGTTTTAGCTTGAAATACACCCGTATCAATACTTCTAATTTTTTCTAGTTCATGGTTGTTTAAAATGGGATGTTTTAAAGCAACGCAGTGACTGGCCATGGGATCTTCCACCAATAAATTTCCTTGACTACCCACAAAAGTAGCTAGGGACATCACCATTCTTTCTCTAATTGGATCAATCGGCGGATTGGTTACTTGAGCAAATAGTTGCTTAAAGTAACTGGTAATATGTTGTGGTTGATCGCTTAATACGGCCAAAGGCGTATCGGTCCCCATGGAACCAATGGGTTCTTTGCCATCAAGGGCCATTGGGGTAATGATGTTTTCAATGTCTTCCTTGGTATAACCAAAAGCTTTTTGGTATTTAAAAATTTGATCGTGTTCTAAATGAGTGAATTGAATTCTTGGTTCTGGTAATTCTTCTAAACGAATTTTATATTTATTCAACCAATCGCCATAAGGTTGTTGTGCACAAATTTTTTGTTTTAAATCGGTGTCGCTGATAATTTTTCCAGCTTCCATATCTACCACAAACATTTTGCCTGGTTGCAAACGACCTTTTTCAATAATGGTTGATTGATCTACAGGCAAGGCACCTGTTTCAGAAGCCATGATGACTCTATCGTCATTGGTGACGCAATAACGGGAAGGTCTTAAACCATTTCTATCTAAAGTGGCGCCAATTATTTTTCCATCGGTAAAGGAGATAGAAGCGGGGCCATCCCATGGTTCCATAAAGGCAGCATGAAATTCATAAAATGCTTTTTTCACAGGATCCATCAATTCATTGCCATCCCATGCTTCTGGAATCAGCATCATCATTACATGTGGTAATGAGCGGCCAGATAAAGTAAGTAGTTCAATTAAATTGTCTAAGCAAGCAGAGTCAGATTGATTGGCTGTCACTACAGGCAAGATCATGTCTAATTCTTCTTTGCTAAAATAGGGAGATAAAAAACCATGTTCATTGGATCTTAGCCAATTTAAATTGCCTTGCAAAGTGTTGATTTCTCCGTTGTGTGCAATGTATCTAAAAGGTTGTGCCAATTTCCAAGAAGGAAAGGTATTGGTTGCAAATCTTGAATGCACTAAACCAAAGGCAGAGGTAACTCTTTTGTCACTTAAGTCTGGAAAGTATTCACGCACTTGATGTGAAGTCAATTGGCCTTTGTATACAATTACTCTTTGAGAAAGCGAAGCCATGTAAAATCCAATGGCCTCTTTCTTGATCGAATTATTGATGGTATGAGAAGCGTAATTTTTTAAAATAAAAAGTTTTCTTTCAAAGTCTTCAGGGTTGGAAATATGGTCGGGCTTTTTTACAAAAACTTGTTCCATGATGGGTTCTACAGATAAGGCAGATGGGCCAATAGAATCCTTAATAACAGGTACCTTTCTGTACCCAATAATTTCTATGCCTAATTTTTCTGCAGCGCGTGCAAAAATTTCTTTGCATTCCACTAAAATGGCTTTGTCATTTGGGAAGAAAATAAATCCAACACCATATTCATTTAAATCGGGCAAGTGAATGCCTTGATGCAATAATTCATCAAAGAAAAACTCATGTGGAATTTGGATCATGATACCTGCGCCATCGCCTGTATTTACTTCACAGCCGCATGCGCCACGGTGTTCCATGTTTTCTAAAATGGTAAGCCCATCGGTTACGTTTTGGTGCGATTTTACGCCTTTGATATTGGCAACAAATCCAATACCACATGCGTCGTGTTCATAAGCAGGATTGTACAATCCTAAGTTTTTTGATTTCGTCATTTCAACCAGTTAATTATAGGATACTTCTAAAGGGTAGCGATTCGTGGAAAATTACGAAAAAACAAGGATTTTTAATAGCGGAATCGCAATAATTTTACTAACCATTTAATATTTTTTAATAATAATAAGAAATGCTTAAAAAATATCAAATAACGAACGTTAGCAATTGTATATTTTGAAAAAAAATCAAATCATATTTATAGTAGAACTAGCAAAAGCGGGACTGGGGATAAAGGAATGTCCTTTAGGGAAAATGCCAAAAATGCTAGAACCTGAACCACTTAAACTTGCATAAAGGGCCCCTTGATGATAGAGCTCGTTTTTAATTATTTGCAATTGGGGATGCGCATTAAAAACGGGTGCTTCAAAATCATTGATTAATTCCGCCTTCCAAGTTTCAATGGGTTGCTTAATAATGGTTATGATAGATTTTTCTTTTACACCAGGTTTAATTTGTTGAAAGGCCCAGGCGGTTGAAATATGAATACCTGGATGAATCAAAGCAAAAGTATAGTTGCTTAAATCAATGTCAATGGGTTGTAAAATTTCACCTCGGCCTGTAGCATGTGCAGCTTGGTTTACTATAAAAAAAGGACAATCGCTACCCAACTGAGCTGCGTAATTAATTAATTCAGCTTGCGTTAAGTTTAAGGTAAACAATTCATTGAGCATACGAAGTGTAAATGCGCCATCACTAGAGCCCCCACCTAAACCGGCGCCCATGGGAATAGTCTTATGCAAGTGAATTTTCGCCGCAGTTAGCTGGGGAAAATCTTTTTTTAGTAAATGGTAAGCTTTGATACAAAGGTTGCCTGAAACATCACCTGGTATTGGATTTCCAGAGCTTGTAAATTCTACCGCATCATGATTGGGGTGATGGTTAAGGACGATTTCAAGACTGTCATTTAATGCGACAGGATAAAAAACTGTTTCCAAGCCATGAAATCCATCCGTCCTTTTTTCTAAGATAGATAAGCCTAAATTAATTTTGCAATTGGGAAACTGAATCATTCGTTATGATTTCTTTTGCGCATTTTTTTTATTGATTTCATCACGAATATCAATAGCGCGGATATAATCTTCTTGTTCTAAAACTTCTTGTAATAATTTATTTAATTCAGGTAGGGATAATTTAGTCAAATCATTTTCTGCAGGGCTTGCAGTTATGCTTGTAGTTGGCGTAATTGTTTTTTCCGCATTTTCATTGGCCAGGCCTGCTTGTTCTAAAATGTTATCATACACATAAATGGGGCAACCAAATCTAACAGCCAGGGCCAAGGCATCACTAGTCCTGCTATCAATCTCGATGGTATCATTGGCCGTAAAGCATACTAGTTTTGAATAAAAAATACCTTCTTGTAAATCACAGATATAAACTTCTTGCAATTGAATGTCAAAGGCAGTCATAAAGTTTTTCATTAAGTCATGCGTGAGTGGGCGAGAAGGGTGCATGTTTTCTAGCGCAACTGCAATGGCTTGTGCTTCAAATCCACCAATCACAATAGGAAGGCGGCGCAGGCCATTCACCTCACCTAAAATAACCGCATAGGAGTTAGATTGGGTGATGCTATGTGATAAAGCGACAATTTCTAATTCAATTTTTTGCATAAGCAGTTTTGCTGTTCAAAGTTAATTAAAAATTGAATCTTTTAAGGCCTATTTTTAACAGAAGTATTAAATTGTGCATAATAAAATAATCCTATGCAACCCATTCATTTAGCCGATATAAAAGCGGTTACCTTATGCGCTGGTTTTGATGCTAAGTTATTGCACAGCAATTCTATGACTTGGTCCTTTGTCCATTCGATTGCAGGCCATACTTTGCCGGCACATCAACATGTGCATGAACAAGTAACACATATCGTAAAGGGTGATTTTGAATTAACAGTAGAGGGCGTTCCTCATTTATTAAAAGCAGGTGATTTATTTATTATTCCTTCTAACACATTGCATTCTGGAAAAAGCATTACCGATTGTGATATAATTGATGTGTTTAATCCAGTGCGCGAAGATTATGCTAAATTAAGTTCCTAGTCATTTAAAATAGTTTCATGTATCCATTACAAAATAAATTTGCACTAGTAGGGGGTGCATCGCAAGGCTTAGGTGCCGCTTGCGCTCATGCATTGGCTAACGCAGGCGCTACGGTTATTGTTTTTGCTAGAAATGAAGAAAAGTTAAAACAGGTCGTAAAGAATTTACCAAGACCCTTACAACAAGAACATGGATATTTAATCATAGATACGAATCATTTAGCCGCCTCCAAAAAATCGGTGATTCAATTATTAGAAATCATTAAAACCATTCATGTATTGGTGAATAATACGGGAGGCCCGGGTGCTGGCCCTTTGTATGCAACAAGTACCGATGATTTAAAAAATGCATTTGAAGCACATCTATTGCATGCGCATCAAGTGGTGCAACTTTTATTGCCCGGCATGCGTGCGGCTAATTTTGGTAGAATTATCAATGTACTTTCTGTTTCCATCAAAGAACCAATAGATGATTTAGGAATTTCCAATACCATTCGTGCAGGGATGGCCAATTGGGCCAAAACTTTATCTAAGGAACTTGGACCATGGGGCATCACCGTAAATAATGTATTGCCTGGATTTACCAATACCGAAAGATTGGATTATTTATTTACAAATAGAGCCGCAAAAGCTGGGGTGACCAAGGAAGAGATCAGAAAAAATATTGAAAATAGTATCCCTGTACAAAGATTGGGCGAGCCAGAAGAATTTGCTGCGGCGGTTTGTTTTTTAGCGAGTCCAGCAGCTGGCTTTATCAATGGAATTAATTTACCAGTGGATGGAGGTCAATTAAGATCGCTCTAGTTTAATAAATGGGTTGCTTAACTATGTTGTTTTTGCTTTCAATACGGCTGCAGTCAATTTGGGTACAATTTCAAATGCATCACCCACTACACCATAATCAGCTGCTTTAAAAAAAGGTGCTTCAGGGTCTTTGTTGATGACCACAATGGTTTTACTTCTATTCACACCTGCTAAATGTTGAATGGCGCCTGATATGCCTATGGCAATGTACAAATTAGGGGCAATTTGAATTCCTGTTTGTCCAACATGTTCATGATGTGGTCGCCAATCTGAATCGGATACAGGTCGGCTACAAGCAGTTGCAGCGCCCAAGGCCTTGGCCAAGTCTAATAAGATACCCCAGTTTTCAGGTCCTTTTAAACCACGGCCACCACTCACTACTAAATTGGCTTCGGTCAATGGAATCTCTCCTTCAATTTTTTCTACTTTAGTAATTTTAATAGAAGGGGCAGGAATTGCTAAGTCAATATTTTCAACGGTGGTGCTTGCATTGTATTCTACTAAACCAAAACTATTTTGATTGATGGCAATTACTTTAATGGGGGTTTCGATTTTAATATGCGCAAATGCTTTGCCAGAAAAAACAGTTTTGGTGACAACAAAACCGTTAGTGGTATTGGGTAAACTACAAACACCAGTAACGATGCCTGCTTCTAATTTCACTGCCACGGCAGGCGCAATGGCTCTGCCATTAAAATTTTGTGCAAAAACAAGTACAGTGGCATTTAGGTTTTTAGCAATGCTGGCAACTAAATTAGTATGCACTTTTACATCCAAGCTGTTTAAACTTTCGTTTTTTAAATGATGCACTTTGTTGGCACCATATTTTCCTAAACTAGTTAAATCTTCTTGCACCGTACCCAATACCAAGGCTTCTACGGAAATACCAAGTTCTTGGGCAATCGCTGCTCCATAAGACAATGCTTCTAAAGAAGCTTTTTTTATTTGTTGATCGGCTTGATCTATATATACAAGTACCATAATTTAGTGGTTGAATTTTTAAATAACTTTTGCTTCTTCTTTTAATAAACGCACCAATTCATCCATATTTTCTGGATCAATTAATTTCACACCAGATTTTGCAGGAGGTAAATCAAAATGGTTGATGCTGGTACTTGCTTTGGTTTCAATAGCGGTAAGCACTTTCAAAGGTTTTGAACGTGCAGCCATAATGCCACGCATATTAGGAATTCTTTGTTCTGCTACTCCTTTTTGACAACTTACAATCACTGGCAAATTCACTTCAGCAGTTTCTTCTCCACTTTCAATTTCTCTTTTCACAGAAGCTGTATTTCCATTCAATTCAAAATGGGTAGCTAATGAAATAAAAGGAAGGTCTAATAAGGCCGACAGCATACTACCAATAGAAGCACTGTTGAAGTCGATGGTTTCTTTTCCAGTAAAAATTAAATCATAAGCGCCTTCTTTTGCTACAGCAGCAATTTGATTGGCCACTGTAAATGAGTCGTTGCTGTTGCAATCTATTCTTATGGCTTCATCACCGCCAAGGGCCAAGGCTTTTCTTATAATAGGTTCTGCATCTACACCGCCAACGGTCACTAAATGGATAATGGTTGCGGGATCTTTTTCTTTTAACTCAATGGCACGGACCAAGGCATACCATTCGTCGTAGGGGTTAATGATCCATTGCACTGCAGTTTCATCAAACTTTGTATTACCTTCGACAAAGGCAATTTTAGCTGTAGTGTCGGGGGTTTTACTGATACAAACTAAGATCTTCATATTGTCTAATTTTAATAAAGGGGTATTTAGTTGTTTATGCAACTAATGCAAATATAAGCCAAGATGAATCGAATTGAAAAAATTATTGAGTTTTTAAATCAACAGCCTAAGGACAATTTTCTAAGGCATGCGTTGGCATTAGAATACATTAAGATAGGTGAAGAGCAAAAAGCCTTGGACCTTTTTATAGCCATCCTCACTGAGACGCCAGACTATATTGGTTCTTATTATCATTTGGCCAAATGTTTAGAGCGAATGAATGATCAGAAAGCGGCCATTGTTTGGTATGAAAAAGGCATGGAAGCAGCCAAGGCGGCCAAAGACAATCATGCCTATAGCGAATTGCAGGCAGCATACGAGGATTTAGTCTATTAATCCCTTCAATTAACTAAGTCTTTGATTGATTTTAGTATCAATTAATTGAAAAAAATCTTCCGGTTTATAGGTTCTCCAGGCGCTGATTTCCATAAGTTCTATGTACCTATTTAGTTTGCGCAATAAAAAATCGTGTTGTGCTGCAGTATGAAAATTAACTAAAACTGCCCAGCCTTCTTCTTCTGAGGTTTCCTCATACAATTCTTCATAATAATCTTTGTCTCCGCTGTGAAAATTAAAAACGCTTTCGGCAATCAGAATAAATTTATAAATGCCTTCTTCCATTAATTTGTCTAATACCTCTCTTTTTAATTCCATGATGTCATTTTCTATGGCATCGTTCCATTCTCCAATCATTTCAATAATGGCAAACTTTAAATCATAGTCCACAAATAAAATTTTCAGGTAGAGGGTTTTACTCCCAAATTCATCCCATTGTGGATGGATATAGTAATTGTACACGGTTTGTGAAAATTCAAATTCGCTGTATTTTCTACCAAAAAAAATGGATCTTGGATCTTCTTCCGCCATATATAAATGGCGCCAATGATAATGTGGTTCAATGTCATGCATGCGCAAGCTTCCAGTAAAAAGGTTATTGTTTTTTGTGAAATTCAATCAGCCCTTCCATGGGTGATTTAATTATTTTACCCAATTCAATTTCATAACTTAAGGCCAGTTGCTTGATGATATCTTTAAATGCATAGGCAATACCACCCACAAAATGTATGGGATGAATCCAAGATTCATTCATTTTATTAATGTGTGCAAAAAAGAAATCGTTTAAGCCATCTTCAATAATGTTTTCAATCATATAATGACCTCTATGTTCTGCTAAAAATGGCGCGAAAGAAGCCAGGGTTCTATTGGGGAAGGGGCTTTTGTATATGCTATTTAAAATGGCATCCTTGCTTAACTTGTATTTTGATTCAAATGCGGCCATCAATTCTTCGTCAAATGTTTGGTATAAAAAATATTGAATTACTTTTTTTCCTAAATAAGCACCACTGCCTTCGTCGCCTAAAACATAACCTAGGCCTGGACTATTTTTAGTAATTTTTTTTCCATTGTAAAAGCCAGTATTTGATCCTGTACCTAAAATGCAAACCACGCCCTTTTTATTTTGACAACTGGCACGAGCTGCTGCTACTAAATCTGTTTCAAGGGTTAATTTTGCTTTTGTAAAAACAGCCTTGAGTGCTTTTTTAAGCGCTAAAACATTGTCTGTATTGCTTAAGCCAGTACCATAAAAATAAACGGCTTCAATTTTTGATAAATCTGTTTTTTTAGCAAAAGATTTTTGGAGTAAAAGGGTGATTTCGTTGGTGGTCAAAAAATAAGGACTGATGCCAATGGTCGTGATGGTTGACTTTTTTTTGTTTTGGACAAGGGTCCACTGGCATTTTGTTGCACCACTGTCTGCAATGAGGTAGTTCTTTATCATAGTAGGTCACTCTTCTGCGTGAAAATAGCCATTTTAGTGTAATTTTAGCCCGAATAAAATGAGTATGCAAAATAATAATAATTTGAATTGGGCAAAACCGCTGTTCTATGGCTTCTTGGTCATTGTAGGTATTTTAATTGGGGTCTTTTTTAAAGGAAATTTTAATTTAGGTTCCTTAGTAAAAAACAATCAGCAACCCATTCAGGAGATGATGGAATTAGTGCAATCCAAGTATGTCGATTCAGTGGCCAACGATAGTGTTGGTTTAAAATTGGCCAATTATTATTTAGAACAGTTAGATCCACATTCTGTATACATCCCACCCGCAGATTTAAATGAAGTGAATGAACAATTGCAGCCCAATTTCAAAGGCGTAGGCATTGAATTTCAACAATTCAGGGATAGTATTTTCGTGGCCTATGTGATGAAGGATGGTCCAGCAGGTAAGGCTGGTTTGCAAATTGGAGATATTTTATTAACGGCAGATGATACGGTTCAATTGTCTGGGAAAAAATGGGAGGCCGATGACATAAGAAAAAAATTAAAAGGACCTTCTAATAGTAAGGTGAAGTTAATGGTCTACAGAGCAGGGGAGAAAAAGTCTTATACCATTTCAAGAGACAATGTGGCTTTATCTCCTGTAGAGGCGAGTTATATGATTGATACAGTAGTGGGTTATATTCGAATCAATAAGTTTGCTGACAGAACCTATGAAGCATTTATGCAAGCCTTGGAACCTTTGCTCGCAAAAGGGATGAAATCATTGGTGATTGATTTGAGAGGGAATGGGGGAGGACTGTTGTCAGAAGCAGTGGCCATTGCAGATGAATTGTTGAGTGGAAATAAATTAATTGTATATACGCAAGGCGTGCATTCGCCTCGTGTAGATTATTTTAGTAAAAGAGAAGGCTTGTTTGAACAAGGAGGATTAACCATTTTGATGGATGAGACCTCCGCATCAGCCAGTGAGGTTTTAGCGGGTGCTTTACAAGATTGGGACCGTGCCACCATTGTGGGAAGAAGATCTTTTGGAAAGGGTTTGGTGCAACAACAATTTAAATTATCCAATGGGGGTGCTTTACGCTTAACTACAGCAAAATATTATTCGCCATTAGGGAGAAACATTCAAAGACCTTATACGCATAGCAAGCAAGATTATGAAAATGATTTTGTCACCAGATTGCATGAAGATGCTATGGGCAAGCAAGATTCAAGTTTTAAAGGGGATTCCTTTAAAACACCCAAGGGGCATTTGGTGTATGGAGGTGGAGGTATTTATCCAGATAAATGGGTGAACGGCAATACTGTTTTAATGGATACCAGTTTTAAAGTATTGTGGGAAGAAGGCTTGATGAATGATTTTATTTTACACTGGTATGTTCAAAATAGGACCATGATGAATACATTTAAAAATCCAACTGCATTTTTAAATCAAACCGCAAGCATCAATTTTTGGGCAGCACTAGTGAATTACGCAGGTCCAAAGCAGCAATTAAAATTGAAAAGCCTTGAAAAAAACAAGTTATTGGTTCAAAACCAAATTCTTGCCTTAGTAGCAAGAACACATTGGTACAAACAAGGGTACATTGAAGTGCAAAATGCATTGGATCCTAGTTTTAAGCAGCTAGTTCCCTAAAACATGATATTGATCAGTTTTAGTAATGATCCGACTCATTCAAGAGTTGATTGATTTGCGTGACTTTCGTTGGTAGAATGCAACCAACTACTTGCTACCACTGCGGCTTACAATGCAGTACAGATATACAATTCAATGACAAATACTTTTGTTGTGATGGCTGTAAAATGGTGTATACTCTTATAGAGGAAAATGGCTTATGTCAATATTATGATTTGACCTCCATGCCAGGTATCACCGCCAAAGGACTTTTCGTATCCGATAAATTCAATTATTTAGACAATATAGCCATTCAGGATCAATTGATTCAATTCAAGTTGGCAGATCAAGTACATGTGGTATTTTATTTACCGCAAATACATTGTGTAAGTTGTGTCTGGCTTTTAGAGCATTTACATAAGATCAATACAGGCATCATTCAGTCAACCACTCATTTTGAAAAAAAGGAAATCAAAATAGTATATAATCCTTCTCTTATTTCTTTAAAACAAGTGGTTCAGTTATTGGCCTTTGTAGGTTATGAGCCTGTGATTCATTTGGGGGGTAATGATTGGTTAAAGAAAAAGAAAGTCAATAAAAAGCAGTTGTATAAAATTGGTATTGCAGGGTTTTGTTTTAGCAATATTATGATGCTAAGTTTTCCTGAATATCTTTCCAATAATGCAATAGAATTAGGTAGCTTAAGACATTTTTTTATTTATATTAATTTACTATTGTCCCTGCCGGTATTGTTATATAGTGCACGTGATTTTTTTATCTCTGCTTATACAGGACTTAGGCAAAAATGGTTGAACATAGATGCGCCTATCGCATTGGCCATAACAGTTACTTTTAGCAGAAGTGTATATGAAATTCTCAGCCAAACAGGCGCTGGTTATTTAGACAGTATGAGTGGAATTGTATTTTTTATGTTAATAGGAAGGTGGTTTCAAGACAAGTCCTATGATTCTTTTGCATTTGATAGAGATTATAATTCCTTTTTTCCATTAGGGGTGACGGTCTTAGAAGAAGGCAAAGAAGTGAATAAACCTCTGTCGGCACTAATTAAAGGCGAATTGGTGTTTTTAAGAGCTGATGAAATGATTCCGGCAGATGCTATATTATTAACAGAAGGGGCCTTGATTGATTATAGTTTTGTGACAGGAGAAAATGCGCCCATTGAAGTAGCCATTGGCCAACTGGTCTATGCAGGAGGTATTCAAAAAGGGCGGTCCATACAAGTAGAAGTAGTGAAACCTGTTGGACAAAGCTATATTACTGAATTGTGGAATAGCCCGGTTTTAAAGAATGAAAAAAATATAGAAAAATCTTTTGTGCATCCTTGGAGTCAATATTTTACCATTGTTTTATTGATCATTGCTTTTTCAAGCGGTATGTATTGGAGCCTCTATGATACTAGTAAAATATTGCCAGCAGTAACAGCGGTATTAATTGTTGCCTGTCCTTGTTCTTTACTGTTAACTGTTACTTTCACTTATGGCAATGTATTAAGATGGCTGGGTAATGCTAAGTTTTATTGTAAAAATGCTGCTGTAATCGAGGCCATAGACAAAATCGATACCATTGTTTTTGATAAGACAGGTACCTTAACCAATCATGAGGACACCCATTTGGAATACCATGGGATGGCATTAAGTGAAACAGAAATGATTGCTGTAAAGTCAGTAACAAGGGAATCTTTGCATCCATTAAGTAAAATGATTACTCAGTTTTTAATGTTAGAAGTTTCAGATTTAACCAGTTTTCAAAAAATTGAAAATTTTATTGGCAAGGGAACTAAGGCTTTATGTAATGAATATGAAATCTTGATTGGTTCCATTTCTTTTTTAAAATCAAATGGCATTCCTTGCGACGACAGCTTGCAAGGTGCTGTAGTATGCCTTGCGATAAATGGGGAGTTGAAAGGTTGTTTTGCAGTCAATCATGCCTATCGAGATGGAATGGATAAAATGGTCAAGCGTTTGCAAGATAAAGGCTATCATTTACACTTATTAAGCGGAGACCATCCCACTGAAAAAGCGCATTTAACTCATTTGTTAGGCAAGGAGATACCCATGTTTTTTGAAACAAGTCCTGCAGATAAATTGGCCTATATACAAAAATTGCAAAATCAAGGGCGTAAAGTAATGATGGTGGGTGATGGTTTGAACGATGCAGGTGCACTCAAAAAAAGCAATGTAGGTATTGCAGTCACCGATCAAACACATTTATTTACACCCGCAAGTGATGCGATTTTAGAAGGTAGGGAAATTAAAGAACTTCATCATTTAATCGATTATGCTAAAAAGGCCAAGCTCATTATCATTTACATTTTTATTTTATCTATCTTATATAATATAATTGGCATGTACTTTGCTACTAGTGCAAGGCTTTCGCCCATGGTGGCCGCAATTCTTATGCCTATAAGCTCTATCAGCATAGTAGCGCTTTCTGCCTTGCTTTCCTTTTCATTTTCATACAAGATTAGACCTCGAAGCTGATATATATCAGTTCCAAATTTGACCTATGTCATTAGGAAAATTCGAGTTTCCCTATAGATTTGTTTCAAATATATTCCTATGGGAGTGATCGTTATTTTAATCATTGTAAGTGTGCTGGTGGCAGGTGGATTTTTACTTGCTTTTTTATGGTCGGTGAAAACAGGGCAAATGGACGATGATTATACACCCTCTGTAAGAATTTTATTTGAGGATGAATTAATTATTAAGAAAAAGGATATTCTATAAAAAACTTTAAATCAATAACCATTTAAATTAACCTTATGCAAGTAGAAAGTTTTCAGTATGACAATAAAACGGTAAGGAATTTTGCCATAGCCACCATCATCTGGGGAGTAGTAGGTATGACGGTAGGCTTATGGGTAGCCTTACAGTTGGTTTTCCCCACTGTATTAAACTTGCAGCCTTATTTTAATTTTGGTCGTATTAGACCACTACATACCAATGCAGTCATTTTTGCATTTGTGGGCAATGCTATGTTTATGGGAATCTATTATTCCTTACAGCGTTTGTTAAAAGCAAGAATGTTTAGTGATGTACTTAGTACAATTCATTTTTGGGGATGGCAACTTATCATAGTTGCTGCAGCTATTACTTTGCCTTTAGGATTTTCTACCGCTAAAGAATATGCAGAATTAGAGTGGCCAATTGATATTGCCATTACTTTAATTTGGGTGGTGTTTGGATTTAATATGTTTGCCACCATTATTAAAAGAAGAGAGCGTCACTTATATGTAGCAGTTTGGTTTTATATAGCCACTTTTGTTACAGTGGCAGTTTTGCATTTGGTGAATTCCTTTGAATTGCCTGTTACTTTATTTAAAAGTTATAGTTGGTATGCAGGGGTGCAAGACGCCTTGGTACAATGGTGGTATGGTCATAATGCGGTAGCCTTTTTCTTAACCACTCCATTTTTAGGGTTGATGTATTATTTCCTTCCAAAGGCTGCGAACCGTCCAGTGTTTTCTTATAAATTATCCATCATACATTTTTGGGCCTTGATCTTTTTATATATCTGGGCTGGGCCACACCATTTATTATATACCGCTTTACCTAATTGGGCACAAAGTTTGGGTATTGTATTTAGTTTCATGCTCATCTTTCCAAGCTGGGGTGGTATGATCAATGGTTTATTAACCTTGCGTGGTGCTTGGGATAAAGTGAGAGAGGAGGTGGTGTTGAAGTTTATGGTGGTGGCAGTAACAGCCTATGGGATGTCCACTTTTGAAGGGCCTATGTTATCCTTAAAGAGCATCAATGCCGTTGCGCATTTCTCTGATTGGATTATTGCACATGTGCACATAGGCGGATTGGGATGGAATGGGATGCTGACTTTTGGTATTTTGTATTGGTTGATCCCAAGAATTTATAAAACCGAGTTGTATTCAAAAAAATTAGCCAATATCCATTTTTGGTTGGCCACTTTAGGTATTTTATTTTATGCGATACCTATGTATTGGGCAGGCTGGCAACAAGTTTCCATGTGGAAACAATTTACGCCTAGTGGTCAATTAAAGTATCAATTTCTTGAAACCGTTACCTATATGGCTCCATTTTATGCGATGAGGGCACTCGGGGGAGCGCTTTATCTCACAGGAGCTATTATAGGTATGGTGAATTATTTTAAAACCATTGGGCAAGGAACTTTGCATGCCAATGAAGAGGCGCAAGCACCTGCTTTAGAAAAAGCCTATACCAAGCATCATGGAGAACATTGGCATCGTTGGATTGAACGCAGACCTACTCCATTTTTATTGTTGTCCTTAGTAGTTGTATTAATTGGAGGCTTGGTCGAATTAGTGCCTACTTTCTTAGTAAAATCTAATATACCAACTATTTCAAGTGTGAAACCTTACACTCCATTAGAATTGCAAGGAAGAGATATTTATACAAGAGAAGGTTGTTATACCTGTCACTCTCAAATGATTCGTCCTTTTAGAAGTGAAACAGAACGTTATGGAGAATACAGTAAGGCAGGGGAGTTTGTGTATGATCATCCATTTCAATGGGGAAGTAAAAGAACAGGTCCAGATTTGGCTAGAGAGGGTGCAGGCAATTTGAAGAAATCAAATACCTGGCATTACAATCACTTAGAAGAACCTAATTCTATTTCCACTGGTTCTGTAATGCCATCTTATTCATTTTTGATAGACCATAATTTGGATACAGCCACCACACCTTTAAAAATTAATGCCATGCGCACTTTAGGGGTTCCTTATGCGACTGATTATGCCGCTCAGGCCAATCAAGACTTAATGATTCAAGCAAAAGGTATTGCAGCTGATTTGAATAAAGATGGAATCAAAGTACCGCCTAATAAAGAAATTATCGCCTTGATTGCTTATTTACAAAGATTGGGCACAGACATTACCAAAAAATAAAAAAACACAATTATGTACAGTTTTATAAAAAAATATACCGAAACGATGCAGGATAAAAACATTTACCCCATCTTTTCCTTGTTGGTATTTGTGCTATTTTTTCTTGGTGTCTTGTGGTATGTGAAAACCCTAGACAAAAATCAGGTGGAGGAAATAAAAAATTTACCATTAGAGCAATAATATATCATCTAAAAACATTTCTTATGTTAAAAAATAAAAATATCTATTTATTGTCCATGGCTAGTTTATGGTCTGTAGGCGCTTTGGCACAGCCTAGTTTGCTTCCAGCCAAACCAGAGGCCACTAATTATGTAGAACTGCTTATGATGTCAATAGCCATTTTATTGGTGGTAGTGATAGGCGTTTTGGGCAATGTGCTTTTGATGGTATCTAAAAAAGCAGTTGAAATCTCTAAATCATCCAAAAAAATCATGATGATTTTTGTAGTAGTCATGGGGTCTTTGTTTTCAAAGTCATTGTATGGACAAGCAACTACAGCCATCGCAGATACTACATCAAAATCTAGTTCCACTGCTTTTTATGGAGGCTTGTCTTATAATACTTTTTGGACGATGTCTTGGGTATTGATGTTGGAATTATTAATTATTGCTTTATTGGTTCTTTTTATTAGGAACATTTTTAGGGCAATACATCCAAAGGAAATAGAAGTAGTGAATGGCAAAAAAGTTACTGCTTCTTGGTTGCTTAAAACCTGGCATTATTTGGATAAGAAATTCTTAACAAAGGCTGTGCCATTGGAGAAAGAAGCAGATATGTTATTGGATCATGATTATGATGGCATTAAAGAATTGGACAATGCTTTACCGCCATGGTGGAAATATGGATTTTATATCACCATCTTAGTGGCTGTGTTTTATTTATTGAAATTTGAAGTTTGGCATACAGGCATGAATCCTACGGAGGAGTATACTGCAGAAATGACTGCTGCAAAAATTCAAACCGATGCTTACTTGGCCTCAGCCAAAGAAAATGTGGATGAGAATTCTGTTACGCAGTTAGATGCAGCAGGGGCCGCTGTTGGAAAGGCGTTATTTGCAAAAACTTGTACGCCATGTCATTTGGCAGAAGGACAAGGATTGGTAGGTCCTAATTTAACCGATGAATATTGGATTCATGGTGGAGGGATCAAAGACATTTTCAAGACGATTAAATATGGTTATCCGGATAAAGGAATGCAGTCATGGCAGACCACTTATTCTCCTGTTCAGATGCAACAATTAGCCACTTACATTAGAACATTGAAAGGAACAAATCCTCCCAATCCAAAAGCGCCACAAGGAGATTTATACAAAGAGGTAGCTGCCAATATAGTTGACAGTGCTGCAACAACAAAATAAATGGAACGAATGAATAGTACCGATTCTGAAAGTATAGTGAATTATAAGCAAGGGTTATTGGACCAAACATTTAGAGATTCGGTATCAACCATTAGTAAAGAAGGGAATAGAAATTACGTAAATCCACAGAAGCCACATGGCAAGTTGTATAATTTACGTTCTTATTTTAGTTATTTCTATTTGGTGTTGTTTTTTACTTTACCCTTTATTAAAATAGAAGGGGAACCTGTTTTTTTGTTTAATGTGTTAGAAAGGAAGTTTATATTTTTTAGTAAGATATTCTGGCCACAAGATTTTTTCATATTCGCGATTGGGCTATTGACTTTTATAGTATTTGTTATTCTATTTACCGTGGCTTTTGGAAGAATTTGGTGTGGATGGGCCTGCCCCCAAACCATTTTTATGGAAATGGTATTTAGAAAAATTGAATATTTCATTGACGGCGATGCAACGCAGCAGAAAAAGCTAAAAGCCATGCCTTGGAATACAGAGAAGATCTTGAAGAGAGGGACGAAAATTATTGTATTTTTTTTATTGTCTTTTTTAATTGCGAATTTTTTTCTTGGCTACATTATTGGCATTGATGAAGTGGGGGTATTAATTAAAGAGGGAATTTTTGTTCATTTTGGAACTTTTAGTGCACTCGTTATTTTTACCTTGGTCTTTTTCTTTGTGTATTATTGGTTTAGAGAACAAGCCTGCATCATTGTATGTCCTTATGGTCGTTTGCAAGGGGTCTTATTGGATCGAAATTCAATACTGGTTGCCTATGATTACATTAGAGGAGAGCCTAGGGGGAAATTAGATCCTAGTTCAAATCATGGGGACTGTGTCAATTGTCATGCCTGTGTTCGGGTTTGTCCAACTGGTATAGACATTAGAAATGGTACTCAGTTAGAATGTGTGAATTGCACCGCCTGTATAGATGCCTGTGATGAAATTATGGACCATATTGACAAACCTAAGGGATTGATTAGGTATGCTTCTGAAAATGGTATTGTCAATAAACAAAAGACAACTTATACCTGGAGGTTAAAATTGTACACCTTGGTCTTGACTTTACTACTTTCTTTTTTAGCTATTTTATTGATTACTAGGGCTGATGTGGCTGCAAGAATATTAAGAACCCCAGGCCAGACTTATCAACTCTTGAACAAGGATAAGATAAGCAACTTGTACAATATTAAATTAGTGAATAAAACTAGGAAAAACATTCATTTGGAATTGAAATTAGAAAATATAGAAGGAGAAATAAAACAAGTAAGTCCGGTAGATGTGCCCAAGGAGTCTTATTTCCAAACCAGTTTTTTCATCACCTTAAAAAATGAACAATTAAAAGCTAGAAAAACAAAAATAAGAATTGGCGTTTATGAAAACGGGAAGCAAATGGACGAATTGTCTGTACTCTTTTTAGGGCCATCTATTTAAAATTATCATTATGAAAATCAACTGGGGACATAAAATATTTATGGTGTATGGTTTATTTGTGATTGGCATTTTAGTGCTTTCTTATAAATCTTCCCAGCAAAAATTTGATTTAGTACAGGAGGATTATTATGGCGCTGAGTTAAAATACCAATCGGTGATTGATGCAAGCAAAAGAGCCAATGACTTGGGAGGTGAAATGATGCTCACTCAAAATCAAGGAAAACTATTTATTCAGTTACCTGCATTTTTTGAAAAAGAACAATTAGAAGGAGAGGCACATTTATACTGTGTAGCAGATGCAAAAAATGACAGAGTTCAAAAAGTTAAGATCAATAACGGACGTTTTGAGATGGAGCTACTAAGTACGACAAAGGGTAATTATACCTTAAAACTTTCTTTAGAAAACAAGGGGCTTGCTTATTATTTTGAGAAAAAAGTAAAAATATAAAATGAGCATTAATGCTATTTTTGAAATCGGTTTTTTAATGGGTCTGCTAGGCAGTGTGCATTGTATAGGTATGTGCGGCCCCTTAGTATTGGCATTGCCAATGGCTCAAAAAACCAATCTTGAAAAATGGGGTGTTTTGTTTTTATATCATTTTGGAAAAATTAGTAGTTATAGTATGCTTGGTGTGTTGTTTGGTTTATTTGGTAGTCAGTTGCCTTTATTTGGGGTTCAAGAAAACATATCTATTTTTATAGGGATACTCATGCTAATATATGTTGGCTATGTTTTTGTCCTCAAGCCAAAGCAGAAGCTTGGATTTTTACAATTTAATTTATTATACAGCAGTATTACCAAGCAATTAGGGGTATTGTTTAAGCACAAAAACAAGCTAGCATTTTATTTGATAGGTTTTTTAAATGGCTTATTGCCCTGTGGGATGGTCTACTTGGCTTTAACATCGGCATTGGCCACTCAAAATATTTTTTATGGAGGTTGGTTGATGGCTTTTTTTGGATTGGGCACTTTGCCAGCATTAATCATGGTGGCTATAGGAGGGCAGTATTTCGGAACCAAATTTAGGCAACAACTTCAATCGCTGTTGCCGGTATTTATTTTTAGTATGGGTGTATTGCTTATACTAAGAGGCTTGAATTTAGGCATACCTTATTTAAGTCCAACAACAGGTATGGGGACAAATGCATTGCATTGTCATAATTAATAGGCTATGAACAAAGAAATTGTATTGCAAGAAATTGAATCATTGATAAGGTCCTTGGACTTTATACAAGACGAGCAGGCTTTTATCAAAAGAAAGTTGAGCAGTTTATTGGAGAATATGGTCATGCATGATTTTATTGAGTGGGCCGAGGAATTACAATTACAAATCATCAATAGAGAAATGGCCATTAAATTATTAAAAAGCGATATTATTTTGCTAAGAAATAAAGTAAAAGCAATCAAATCCATTAATAATATAGTGGATATGAGTATGGCACTAGATTTTAAAAAGTTCAAACAGCAAGTGGTGTATTTAGAAACTCAATTCATGACATGGAAGAACGATGTCAATGAAAGGTTCGAAGCTGCTTTGTTTTAATTATTAAAAGGTTAATTAAATAAATTAGCCAATTTTTTTTCGTCTAGAATTACAATTTTACCTTCTTTAATTTCAATTAATTTTTCTGTCTTAAAATCGCTAAGGGTTCTGATTAAGCTTTCAGTGGCAGTACCAGCGATATTAGCTAAATCTTCTCTAGAAATAGAAATAGAAAAATTGGCTCCATCAGATTCTTTAGCATATTTCTTTTTTAAGGTAAGCAAGGCATCTGCCACTCTTTTTCTTAAACTATGATAGGCCAAGGCCACCAATTGTTGTTCTTTTTCTGTAATGTTATTGGCGAGTAGTTTGATCACTTTCAAAGCAACTTCTTGGTTATGGGTCAACAAGTGTTCAAATTCTTTTCTTGGTATAACTCTAATAGATGATTCTTCTAAAGTTTCGGCAAATTCTTCATAAACCGCATTTTCAATTAAAGGGATATGTCCAAAAAAATCACCTGGAGATAGGAGGCTAGTAATTAATTCCTTACCACCATCGCTTGTTTTGTACACTTTTATTTTACCGGTTTCGATATAGTACAATTTATTTGGATGTTGGCCCTCTGAATAAATGATTTGTTTTTTCTTGTAATCAATCACATCGTGATTCTCCAATGCCTTAAACATTTCATCTTTATTGCCTAGTTCCGATATGATTTGATACCAGGCTTCAATGCCCCTGCCTCCAGCATTTTGATGAATTTTAATTTTTTCAATACGAGCCCTGATGGCATTGATCAATTCAGCATCAGAGAATGGTTTGGTAATATAATCGTCAGCGCCCATCTCCATGCCTTTGCGTAAATCGTTTCTTTCGCTTTTGGCACTTAGAAAGATAAAGGGGATATGTTGGAGGTCTGGGTTTTTACTTAAAATTTGAAATACACCATAACCATCCAGGACAGGCATCATAATATCACATACAATTAAATCGGGTGGGTTAGCCATGGCCATTTCAACACCAATTTTACCATTTTCGGCAGTGCTCACTTCATAATTGGCCAATGTTAAAATTTCAGCGGTATTTTCTCTTAGCGCTTCATTGTCTTCGATCAGTAAAATCTTTTCCATAAGTAGTATATTAATTTATTCAAAATCATTGATCATTTTAGTAGGTAGTACAATTTCAAAGGTGCTACCTTTTTCAAATTCGCTATGGTATTTTATGGTACCTTTTAAAATTTCTATATATCTACCAACAATATGTAAACCAAGGCCAGTGCCTTGAATATTTGTGACATTGGTGGCTCTGAAAAAACGTTCAAATAAGTGTACTTGATCAGCCACGGGAATGCCAATTCCATTGTCTGAGATTTTGAGCTGGGCAGTATTAGCACTTACTTCTGCTTCTATGCTAATAATTGAATTTTCTGGTGAAAATTTGATAGCATTAGAAATTAGGTTAATCATGACATGCTTGAGTAAGTGGCTATCTGTATACGTATGGGTTTGTCCCAAATGCTTGAACTGAAAATTTTGTCCAGGCTTAAGTAAGACACTCATTTCATTGATTAGGTCCTTGAAGAATTCACTAATATCAAATTCTTCTGATTTTATATCTACCTTGCCTTCTTCAATTCTGCCCAAGGATAAAAACTCATTTAAAATATCTGTTAGTGTTTTAACTGAGGATTTGATCCTGTCAATATGTTTGTCTCTTTTATATTGTTCTTCGGTACTGATGTACTTAGAAAGTAGGGAGATGGAAGACAAGATGGTGCTTAAAGGTGTCCTAAACTCATGGGAAGCCATGGAAACGAATCTCGACTTTAAGTCATTGACCTCTTTTTCTTTTTCTAAGGATAGCGTCAATTCTTCTTTAGAAGCTTTTAAAGCATTCAATGTGAGCTGCAATTCATTGGTTCTTGAATTAACGGTAGCTTCTAAGTTGGCATTCAGTTTTTTCATTTCCTCATTCACCAATTCCATTTCAGCTTGTTGCAATAAAATTTTCTCTTCGTTTAATTTTCTTTTGGAAATATCAGCAATGTAAGCAATAGCAAATTGCTCGTCGCCATTTTTAAATTGTCCTAAACTAATTTCAACAGGAAATTCGGTACCGTCTTTTTTCTGTGCAGAAAGGGTCATGCCCAGTCCCATGGTCCTGGCCTTGGGTTGCTCAATATAATGATCACGGTAGCCAACATGTTTGTGATGATAACGTTGAGGGATGAGCTTTTCTAATACTTCTCCAACCATACTATTGTCATTGTAAGCAAATAAGTTGTTGGCTAATGGGTTGGCCATTACAATTACACCATTTTTATCTACTACGATAATAGCCATTGAAGCGGAATTGAACAGGGCTTCGAATTTAATATCATTGCCAAAGGCGGTAGTTTCAGTATTGGGCATAAGCACAAAAAAAAGTAGATATCCTCAAGATACAATATTTTTCTACTATATAACTGATATTTAGCTATTTAGGGTACTTGCTAAGTATAATTTCGTTTAATAATTCAACAGTACTTAAAATATTAAGTTAAACAGTATACAATTATAAACATTATAAAAATAAAAATATGAAATAAATTAGTTTAATTTTGAATAAAAAGTATAATTTAGCATTAAATAGGAACATAATAAAAAAATACAATATGTTGATATATAATTTAAAGTATTGATAATCAATGAATAAATATAAAAAAGTAAAAAAGCAAAATAAAATTAGGTTACAAATTTTGAAAAAAAGTATAAATAAGTAGGTAATATAACATATATAAATAAACATAATACAAAATAAAAACCAATCCCTATGAAAAAATCAATTTCATTATTATTAGTACTTGTTAGTTCCTTTCAAGCTATAGCCCAAGTGGACAGTACTAAGGAAGCTAGTTCGGCTCCTAATCATTCTACTACATTTACTTATTATGTAGATGGGTATTATAAAGGTGATTTTGCAGGTAAAACAGAAAACAATAAGACAAGCTTTACCAATTCAAGCAATACCTTTCAAATTGGGATGGCTTCTGTTAAATTAGATCAAGTATTGGGCAATTTTGCTGCCACCCTTGATTTAGGTGTGGGTAAAAGAGCAGATGAGTTCTCTTACAATGACAATGGAGTTGCAACAAGTTTCAAACAAGCATTTATCAGTTATGCGCCTAATTCAACAGTAAAGTTTACTGCTGGTAAATGGGCCACCCATGTAGGGTATGAATTGTTAGATGCTTATTCCAATAGAAACTATAGTATGAGTTACGGTTTCTCCTATGGACCTTTCTTTCATACAGGTGTTAGAGCAGACATAGCCTTAGGTGGTAAGTCGGCTATGATGATTGGTGTGGCACAACCTACCGATTTTGTAAGTTCTTCTTCCCCCAATAAGATGGTCATTGCTCAATTTAGTACTGGAACAAAAAATGATAAGCTAAAAGCATTTTTGAATTATCAAGGTGGTAAAAGCAAATCACAGGTTGATCTAGTACTAAATGGAGTGGTGTCTAGTCAAGTGGCAATTAATTATGATGGTACTGTTTGTAATATTTCTGGTGCTAACTGGACCAGCAATGCTTTATATGTTAATTATGATCCAAGTTCAAAATTTGGATTTACATGGAGAACAGAATTTTTTGATGACACTAAAAGTGCTGCAGGTGTAGGCACTTCTATTTTCCAAAATACTTTTTCTGCCAATATTCATTTTGACAAGTTTACATTGATACCTGAATTAAGATTTGACAATGCAAAAGATAAAATCTTTTTAAATAAGGGTAGTAACTTAAATCCATATGCAGGTAATTTCTTAATTGCAGCGGTATATAAATTTTAATCCATTCTTAGCATAATTCTTAACCTATAAAAACACACTTATGTTTAGTACTACACTGGGTCATTTAAAAGAAATGGTGATGAGACGTTCTCAACCTACTGCGGTGGTCTATCACTTAACTAGAAAAGAAAAAATTAAATTAGGGTTTACCATATTTTCTGGTAAAGTATTGGCAGTAACCTTATTGGTAGCACTAATGAAATTAATTCCTACTTTATTGGCTACACCAGCACATGCAGCTGAAACTTATACTGCACATGAGTTGGTTACTTTCAATTCTTTAAATACAGTTTGGGTTTTGGTTTCTGCATTTTTAGTATTTGCCATGCAAGCAGGATTTGTTATGTTAGAAGCAGGATTTGCTCGTTCCAAAGAAACGGTCAACGTATTAATGGAATGTATTTTTGATACAGCACTATGTGGAATTTTATTCTGGGCAATTGGATATGCCTTCATGTTTAGTCATGGTAATGGTTTTATTGGTCAAAATTGGTATTTCTTAATAGGCGCACCAGATACTTATGAAGCAACTGGTATTCCTATCTTGGCACATTGGATTTTCCAATTTGCATTTGCAGATACTACTTCTACTATTACTTCAGGAGCGATGATTGGTCGTACAAGTTTCCGTGGAGATATATTATACAGTATTGGTGTAACAGGTTTTATTTATCCAATTATTGGACATTGGGCTTGGGGTCCAGATGGTTGGTTGGCGTTAATGGGAACACCAGGTCATTTCATGCCAGGATTGGGTCAAGGGTTTAGAGATTTTGCAGGATCTACAGTGGTTCATACCATCGGAGGATTTATTTCCTTGGCGGGGGCAATCATTTTAGGACCAAGAATTGGAAGAATATTTTTGAGAGATGACAAAGAAAAAGGAGGATTACAACCATCGAATAATTTGCCCATGGCAACTGTAGGTGCTTTCATTTTATGGTTTGGTTGGTATGGATTTAACCCAGGTAGTACTTTGTCTGCTATGGATGGACAAGGTATTGGCCGTATCGCTGCAAATACTACATTGGCTGCTTGTTCAGCATCTTTAGCTGCAATGTTGTTGCCACTATGGTTTGGTCCAAATAAAGGAAAATTTGATTTAGCGTTTACTATCAATGGTTTGTTGGCAGGATTGGTGGCAATTACTTGTCCATGTTATTGGGTTTCACCATTGGGGGCCATCATCATTGGCTTAGTTGCAGGTATTGTACTTTATTATAGCACTTTATTGTTAGAGCATTTTAGAATTGATGATCCAGTGGGTGCGGTTCCAGTACATGGTATTAATGGAATTTGGGGTACACTATCTTTAGGTTTATTTGCCTCAGGCCAATTTGGAGCAACAGGTCCAACAGGCGCTGACAACAGTGCCCCTGTAAAAGGTTTCTTTTATGGTGGTGGATGGGATGTGTTTAAAGCGCAATTTATTGGAAGTGCTACTATTACCATAGCAACTTTCGTAGTAGCTATTATTTTGATGTGGGTAATCAATAAATTACCGCATCCTTGGAAATTAAGAGTAGAAGCTGAAGCAGAAACAAATCCAGGTGGTTTGGATATGTTCGAGCACGGTGTTTCTGCTTACCACACACAAGAATAGTTCATAAGTTTTTTATAGTTCAGGTTTATTGGTTTTAAGCAAGCAATCGTTAATCAGGGCCCCATTTCTATGGGGCCCTCTTTTTTTTCGTTAATGGAATTAAAAGGATTAAAAGGATTAAAAGGATTAAAAGGATTAAATTCATTCTCTAATTTGCTTGCTATGAAAAAACTTTTCACCATTCTTTTATTAGTGGCCACTCAAAGTTTATTTGCCCAAAACAGCGCTTTGATCAATCCAAACTTGTTAAAAAATAATTGGACAGCTCAGTGGATTTCGGCACCCAATGCAACGGCCAAAGAATATGGGGTTTATCATTTTAGAAATTCATTTGAAATAAATGAAATACCCAAAACTTTTATTGTTAATGTATCTGCTGACAATCGTTACCGATTATTTGTCAATGGACAATCCATTGGTAATGGACCAGCAAGAGGCGATTTGTACAATTGGTATTATGAGACCTATGATATTGCCCCATATTTAGTCAAAGGAAAAAATACCATTGCAGCACAGGTATGGAACATGGGGGTGTATGCTCCTGTTGCACAAATTTCCAATCAAACTGCTTTTTTATTACAAGGCAATGGGGATGCTGAAAAAATAGCGAACACCAATAAAAATTGGAAAGTCTTAATCAATGGGGCTTATAGTCCTTGCTCTACCAACAACGGGCAGGTTTTGCAAACCTATATGGTAGTTGGGCCTGGAGACAGTGTAGCGGCCAATAAATATCCATGGGCTTGGGAGCAAAATAACTACGACGATCATATATGGACTAATGCAGTAAATATTTCAAGTCCTGCATCAGTAGGATATGGTTCAGACAATTTATGGTCCTTGGTACCCAGCATCATTCCACCCATGTTTGAAAGAAAACAAAACATCAACACGCTTAAAAAAATAAATGGGGAATTAGCCAATGCGGTATTTTTAAATAACAATGCCCCACTTATCCTTAGCAAAACTACCATTACCAATACTTTATTGAACGCCACTAAGCCTTTGACGGCAGGTAAAACCATTAGTTTATTGTATGATCAAACTTACAATACAGTGGCTTATCCAAACTTGGTCATTAGTGGAGGCAAGGATGCCATCATTAAAATAACTTACGCAGAATCTTTATTTGATGCCAAAGGAATAAAAGGGAATAGATCTGTAATAGAGGGCAAAACCATTAAAGGGAATTATGATGTGTTTATGGCAGATGGATCTAGTCACAGAACTTTTAGGCCTTTGTGGGTGAGAACTTATCGTTATATACAAGTAGACATTACTTTGAAAGACGATCCCATTGAAATTGAAGATTTTTATGGCATGGCTACAGGTTATCCTTTTCAAGTAAAAGCCAGTTTTGCAAGCAATGATTCCTCCATGCAAAAAATTTGGGAAGTGGGTTGGAGAACGGCACAACTTTGTGCTGGAGAGACTTATTTTGATTGTCCTTATTATGAGCAATTGCAATACGAAGGAGATACCCGCATACAATCTTTAATTTCTTTGTATGTGACTGGAGATGATAGGTTGATGCGTAAAGCCATTTTAGATTTTTATCATTCTAGAGTACCCGAAGGCTTAACACAAGGGCGTTATCCAAGCAGTCGTATGCAAGTGATACCACCTTTTTCTTTGTATTGGGTGTCGATGGTCTATGATTATTGGATGCACCGAAAAGACGATGCTTTTCTTGATCAATTCATGGTGCCTATTACTGGGGTCTTGGATTGGTATGAGAAACATTTAGATCCAAAGAAAAATATTTTAGGCCCGATGAAATGGTGGGGATTTGTAGATTGGAACTTGGCCTTTGATGGAGGTACCCCAGACGGCGCAACCGATGGTAATTCTTCTGTGATTACCTTGCAATACATTGCCACTTTACAACAAGCCGCTACTTTATTTAAACAATTTGGTAAAACAGAAAGGGCCAATCATTATGCAGCATTGGCTAATAAATTAAGTGCAGCCACTTATGCCAGTTGTTTTGATGTCAAGAAAAATTTAATGGCCAATACGCCTTTAAAAAATAGCTTTAGTCAACATGCCAGTATTATGGGTGTGTTAACAGGTGCAATACCACAAAGCAAACAAAAATTGGTCATGGAAAATGTGTTGAAGGATACAAGTTTAAGCCAAGCAACTTTTTATTATCGCTTTTACTTGAATTTGGCTTTGAAAAAAGCAGGTATGGCCAATCGTTATTATAAAGAATTGAAACCATGGAGGGAGATGATTGACAATGGATTGACCACTTTTGCAGAACAACCAGATCCAACTAGATCCGATTGTCATGCATGGAGTGCAAGTCCCAATTATGATTTCTTTGCTACCATCTGTGGTATTACACCTGCTGCGCCTGGCTTTGCATCAATCAACATAGCGCCAGCCTTGGGTGAATTGAATCATGTGATAGCGAGTATGCCACATCCTGATGGAAGTATTCAAGTGGAAATTACTAAGCAAAAAAATAAGGGGGTAGAAGCGATGCTTAATTTACCAAAAAACACCAAGGGCAGATTTTTTTGGGAAGGGAAGCAAGTTGAATTGCATAGTGGCTTCCAAAAAATAAAAATTGACTAATGAGTCAGGTAAAAAACTAAGCGAAATAAAAAAGCTCCTCTAACATGGAGGAGCTTTTTTTATAATAAAGTATTTTTTAAAGAATGCGAAGGCTAATCTTTCCAACGCCATTCACCCGCAATGATCAATGGTTCTTTTAAATTATTTTTGATGAGGAAGTTTTTGGTTTCTTCATCTGTAAAATGTTTGGATTTGATTTCAGTAGCATCTGCAATACCATACAATAACATCGATCCAAAACGAACGGTGTTTTTCATGCCATTTTCTTCTACTAAACTAAATACATCACAATCTGCATGGTAGCAAGGGCCTGCATTTTTAGGAAGCCCGCCACCTGCACCACCTCCTGTAGGCACCCCTTGTAGCATAAAGGGTTGGTTGTCGCTATGCAAGCCAGCACCCACTCTAAACATATTGGTAAATGAGGTATCAATATTTTTTGCAATGGTACCGATGCCAGTAATTAAGTCTCTGCTGTCTTCGGCGCTGGTAGAATAACCTTTAGGATCAAAGGTCATGTCGTAGTTCAACATGTACCTAATTTGATCAATGGTTTTATTTTTAATAGCGTCTTTTACATAGGCTCTAGATCCAAGTAAACCTTCTTCTTCTCCCATGAACATGACAAATTCAACAGTTCTTGCAGGGTTTAATTTTAATTTTATAAAAGTGCGGGCCATATCTAAAACAGAAAAAGATCCAATTCCATTGTCAATAGCGCCAGTAGCTAAATCCCAACTATCTAAATGCCCACCAATCACAATTTTTTCAGTAGGAATAGATTTGCCTGGAATGGTGGCCACCACATTACGAGCTTTAATCATACCTGAAAAATTATTCATGGTAATATGACTAAATAATTTTCCTTTGGCAAGTTGTTCTCTTAATGCAAGTCCATCTTCTCTTCCCACACAAACGGCAGGAATAGGAATTAATTTTCCAGTAACAGAAGCAGTACCTGTTAACAATACACCGTTGGGTGCAGTATTTATGAGCATCATTCCTTTGGCGCCATATTTTGTAGCCAATGCTGTTTTTTCTGAACGGTGTAAAGAAGGGGTGCCTGCTTTAGAATTAGGAAGTACGCCTAAAAATACCAAGGCAATTTTCCCTTTTACTTTATCTGGGTTAGCTAAATAATCGTCTTCTACACCATTGCCCATATCTACCAGTTCTAAATTCACTTCTGCTTTTACAGGAGAATGTGCCAATGTAACAGATTTTATATTGTGTTGATCTTGCAAAGTAGAACCCACTGTTACATTTATTTTGCCCCTGCTCCAACTTTCTACTTCAAAGGGTTCAAAGCGCAAATTGGTAAAGCCATAGGATTTTAATAAATCATAAGCAAACTGCTCGGCTTTTTTTCCATTTTCAGATCCCGTTAAACGATGTCCAATGGTTTCGGAAGAAATTTTAAGCGAATTATACGCATTTGAGTTTTTGGAAACCTCTGTATTGATTTTGTTGAAAACCTCATTCCATTCTGGTTTGGTTTGTGCATGAAGGCTATTGCCTAGAAATAATAGACCTAAGCCTAGTACAAAACTTGTTTTTTTCATATTGGTGGTTATTAGACTACTAATTTATCCAAAATAAGTCAAATTGGGGGAATCTTTTTACCAGCGGCAGACCTAAAATGAGGCCTAGGCGACTATGTTTAGCTGCCAAATTAGCTGTACTTTTATAGGGTCGAAAACACTCACTTAAATAAATTTTTATGTTATTCATTATCCTAGGCCTTATTATATTTTTTGCAGCAAGCGCTGTACAAAATCTCAATTTAGGGGTGGCCATTCCTAAAACAACTATTAGAAGTATTGGTATTGTAGCCATGGTTATTGGGGTGCTTACTTCTTGTATCAAACAAATAGATGCGGGTCAAATAGGGGTAAAGTCAATGTTTGGAAAAGTGCAAGATGATATCATTACCAGCGGCTTGAATTTTGTGAATCCTTTGGTGAATGTGAACACCATTGATGTAAGAACTCAAAACTATACCATGAGTGGTGTGCATAGCGAAGGTGAAATGGCGGGTGATGATGCCATTAGAGTATTAACGGCGGATGGATTGGAAGTAGTGATAGACTTAACTGTATTGTACCGCGTACAATCTTCTGAAGCACCAAAAATTGTAAGAGAGATAGGCTATGATTTTAAAAATGTGATTGTACGTCCCATCACCAGAACTAAAATTAGAGACAATGCGGTTTATTATACCGCAGTGGATTTATATTCTGTCAAAAGAGATGAATTCCAAAGTAGAATTTTTAAAACCATCGAAGAAAATTTAAAAATCCGTGGTTTGGTATTAGAGCAATTGTTGGTAAGAAATATTGTGTTACCGGCAACAGTGAAAGCCTCTATTGAAGATAAAATTAAGGCGGAGCAAGATGCACAAAAAATGCAGTTTGTTTTACAAAAAGAGAAACAAGAGGCAGAGCGTAAAAGGGTAGAGGCGCAAGGTATTGCTGATTATCAAAAAATTATTAGCTCTGGCTTAGGAGATAAGCAATTGCAATATGAGCAAATTCAAATAATGAAAGGATTAATTACTTCGCCCAATGCTAAAGTAATTATTATGGGGGGAGGTAAGACACCTGTTATTTTGGACTCAAAGAATAATTAAGGAGCGATAGAACAATTCTACGCTTCAATTTTAATATCTATCGATGGTTAAGCGTATTTGTTTTTCTTTATTTGCCATACTGCTATTAGCTGGTTGTGGTTATAGCACCCAAAAAGGAATGGCTTCCTTTTATGCAGACTATTATGAAGGCAGAACGACTGCCAATGGAGAAGTTTTTAGACATAATAAAAATACCGCCGCACATAAAACACTTCCCTTTGGCACCAAGGTGGAAGTGACCAACCTCAAAAATAATCAATCCATTGTAGTAAGAATTAATGACCGAGGTCCCTTTATAAAAGGTAGAATCATAGACCTAACTAAATCGGCCGCCAAGGACTTAGGGATGATAGGGGATGGAGTGGCCAAGGTAAAAATAAGGTATAAGAAAAAGTAGGAGTTAGAAAAAGTTTGTATATTCCATAAATTTTAATTTAACAAATTAGCTTATGGAACATTTATTAGGACCCATTGATTGGTTGTTTATTGTTTTGTATCTAGCAGTCATTGCAGCAGTTTCTGTATGGTCTATCAGAAAAAGTAAAGAATCTCCATCCGATTATTTTTTAGCCAATCGAAATTTAGGTTGGTTTGTAATCGGGGCCTCTATTTTAGCCTCTAATGTAGGTTCTGAGCATATTGTAGGTTTAGCCGGTACTGCCGCTAGTTCTGGAGTAGTAATGGGGCATTATGAATTGCACTCTTGGATTATTCTAACCTTAGGTTGGGTATTTGTTCCTTTTTATATGAGAAGCATGGTGTATACGATGCCTGAATTTTTAGAAAGAAGATTCAATGCCAAGTCACGAATTCTTTTGTCCATTATTCAATTGTTAAGTTATATCATCACCAAGGCATCGGTTACTATTTTTGCAGCTGCTACAGTAATTACTATTTTCTTTCCAAGTGTAGATTTTTGGACCGCCGCCATCATACTAGTAATAGTAACAGGAGTATATACTGTGTTTGGAGGTTTACATGCGGTAATGTATACCGAAGCCATACAAGCCATGGTCTTATTAGCAGGTTCTGCAGTGCTTTTATTTTATGGATTGCATGCAGTAGGTGGATGGGATTCCTTAATGGCATCCATTCCAAAAGAAAAATTAAACATGTTCCCTCCTTTAAGTGATCCTAATTTTCCATGGGCAGGGATCTTGTTTGCATCCCCTATTGTGGGCATATGGTATTGGTGTACTGATCAGCATATTGTACAAAGATGTTTGGCAGGTCGCGATGAGAAACAAGCACGTCGTGGAACTATTTTTGCGGCCTATTTAAAATTAATTCCATTTTTCATTTTTTTAATACCAGGTTTAATTGCTTTTTCTTTGTCACAACAAGGCAAATTGCATTTGACCGATGCCAATCAAGCCTTTCCTACCTTGGTGCGTGATTTATTACCAACAGGTTTAAGGGGGTTATTGGCTGGAGGCCTATTGGCGGCATTAATGAGTTCTTTAGCCTCTGTGTACAACGCATGCTCCACTTTATTTACCATGGACATTTATCAAAAAATTAAGCCAGCCGCAAGCAATAAAGAATTGGTGCGCGTAGGTCGTATTACGACCGGTGTGGTGGTCATCCTTGGAATGATATGGATCCCTTTAATGTCAAAAATATCAGGGGTATTGTATGAATATTTACAAAGTGTTCAATCTTATCTAGCCCCACCTATTGCTGCGGTATTCTTATTGGGTGTATTCTCTAAAAGAATTAATTCAAAAGGGGCCTTTACTGCACTAGTGGTTGGATTTTTAATAGGCATGGTAAGAATAGTATTAGAGTTGAACAGAAATTCATTGACCGGATTTGCACATAGTTTTGCCACTATCAATTTCTTGTACTTCTGTATTATTTTATTTTTGTTCTCCATAGCTGTTTTAATTATCGTAAGCTTGTTTACAGAGAAGCCATCGGAAGAGCAATTGAATGGACTCACTTTTGCCACCACTGTTAGTGCCGATAAAGCTGCATCAAGAGCAAGTTGGAACTCGGCAGATGTTTGGTTGTCAAGTATTGCCATTGTTATAGTAGTAGCCGTGTTTTTATACTTCTCACCTTTGGGTATAGCAGGGTAATAGCTTTCAAAATACAGTTTTAGATACCTTACTGAATTGATTTTCAGTAAGGTATTTTTTTAACGTATATATAATTAAAATAAATCTTACCTTATATTCAAATTCTATTATGAAAAAGACAATAAGATTATTGGCCTTAGCGATTTTCATATTTACTGGCTCAAAATTATGCGCACAGGAGGGTAAAATAATACTACCTGGTAATACCTATATTTTTGAAATCAAAGATGGCTCTAATAGAACTGGAAGATTGGACAGTACCACGGCTGAATATTATTTTATCAATAATCCAGCCATTGGGGTGGATCGTATTAGTAAAAGAAGTGTATCTAAAATAAAAGAAATTCATTTGAATAAAGATGGTACTTTTTCTAACCCCCATTATAGTAGGTATTTGTTTGGTCCTTCGGCCTTGCCTCAAACCAAGGGGGAACTGTATTGGAATAATGTATCTTTTGAATACAATACTTTCCAATATGGAGTAACTAAAAATTTATCAATGGGGGTAGGCGGCTTTTTATTTACTTCCTTATCTGGTAATTTAGTGCTCTTGCCCAATGTAAAGTATTCTTTTACCATCAACGAAAAATCACATATCGCAGTGGGTGCTTTGATTGCTTTATTTCATTCTAAAAGTGGCGGTGGCACCCCTTCGGCTTCCTTACCTTTTTTAGTATATACTTATGGAGATTCCGAAGCCAATATTAGTGGGGGATTGGGTTGGGCCAATGTAAGTGATTACGGATGGGCGCCTAAGCCTACAGGTTATTTGGCAGGTTTGAAAAGAATTGCACGCAATTGGGTCTTTCAGGGAGAAGGCTATTTGTTAAACAATACCAGTACCAATACTATTTATATCGCCACTTTTAGAAACATCAAACCCTCTTCAAGCTGGGACTTTGGTATAGTGTCCATGCATTTTGAAGATTTTCGTTTGGCGCTACCTATTATTGGCTATACCTTAAAATTTTAGGATCTAAAATTATTAGGCTCTATCGTGGTCTGCTTTCCAATTTTTAATCAAAAGCTTAATTTCTTTGTTGGATAAATTTTCAGCATTTGCTTTTGCAGTTAAAGCAACAAATTCTTCATCGGAAGCAAAACGCAAGGCTATAATTTGACCCATGCGTAATTCTTTAGGTAAGGTTTTGCCGGTGGCAATAAAATGTCTAAAATTTTCTTCGGCACGAATGGCTCTGTCCTGAGCTTTTAATGCAAAGCCACGTAAATACCAGGCAATTAAAACAAGTATCACAGAAAGCAAGCATAAGATTGCGCCTAGATATTTATTTTCTGCAGTGCATTGAATGAAATAGTTAACAGAGGCAATCAGAAAAATAAGAATGGCCGTTAGTGTAACATAGTGGTATCCAGGAACCATTTTAGCATGGTTTTTAAAATTTTGAGCTTGCATTGGGTTATTATTTTATTAAAAGTAGTAATTGTTTGAGTATCAATAACGATAATTTACCTTTTATACTAAAGTTCCTATTTTTTTATTGTATTCTAATGAAATATTTAAGTATTTGCATATATTTATTTCTATTAAAAATTGCTATTTTAAAACAAATTGAAACTACTGCTATGAAAACTCTTAAAAACATTCTTATTGCTTCTGTATGTATTTTATTTACCATCGGAGCCAAGGCGCAAACAACAACTGTTCCTGCTGAATTTTATTTAGGCAAATGGGCCATGCAATTTAAAGGATTGCCACAAGGTGATGGCAAAATGGTTTTTGGCATAGAGAAAAAAGATAGTGTATTGACTGGCACAGTGTATGATGGAGCTGGAAATAAAATTGCCGGTATTGACAAAATAGAATTGAATGCAGATAACGTAACTGTCTATTTTTCTGCAGGTGGCTATGATGTGAATGTCATTGTTACAAAAAAGGATGAAAATCATATTACCGCTTCATTGATGAGCATGTTTGAAGCAGAAGGGGAAAGAGTGAAAGAGGAACCGAAGTCTTCGAAATAATATAATCAGCTAAAAAATAAAAATGAAAAAAGTAGTTTTCTTTTGTGCATGTATCCTATTCATGCATCAAGCATTGTATGCGCAAAACTTAAGAGTGTTGGTATTTTCAAAAACCGCGGAGTTTAGACATGAATCTATTGCAGCAGGCAAATTGGCCTTTGAAAAAATGGCTAAGGAAAAAGGCTTTGCTGTAGATTTTTCTGAAGATGCGAGTGTTTTTTCAGAAGCAAAATTAAAAAAATACAATGCCATCACTTTTTTAAGTACCACTGGTGATATATTAAATGAGGAGCAGCAAAATGTATTTGAAAGATACATTCAAGCAGGAGGGGGTTTCTTGGGTATTCATGCAGCGGCTGATTGTGAGTATCAATGGCCCTGGTATGGTAGTTTAGTAGGGGGGTATTTTTTAGACCATCCCGTTAACAATATTCAAAATGGAAAATTTACAGTAGTCGAAAAAAACCATTGGGCCACGAAGGGTATGCCGGATACCTTCGAAAAAGTTGACGAGTTTTATAGTTTTAAAAATTTAAATCCAAACGTTAAGGTTTTATTGACCATCGATGAAAAGTCTTACCAAGGGGGTAAAAATGGCAATTACCATCCGATGAGCTGGTACCATGAATACGATGGTGGTAGAGCTTTTTATACTGCAATGGGTCATACCAATGAAACCTTCACCAATGAACTATTCTTAAATCATGTTTGGGCGGGATTGAACTATGTGATGAAAGGGGAAGCGCTTGTAGCCTTAGATTATTCAAAAGTAAAACCAGAAGAAAATCGTTTTTCAAAAGTGATTTTACAAGAAAAATTGAATGAGCCTATGGAATTAAGCGTGCTCAACGACGGAAGAATTTTATTCATAGAAAGACATGGTGCAGTTCGTTTGTATAATTTAGCCACTAAGAAATTAAAAACCATTGCCACTATTGCTGTAAGTACAAAATACAAAGACAAAGACGGGAAAATAGCTGAAGCGGAAGATGGCATGTTGGGTTTAAACAAGGATCCGAATTTTGCAAAAAATCATTGGATTTATTTATACTATTCAGATCCCAATCAATCCGCCAATATCCTCACCAGGTATACCATGGTAGGAGATGAACTAGATTTAAAATCTAAAATTGTTATACTAGCAGTTCCAACTCAAAGAGAGCAATGCTGTCATACCGCTGGTTCTATCGCATTTGATAATAAGGGGTATTTGTATTTATCAACAGGAGACAATACCAATCCACATGGTTCAGATGGTTTTAATCCTATTGATGAAAGAGTGGGCAGGGCACCTTGGGATGCACAAAAATCTTCTTCCAATACCAATGATTTAAGAGGAAAAATTATTCGTATCCTACCTAAGGCAGACGGTACTTACGAGATACCTAAGGACAATTTATTTCCTGTAGGTACCCCAAAAACAAGACCTGAGATTTATACCATGGGGCATAGAAATCCATTTAGAATTTCTATTGATCAAAAAAACAATTACTTGTATTGGGGCGAAGTGGGTCCAGATGCAAACAATGATAGTACAGGAAGAGGACCTGCTGGTCAAGATGAAATTGGACAAGCTAGGGCTGCAGGTAATTTTGGTTGGCCATATTTTGTGGGAGACAACAAAGCCTATTCAAAGTATAATTTTGCCACCAATAAAACTGAATTTTTGTATGATGCTGCTAAGCCTGTCAATACTTCACCCAACAATACGGGCTTAACCGAATTGCCACCAGCACAGAAAGCGATGATTTGGTATCCTTATGCCGATTCAAAAGAGTTCCCATTAGTAGGCAATGGGGGAAGAAATGCAATGGCAGGGCCAGTGTATCATGCGGATGATTTTAAAAATGCAACAAGGGCTTTTTCTAAATATTATGATGGTAAATTTTTCTCTTACGATTGGATGCGTGGTTGGATCATGGCCAATACTTTGGATAAAGAGGGCAATTTAATAAGTATGAGTAAGTTTATGCCTAGCTATCGTTTTAGCAATCCAATGGATATGGAATTTGATAAGAACGGCGATTTGTATATGTTGGAATATGGAACTGGATGGTTCTCTCAAAATGATGATGCCAGATTGATCAGAATTGAATACAATGGAGGCAACAGAAATCCATTAGTAAAAATCAAAGCAGATAAACTAGCAGGGGGATTGCCTTTTTCTACCAATATTCTTACACAAGGCACCCTTGACCCTGATGGAGATAGCGTGCAATACAATTGGACGGTAACTTCAAAAGAAGGGTATAAGAAAGCCTACAATACAAAGGACTTAAATTTGAACTTTACTAAAGCGGGTGTATATAAAGTAAGTTTAAAAGCAACTGATGGTAAGGGAGGGGTTAGTGCTGAAGCTTTAGAAATTATTGCTGGAAATGAATCACCTGTTTTAAAATTCAATTTAGAAGGCAAGAATAAATCTTTCTATTTTAATGGGAATACCTACAACTATTCAGTGGATGTCAATGATAGAGAAGATGGATCTACTGCGTCTGGTAGCATTAAAGCAAGTCAGGTGGCAGTGAATATTGATTATTTAGCTGAAGGTTATGATAAAGTGGAGATTGCGCAAGGACATCGTTCTGCTGAAGAATCAGTGAGTAGCGATAAAGGATTAAAACTAATTCAGTTGAGTGATTGTAAATCTTGCCATAGCATTAATAAGAAATCGGTAGGACCTACTTTTAACGATATTTCTGCAAGGTATTTGAATAAAGCAGGTGCCGATCAAAAATTGGTGAAGAAAGTAATTTCAGGAGGTGGGGGTAACTGGGGTGAAGTGCCCATGGCAGCGCATCCACAATTGACCGCTGCAGATGCGGCAGAAATGGTTAAATACATTTTAAGTTTGGCACAACCTAAATCAAAAGCAAATAATTTGCCTTCAAAGGGTAGTTATGCATTAAAATTACCAGCCAATGATAAGGGGGAGGGGGTATTTATTTTCAAGGCATCTTATAAGGATAGAGGCTTTAAAAATTTACCATCTATTTCTGCAGAAGAAACCTTTACTTTAAAAAATCCTAAAATCAATTCAGCTAGTTTTGAGGTTTTTGACAATGCTAATAAAATGTCTTACGGTGGAATGAAATTTGTGATCCCAGGCAATACGGGTGCTTATATTGCCTTAAAAGACATTGATTTAACAGGCATCGCTCAAGTACTTGCCATCGCTATGGCACCTAAGGCGCAGTTAAATGCTGCTGGGGGATACATTGAATTGCATATAGATAAACCGGATGGGCCATTAGTAGGCAAGTCTGAATTTATAGGAGACAAAGGAGGTTCAATTATGAGTTTTGGTTCACCTTTCTTTATAGATGTTAAACCTACTCAAGGGCTGCACGATTTCTACATGGTATTTAAGAATGATG
>CANFXV010000016.1 GCA_947451115.1 Bacteroidota bacterium
TAAAATGCCACCTGCAGAAAATGCAATAGCGGCAATTAACAAGGCAATTAATGAAATAGCACCCATAGTAAATTAGGTATAAAAAATGATGCTGTAAAGTAGCAATAAAACGGCTAATAATTACCTAGGTAATCCACATATAATCCACGCTTTAGGGCATTTTGTTCAACTAAGCGTATAGGTCTGATATTTATCATCCTTTGTTTAGTGAAACTTGAGGGAAATCATTAAAATTTATAAGAAAAACTGCTGCCAAAAGTACTTGGATCGCCTAAATGAACTGCGCCAAAATCATACCCATAGGAGATAAATTTGGTACCAGTAATATTTTTTGCCCAAAAATGAAGTCCCATTTTATTGTATTCAATACCAGTTTTCAAATTTAATAATTGATAGGGGGATTGCTCAATAGTATTGGCTAAATCAAAATAAGTAGTTCCTATGTATTTCCATTCCGCCCTTGCCATTAGGTTCAAATTTTTAGCCACAGGATAAGTATATTGAACGGCTAATAAAGAAGTAGTAGCAGGAGTGAAAATTGGATGTTTGCCAGCTAAATTTACGCTTTCCCCTTGTGCCGCTAAATCCAATTGATCAAATTTTGCATTGGTAGCGCCAAATGAATATTGTAACAATAAACCTTTTGCAGGCAAGGCAAATAGCTCTGCCTCCATTCCCTTGCTTGTTAATTGGCCTGTATTTTTTGTAATGGTAATAGCGTCAGGCAAAACTAAACTTGGCACTTGCGCGTCTGTTATTTTAGCATAAAACAAAGCGATATTTACAATTAATTTATTATTGAACCAATTGTTTTTAATACCTGTTTCAAAGTTATTGCTGTACTCTGGCAAATAGCTTAAAAGTGGCGGCTGTGAAGGATCTGAGGCAAGTGGAGATAGTCCACCAGCTCTAAATCCTCTGCTATAATTACCATACCATAAACTATTATTATTAACTTGAAAGTCTAAGGAAAGTTTTGGAGATAAAGCATTGAAATGGGTGCGACCCAAAGTATCCGATCTGGTAATGTATTGATCTGTACTAGGATCATGTTGGTATGTGCCTAAAACAGACTCAGATTGATTTTCATAATCATTTCTTAACCCTAGTGTAATGTTTAATTGGTTGCTTATAGCATAAGTAGCTTGACCATACAAAGCGAATCCTTTTTTAAGGGTGGTACTTACACTTGTGGTGCTAAACAAGGAATCTCCAATCATCATCAAATTGGCATCCATTCCAAAACGAGTAGTTTGTTTGACTGGTGCATCTTGATAAAACAAGAAAGCGCCAGCAGTCCATTTGAATTTATTATTGCTGGCGTTGTTGCTCGTAAATTTAAAATCCTGGGTAAGTACTTTTATATTGTTCCACTTTGTGCCATAATTATTGATAATTGAAATAGCATCAATGGGGGAGAAATCACCGTCAATTGGCGTAGTATAATAACGATAATTTTGTTGGTAGGCAGTTTGGCTATTAAAATTAAAGTCATTGCCCGCATAGTGAATAGACAAGCTGGTATTGGTAGTCTTGTCCTTCATGGTAGTAGTTGCATTCTGATTTAAGTGGTAAGGGTTGCTCATGGCATCCTCTACTCCAAAAACCAAAGGAAAGGGTCCTTGGTTTTCATTCGCAAGGTGTTTGAAATTTAAATTGATATCCCAACGATTGCTCAATTGATATCTTAAAAAATAATTTCCTGAAATACCGTTTTGATTGTCATAACTGCTATGGGCAAAATCATTGGTATAAAAGCCATCTCTTTTATTAGATAATAAAGAGGCGCCAAAAAATAATTTATCTTTTAGTAATGGGGTTTTAATTCCAGCGGAAATTCTTTGTTGATTGTAATTGCCTATACTTATGTCTGCAAATCCAGTAGTTGTATTTGTGGGTTGCTTGGTAATAATATTAATCACTCCGCCCATGGCATTTCTTCCGTAAAGGGTTCCTTGTGGTCCACGAAGCACTTCAATTCTTTCAATGTCGAACAAGGTAGGAATATAGGTGTCCAAACTAAATTGGTTAACACCATCTATATAGGTGGCCACCGTAGGATCGTAAGAACTAGTGGCAATGCCCCTTACAGAAGTTACATCACGTGCATCTCCAGGGTCGGCGCTATATAAATTGGGAATGATACCAGTAATTTCTTTGGTATTCCATAAACCAAATGCATTCACTTGTTTTGCATTTAGAGCGGTAATGCTGGAAGGAATTTTTTGCAATAGCTCTTCTTTTTTTTCTGCAGTTACCACTAACTCGTCCAAAGTTTTAGTCGATTCAATTAAAGTAAAATTTGATTCATTATTATTTTTATTTATCTGAATGCTTGGATGAATGGAAGCAAAATTAATATGATTGATTTCTAGCTGATAATTACCTTGGCTTGGAAAATTTATTTTGAAATTGCCATTCTTATCTGAAATGGAATGAATATTAGAATTCAAAACTGAAATTGAAGCATTGGTCACTGGCGCGTTGGTTACACTAGTAATTTTACCAGTAAATAGAATTTGACTTTGAGCACTTAAATGCAATAAACCAATCAATAAAAATAAAATAGAAAACTGTTTGATCATTGGGTAATTTATTAGGGGTAATTTTTTTTTTGCGCATGCAAATATAGACCCAAATAAATCTATTTGGTCTATATTATACTCCAATTATGATAAATGGCGGCTTTACACAATCACATTCAGTGCTAAAGGACTTATTGAAATTTTTAGTAATTCGTTATCGGTTAAAAGATTTTCACCATCAACATGAATGGGTGCGTTTTTTGCATAATGTATGCTTGCATGGGTGCATGCTTGGAAATGGACATTTTTAGAATGATGTATGTTTTTTTTAAATAACCTTACTGCTAATATAGCTGCTTCTAATTTATTTAATAAACCAATTTTCACTAATTCCAGTTGTCCGTCTTGAATATTGGAGAAGGGTGAAATAAAAGCATCATTCCCAAATTGATTGGCATTGGCAATACTTAAGGAGAAAACTTTTTCTGAAGTTCCTTCGTTTATGCTTACTTGAATAGGTTGGTATTTAAAAAGGGTAAATAAGGTAGCCTTTATATAATTGATCAAGCCTCGGCCTTTACCACCCGCAAAGCGATGTGCCACCGCAGCATCAAAACCAATGCCCGCAGTACAGAAAAAAGGTTTGTTGTTGATATAACCCACATCTATTTTAATGGAAGCGCCTACTAATACTTTTTGAAATGCCTTTTTATAATTGAGTGGAATGTTTAAATGTCTTGCTAATCCATTGCCAGACCCAAGCGGAATGATACCCAAAGGAATGCTTGTTCCAACTAATACGGAGGCCACTTCATTGATCGTTCCGTCGCCACCGACTGCAATGATTTTTGTTGCACCTTGTGCTATTGCTTTTTTTGTAAAATCCTTAGCTTCCAATGGTTTAGTCGTCTCCCAAATTATTACATTAGGAATCGCATGCATGGTTTTTAACCATAGCTTTTTTTGCGCTTCATTTATAACACCTGCATTTGGATTGTAGATAAAGTGAATCATGAGCAACAAAATTATTTAATAAAAATCATATTTGAAATATTATTACCTGAATGAAAGGCTTTATTGATTAAAAATTGGTAATTTAGAGTGTGAAAAAAGTAATCACTATTGGTTGTTTATTTGCTTTAGTCATTTCAATCGGTGGCTTGCCTTTGTTTTATGTATTTCAGAAGAAAATTCATAAACAAGAGCAGTTTAAGTATATACAAAGTCATCCTCAAGAAAAGATAAAAGGCTTAATTCATTTAACAGTCAATGAGCTCCAAAAATTACCTGCTGGTTTTGACTGGGAAGAAGAAAATGTTGAATTTAGGTTCCAGGGAATGTTGTATGATATAGTAAGTATCAAAAAGACAAATGCTCAATGGATAATTACTGCAATGGCAGATAAAGTCGAAGTCTCCATTGAAAAAACAAATCAACAATTTGCGAAACAAGATCAAGAGAATCATAAAAAAGCCCAAAAATTATTTAAATGGGTTTTCACTCCCTATGTTTCTTTGAGTAATACAGCACCGACAATTATTTATGATCTTGCTTTAATACATTGTCCAATGATGAGGCAGGACATTATTCAAAGGTGGGCGGCTTCGCCTTATTTGCCACCTAAAGTGAACGCTTAAAATTTAAGCGGTATTTATTTTTCATTTATTTAATTATTTTTATGTTTCACAACTATAAAATAGGGTTAATCGCCTTATTATTAATAACTAGTTCATCTATAAACGCACAAGTTACTGTGCAAAAAAAAGACAGTGTCAAGACTTTGTCAGAGGTAGTGGTGTATGCCAATAAATTTCCAACTGCTTCTAAAAATATAGTTCAAACCATTGGCTTGATTGCCGATAAAACTTTTATCAATCAACAAGCCAATACTGCCGATATACTTACGAATTCTGGCCAGGTGTTTGTGCAAAAAAGTCAATTGGGTGGCGGAAGCCCTATTATTAGAGGCTTTGAGGCTAGTCGTGTTTTATTGATGGTGGATGGTATTCGTATGAATAGCGCCATTTTTAGAGCAGGCCACTTGCAAAATATTATTACGGTTGATAATATGATTTTAGATAGAGTAGAGATAAACTATGGCCCAAGTTCTACGATGTATGGTAGTGATGCATTAGGGGGAGTGGTTAATCTTTTTACAAAGAACCCCACATTGAATACAAGTACTTCATGGAAAACAAATGGTAACCTTATATATAGATATGCCAATGGTCAAAATGAAAACAGACAGCATGTAGATATTAATATTGCCAATAATAAATGGGCCTATTTAACCTCATTTACCAATAGTAGTTTTGGTGATTTACGCCAAGGGAATAACAGATCCACTACTTATGCAGATTTTGGAAAACGATTGTTTTATATTACTAGAGCAAATGGAGTAGACATAGCCAATGACAATAGCGCTAATGTTAACATTCAAAAAACAACAGGCTATACTCAAACTGATCTTTTACAAAAAATTATGTATAAGCCATCTGCTAATGTGGAGCATTTATTAAATATACAATTATCTAATTCTTCAAATATTAATAGATACGACCGTTTAACAGAGACAAGTAAGGATTTGCCAGTGTATAGTGAATGGTATTATGGCCCACAAGTTAGAAATATGGTTGGCTATAAATATTCAGCCTCGGCCTTGAAAGGTTATTTTCAAGTGCTCACGGTGAATACCAATTATCAGCATTTAGAAGAAAGTAGAATTAGTAGAAAATTTAAATCTAATAATAAAGATTTTAGAATTGAAAATGTAGATATTTTTGGTCTGAACGCAGATTTATTACATAAGCAAAAAAGTGGCTATTTACATTTTGGTCTAGAGTCTTATAATGACATAGTAAAGTCAACTGCCAATAGAAATAATATAAGTACCAATACGAATAGTGCTATTACCACTCGTTATAGTGATGGGCCAACCAATATGAACTATCAGGCAATTTATCTGCAACAAACAGAATTTCTTGATGCACATTGGGTATTAAATGACGGCATAAGATTAAATATGGTTCAATTAAATGCACAATTTAAAGACACCAGCTTAATGCATTTTCCTTTTACAGAAGCCAAACAATCCAATGCTGCTTTTACGGGGAATCTAGGACTGGCTTATAATGGAGAAGATGGGTACCGTTTAACATTTGGATTAAGTAGTGGCTTTAGGGCGCCAAATATTGATGATTTAACCAAAGTATTTGATACAAAAACAGGTTATGTTGTGGTGCCTAATAAAGATTTAAAACCAGAGTATACTTACAATGCCGAAGTAAGCCTATCAAAAAGTTCAACGGCTTTTTCTTGGGGGGCTTCCTTGTTTTATACTTGGTTTAAAAATGCATTAGTGGCCGATAAATTTACTTGGAATGGACAATCTAAAATTAACTATCAGGGAGTATTGAGTGATGTATATGCTACGCAGAATAAAGCTAAGGCAATAGTATATGGTTTTAATGTGAATGGAAGAATTCGGATTATGGATAACACAGATATTGCAGGTACTTATACTTATACAAAAGGAACTTACAATGATGGCTCAAAAGAAATGCCATTAGATCATATTCCTCCAAGCTATGGTAGAATTGGTATAAAGCATGGGAATGAAAAATGGAATGCCGAATTATTCAGTGTATTCAATGGGTGGAAGCGTATCGCTGATTATAATTTAAATGGAGAAGACAATGAGATTTATGCCACTAAGGACGGTATGCCTAGTTGGATGACCCTTAATTTTGCTTCCTATTATAATCCTAGAAAAAATATAAGTGTAGGCTTTCAAATAGAAAACATTACCGACCTTAACTACAGGTATTTTGCAAGTGGAATTTCTGCTGTAGGGAGGAACTATATTTTAAGTTGTAGGCTTTCATTTTAACGCCTCAAGGCCCCTACATTACTTGAGAATATTTTAACGGCAATAGCCAATAGAATGACTCCAAAGAATTTACGAACTGCTAGTAAGCCTCCGGGCCCTAGCAGTTTTTCTATTATGTTGAGCGATTTTAATACTGCATAAACAATTACTAAGTTTATAAGTATACCTAGTGCAATATATAATTCATCGAAGTTCGCTTTTAAAGACATAATAGTAGTAAGGGTTCCACTACCAGCAATAATAGGAAAGGCAATAGGTACCACAGCACCTGAATGTGCATTTTTATCGCCCTTAAAAATTTCATGACCCAATACCATTTCAAGGCCTAATAGAAATATCACAATAGAACCACCCACTGCAAAGGATTTTACATCTAAGCCCAATACTTGCAAAAACGGTTTGCCTAGAAATAAAAATAAAATCATTAAGGCACCAGAAATAAGTGTGACTTTGAATGATTTGATGGCGCCGGATTTCTCTTTCATGGCAATTAAGAGTGGAATGGAGCCCACTATATCAATTACGGCAAACAATGTAAATATAACAGTAAGTAGTTCGTCAAAATGAAATTGCATAAAAAAGCTTTGTATGAAGATACAAAGCTTTTTTAAACTAATAAGTTATGTGTTTATTATTTCAACTTTAGGCCTAGCATCAACATACGCCCCATGGCATTGTAGCCATTAATCTCTTGAAATGCAACGTTGCCTATATTTTGCGCATCGACATATAGTACAATATGCTTACTGAATTTGTATTGAATATGCGCGTTCAACAAGGTGTAGCTTTTTAAACTAACATCTTCTGCAGCGTATCCTCCTACATCGTAACGCTTGCTGATATACCTAGCCGCTATACTTAAACTTAATTTTGGACTTGCTTCATAGCTCCATTGAATACCTGCAGTATTTTTAGGGCGCTTTAATAAATAATTATAAGTAATGGTATCGGTAGTGGTTACTCTATTTTGATTGGTCTCTTGGCCATTCATTAAAGTATAGTTCAATGAAATTTTATTTTTTTCATTGGCCTTCCAATTCAGTTCCAATTCTAAACCATTTACTTTTTGCTGGATGTAGTTAAAAAAATTATAATCAATATAATTATAATCAATTCCATTATCAATGGTTCTATTGTAATACACCGCTCTTGCAAAAATTGGATTGGTTTTATATTCTACACCAATTTCTGTATTAAATGATTGTTCAGGTTTTAAGGCCTCATTATAACTTAACTGATACAAAGAAGGTGCTTTATACCCGGTAGAGGCACTTGCCATGAATCGAATTTCTGAATTTAATTTATAAGAGGGGCTAATGGTAAAAGTTTGATTACTGCCATAACGATTATGCTTATTCATTCTCCCACCCAATTCCAATACCCATTTATTAGAGGCATCGTTTATTAATAAAGAACTATATAAGGCTGTCTGGTATTGAAAAGTGTCTTTAAAATTATCGTTGTAAGGCCCGTATTCACTAATGGAGGCGTAGGTTTGCTGGTAAGAGCCATATCTAAAATCGGCCCCCATAATCCATTGTATATTTTTGGCTATAGGAGTCGAAAAAAAAGCGTCTGCAAAATGCGATTTACCCGTGTATTGGTTGTCTTCAAAAATGGTATAAGTTTTATCAAGGCTATCGTTTTTGTATTGACGGTCCTGTGTGCTTAATTGATACTTGAATTGAAAAATAGTTTTTTCTTTTTTGTATTTTAATAAAAGCCCTGTCAATTTAGTGGCATTGTGAAACTTTTCGTCTTTATCATCTTTAAAGGCGCCATAATCAATATCTGCATTATAACTTGTTTGATGTGTAGATGCTTTCAAATTCCAGTTTTGATTTATGGCATAATTAATATTTGCAAACCAATTATTATTTTGGTAACCATCTTTATCAAAATTATTTTTACCTGTCATATCTGTAGCGGAAGAAAAACCAGTAGCTACTTCGTTGCCAAAGCCTACTGCATAATTTAATTTTCCAATGGTATTACTGTGTTGTAAATTTAACTTTCTTGTACCATAGGATCCTGTACTAAAATCGCCTGAAAAATTAGCGATAGATTTATTTTTTGTTATAATATTAATCACTCCTCCAATGGCATCTGAGCCATACAAAGTACTTTGAGCCCCTTTTAAAATTTCAATACGCTCAATTAAATTTAAGGGCACTAAGTTTAAATCAAACTCATTGCTAATCATAGAAGGGTCTCCCACTGGCATGCCATCAATTAAAATTAAAGTTCTTCCACTTGAAGCGCCCCTCATATATATACTAGGCACTGTTCCTGCATTGCTTAAACTTCCTGGTAAATAAAGTCCTGCTTGTTCGTTTAAAATTTGTGCAATTGTTCTTCCAGCATTAGCTTGAAGGACAGCTGCATTAATAACAGTCACTACTTTGCTTGTAGCATTTTGTTTTTGTTCTAGTTTGTTGGCAGTCACAATCACTTCTTCTAAACTAATGGAAGAGTCCACACTTTTTCTAAGCCTGTCTTTTAAAATAGCGGAATTTTCTTTTTGCCCAAAGGCAAGGGTGGTGGCGATTAGGCACACCGAGAGCGTGATGATTTTTTTGCTCATTGTTTTGTTTTTTTTTGAGTGAACAATGAGCTTCCTGGAGAAAGAGAACCATAATTGATTAAGGAGTCGTCAGAAATCGAAGTAAGAGGCTAGCATCTTAAAAATAAATGCACCTATCTCAATATCTTCCTGCCTTAATTTTTTACAATCCCTGCTTTTTACCCGAAAGCTGTTGATTTTTTTAACTAGGCAGGTCTTCTGGCTTGTTCTTTTAGGATGCGTCCTTCCCAAATTGCTTCAGTGGACTTTTTGCATCAATTGCTTTTAAGCAACGAACTCACAGCTACGGGAATAGCCCCCGATTTTAACGGGATTCCCTTTTAATCATTTGCATGAACCTAATTCTAGCTCGAATTTACTGCTTATCTACCCCCTTGATTTTATTAATTACTCACCGCTTGTTGAAAACTTGGCCCTTTTTATTATATTTAGCTTTCATAGTCTAACAATGAAGCAAAAGCAGTCCATTAATTTTTTTAGCTTAACCATGATTGTGGTGAGTTTGGTGATTGGGATGGGCATTTTTAAAACACCTGCCACTATTGCTGCTAAATCGGGGACTCCACTTATATTTTTTAGTGCCTGGCTTATTGGAGGATTGATTGCTTTGTTTGGCGCCTTAACCTATGCAGAAATTGGTCAAAGACTTCCCGTCATGGGCGGCTATTATAAAGTGTTTGCGCATTGTTATCATCCAGGGGTTGGTTTTACAATTAACGTTTTAATTTTAATTAGCAATGCAGCATCTTTAGCCGTAGTAGCTTTAATTGGCGCCGACTATGTAAGTGATTTATTATTTGGTCAACCTTCTGGCACTTTATTTAATATTATAGTGGCCTCTGCTTCGGTAGGGCTTTTTTACATTGTTAATTTACTGGGATTAAAGACTAGTAGTCGAACACAGAATATTTTAATGGTGGTAAAAATTTCTTTAATTGTTTTATTAATTTCTTCTTTCTTTAAAGGGGAGATGGTTCCGCCGCATGGCATTAACGAAGGAAAAATTTACACCTATGATGGAACCAATGGAGCCTTGTTATTATTAGTGAGTTTGGTGTCGGTGTTCTTTACTTATGGAGGCTATCAACAAACCATTAATTTTGGATCCGAAGTAAAATCGGCCAAGACCATGCAAAGAGGTATTGTAGTGGGTATATTAGTAGTCCTATTTTTATACTTAGCCATTAACTACACTTATATTAAAGTGATTGGGTTTGATCAGATGAAAAATGCCAATGCGATTGGATCTTTATTATTTGAAGCTTGGTTTGGAAAATTTGGTGCCAAGGTTTTTGATTTTGCCATGGTCTTAAGTGTACTGGCCTATGTGAATGTGATATTGATGAGTAACCCAAGGGTGATGTATGCTATGAGCGAGGATAAAGTATTGCCTGCCATCTTTCAACAAAAACATCCGGTTACCGAAGCATTGGTGCCTGGCTTAACTGTTTTTGCCCTGATCACTATTTTGGTTACTTTTTTTGGAAAAGGGGTGGACGATGTATTAAGCTTTAGCATTTTTTTAGATTGTTTAGGGATGAGTACCTCGGCAGCGACACTATTAATATTGAGAAATAAAAAGCAAGGAGATGAAGTAGTCACAGGGGCAATAAAAAAATGGACCCCTTTTTTCTGTGTTGTTTTTGTTTTGTCTTATGCCTTGGTAGCAGTGGCCGTTGTCATTGACAAGCCTTATTCAGCATTTACCGCCATGAGTTTGGTGGCCTTGGTGCTTATTGTTTATCGTATTTTCTATTACAAAAAACAGCCAGCCAGCCCTAATTTCTAATCAAATCCATCCGTATTTTTTATAAAATTCCCTCTATAAAGCCTTTTATCTGTATTTATAGCTGCTCAGCCGATGCCTTTTCCGTCTGTCTAAAAATTAGTCCACTAATACTTATTAGTTTATTTTTGTATTGTAAAAAGCGTTCTAATACAATACTCATGAAATACCTATTTTCCATACTCCTGTTTTGTGGTGCCTTAAGCCTTCAAGCGCAAGAACCAGCTCAATGGGATTTAAGCTCCTGTGTTCAATATGCCATTCAACACAATATATCTGTTCAACAAGCAGATGTTGCCGCAAGATTGGCAAAAATCCAGGCACAGTTAGCAAATTCTAATCAATTGCCCACCATGAATGGTTCAAGCGGCATGGGGATGCGCTTTGGTAGATCCATCGATCCTACCACCAATGGATTTTCAAGCACTCAATTCTTATACAATAATTTTGGCATCAATGGGGGTGTGCAAGTGTTTAATGCAGGAAGATTAAACAATGCCTCTGCGGCTGCTAAATTTAGCTGGAATGCCAGTGAAGCAGATAAGCTAACCATTGCCAATGATATTTCTTTGAATGTGGCTACTTATTATTTGCAAATTTTATCTGCGCTTGAACAAGTGGAGATTGCAAAAATACAAATACAACAAACTAAAGAGCAAGTGGTAGCCACCAGCAAAAGAGTGGAAGTGGGTTTGTTGCCAGAATTAAATTTATTGGAATTAGAAACACAATTGGCCAATGATAGTAGTAATTATATTTCTGCCATTTCCTCAGTGCAACAAAGTAAATTAAACATGATTGCACTGTTAAATTTAGATGCATCCAAACCATTTGAAGTGATTGCTCAACCGGTAGATCAAATTAAATTACAAAACTTTGCTGATTTGCAACCAGACTATGTATTCAACATTGCTGCTCAAAATATGCCCAATGTAAGAGCTGCTAATCTTCGTGTAAAAGCAGCTGAAAAAAATACCTTGGCCGCTAAGGCTGGGTTTTACCCATCTTTAAGTTTTGGGTACAATTTAACTTCAAATTTTTCCAATCAATCAAAAAATTGGGGAACAGTGTGGAATGGTTGGAACACACAAGTAGGTAATAATTTTGGCCAGAATGTAGGCTTCCAAATGAATATCCCCATTTTTAATGGGCATCAATCAAAATTAAATTACCAGCAGTCCAAGTTGAATTTAAACAATGTAGTGCTTCAAGCAGACAATACCCAGCTTAAATTAAAGCAAGATATTTATTCTGCCTATACCAATGCCATTGTATCCTTCAACAAATTAAATGCGGCACAAAAAGCATTAAATTCTTCCGAAAAAACATACCAATTTGCCAACAAGCGTTATGATTTGGGTTTATTGGGTACTATTGAATTATTGAACAATCAAAATAATTATTTAAAAGCAAAAGTGAATTTCAAAACGGCTCAATATGAGTACGTGTTTAGAATTAAACTTTTAGAATTTTACAAAGGAGAAGCATTAACATTATAATCGTATTAAATAAATAAAAATGAATAAGAAAGTAATTTGGATATTGGTAGGACTAGTGGCAGTCATTGCACTATTGGTAGGCTTGAAAAAAGCCGGTGTGATTGGCAAAGAAGAAGGCATTGAAGTGACCACCGAAAAAGTTCAATTAAGAACCATCACCGAATCGGTGAATGCAAGTGGAAAAGTGTATCCTGAAATCGAAGTAAAAGTTTCTCCAGACATTTCTGGCGAAATTGTGAACCTTTATGTAGAAGAAGGAGATAAGGTAACCAAGGGGCAAGTATTAGCTAAAATATATGCAGACATTTACTCTTCTCAAAGAGATCAAGTAACGGCTAGTGTGAATCAAGTAAAAGCGCAATACGAAAATGTAAAAGCAGCCTTGAGTGGTATGAAAACTTCTTATGAAAATACCAAGGCAAGCTACGAGCGTTATAAAAAATTATTTGCAGACAAGATTGTTTCTAGGGCAGAATTTGAGCAAACCGAACAAGCTTACCGTTCTGCAGAATCTGCCTACAATTCTGCGAAGGAAACCATTAAAAGTGGGGAAGCGCAAATACAAGGAGCCAATGCGCAATTGGCAAGAGCTGAAAAAGATTTGGCACGTACCATCATTACTTGTCCAATGGATGGTATTGTGAGTTTAATGAATGTTAAAAAAGGAGAACGTGTGGTGGGTACAGCACAAATGACAGGTACTGAAATGTTACGTGTGGCGGATATGAAAAGTATTGAGGTGAGAGTTGATGTAGGAGAAAATGACATCACTAAGGTAAAATTAGGCGATACAGCTTTAGTAGAAGTGGATGCTTATAATAATAGAAAATTTAAAGGAGTGGTCTATAAAATTGCCAATCCAATTACTTCCGCTACTACAGGCGCAGCTTCTACAACAGAAGTGGCCAATTACAAAGTGCACATTAGATTGTTGCCAGAAGGTTATACCGATTTAGTGAAAGACAATAATATTTTTCCATTTAGACCAGGGATGACAGCAAGTGCTGACATTCAAACAAAATCTAAAGTGAATGTGGTTACTGTTCCTTTGAATGCGGTTACTACCAGAGACAAAGATGGTCAAGGCAAAGAAACTAAAGTGTCTACCACAACAACAGAGGACAAATCTGCAGCTAAAACTGAGGGCAATGAAGAATTAACTGAAGTGGTATTTGTTTTGCAAAAAGACAAAAAAGTGAAAATGGTAAAAGTGAAAACTGATATTCAAGATTTAAACTTTATAGAAATAGTTGGCTTAAAAGTAGGGGAAGAAGTAATTACTGGTCCTTATAGCACTGTAAGCAAAACTTTGAAAGAAGGAAGTTTGGTTACGGTGGTTTCTAAGGAAAAGCTTTTCGAAGAGAAGAAATAAACCATACTCAATGATGTAAAAAAGGGGTGCATTTCAAAAATGCACCCCTTTTTTATTTGTTTCGTATCTTTGATTTATGGAAAAAGCGCGTATCGGAATCATTGGTAGTGGAAGCTGGGCAACCGCCATTGCTAAAATTGTAACAGACAATGAGCAGCCTATTAATTGGTGGGTGCGTCAATCGGCCAATATAGACTATTTTAAAAAACGTCACCACAATCCTCATTACCTTAGAAATACCTATTTTGATGTTTCTAAAATCAATTTCTATACAGACCTTAAAGAACTAGTGACGAATTCAGATATACTTCTAATTGCAGTCCCATCTATACATATTGAAGCTTCTTTGTTGGGCTTAGATGCAAAGCTTTTAAAAGGAAAACAAATCATTTCTGCTGTGAAAGGGGTTTTGCCCAAACACAATGTTCTATTGCATGATTATTTACACAATGAATTCAATTTTCCTATTGAGCAATATTTTACTTTATTGGGTCCTAGTCATGCAGAAGAAGTGGCTGCCGAGCAATTATCCTATTTGACATTTTCGGGCACCAACCTTACATCCACTGAAACCATTGCAAAATATTTTGCAACAGAATACATTAATACAAGAATCAACAATGATGTGATTGGTGTTCAATATGCAGGCGTTGCAAAAAATATATACGCCTTAGGGGCGGGTATTGCACATGGCTTAGAATACGGAGATAATTTTTTAAGTGTATTTATTGCCAACGCAGCCAATGAAATGCAGCAATTGCTAAAGGCTGTGGTGGGGAATGCGAAGGGTCCTGCGGTCAATTACGACTCATCGGTGTACTTAGGTGACTTACTTGTGACCTGTTATTCCTTACACAGCAGAAACAGAACTTTTGGAAACATGATAGGCAAAGGCTATTCGGTTCGTGCAGCAGAGTTGGAATTGAACATGGTGGCAGAAGGATACAATGCCAGTAAGTGTATAGTCGCCATCAATGAAAAGCAAAAACTGGACTTGCCCATCATAACCGCCATCTATAAAATCCTTTGGGAAGGGCATGATCCGGCAGAGGCCTTTAAAGAAATTGAAAAGATATTAGTCTAATTCGCCAGCCAGAAAAAATCGCTCGCAATACCATCTGCAAAAAACTTGGCCTCCTTACTTAAGGTATAACCGTCGGGGGTGGCAATTAATTTTCCTTCTTTTGCAAATTGCACAGAGATAGTTTTGGCATGATTTTCATACACTGCGCCAAATTCATTTTTAATTTTTTCAAAAGAAAAGCCTTCCATTTTTCTCAACGAAATCATCATGTATTCATTGAATTGAGTAGGAATTTGCAATGCCTCTATTTCTGCGGGCACCATTTTATTTTTGATAGATTGAAAATACAATTGGTTGTTGGCCAAATTCCATTGCCTGGAATGAATATTGTAAGAATGGGCAGCGGGGCCTAATCCTAAATAAGGTACACCATTCCAATAATTACTATTGTGCTTACTTCTTTGCTTGGGCTTGGAAAAATTTGAAATCTCGTAATGTTCCCAGCCGGCTTTTTCCAAACGGTCTACGATCAAATTAAATTGTCTTGCTTGTTGTAAAGTATCTACTTCTTCCATGGTCTTTTTTTGAATCATAGAATGAAGGGCAGTCTTTTCTTCAACAGTTAAGGCGTAGCAGGAGATATGGGGTATCCCATAATTTAATAAAATCTCGAGGTCCTCACTTAAGTCTTGATCGGTTAAATGAGGCGTGCCGTAAATTAAATCTGTACTGATATTACTAAAGCCTGCAGCTTTTGCATTTTGGATGGACTGGTGCGCCTGTGTGGTCGTGTGGGCTCGATTCATCCAGGCCAAGGAATGGGGTTGAAAACTTTGAATGCCAATGCTTAGTCGGTTGATGCCGATGCTTAACCAATCTTCTGCTTTTTGTGCAGACAAATCATCAGGATTGGCTTCTAAAGTAAATTCAAGTTCCTGCGCGAGATCAAAATTGTCCTTGAGCTTAGTAAAAATGGATTGGATGGCCTCTTTGCTTAAAAGAGAAGGCGTACCACCCCCCAAATACAAGGTTTCAATTTTACCATTGAGGTATTGTTGTTGCAATTCAATTTCTACCAGCAAGGCTTCTGTAAATTCATCTAGGTACTTGGTCTGCGTAGAAAAATGAAAATTACAATAGTGGCAGGCTTTTTTGCAAAAAGGAATATGTATATAGATGCCTGACATAAGTAGGATTGGGGAACAAAGCTAGCCATTAGTTACTAATTCTGCATTAGTATACTTATTTTTGTAGTAGATGTGGACAATACTAAAAAAAGGGGCTGGGCTCATGGCTGGACTTATCCTTTTGAGTGCTTTTACTCAAAAAGACACCCTTTTGTTACCAACAAATGGTGCAGGCCATCTAATAGATACCCTGCTCAAAAAAGACAGCTTGTTGATCAAGTATGTACCCATCATTCCTAAATCTTTTGAAAATGCAGATGCTTGGTTTATTCAATCCAATCATGACCTTAAAACCGATTCTACTTTTAATAGTTTAAAAGATTATAAAGATTATTTTAGTAATCGAAAAAAAGCTTTTCAGTTGTATTTTAAAAATGCATGGAGCAATAATGACCATCAAGTAATTTATAAAATCGAACAAAGATATTCTTTGCCCAACAAGGATTTTTTATTTTATATGATAGTGGGCATACTTTTTTTATATGGTTTTATTAATACGATTTACCCTCAATATTTTCCAAAATTATTGAGTCAGTTTAGTCAATCCACCCTCCGGATGATTCAAAATAGAGAACAGCTTTTACAAAATAGTTTTGCTTCCTTAACTTTAAATACCTGTTTTATTTTGAGTTTTTCCTTAATGGCCAACTTGCTCATTTTTAATCAACATTTACTACCCATCTCTTTTTGGGAGGGGTATTTATACCTTATCCTTTTTTTTACAAGCTTATACCTGGGCAAATACATTTGTCTTGAAATAGCAGGTTCTGTTTTTAATACCAAGGAGTTGGTGAAATCCTATATTTTTATTGTTTTTATGGTCAATAAGGTATTGGGATTTTTATTGGTACCCTTTGTCTTAATATTGGCCTTCGCCAAGCCAATCTACTATACTGTAGCCATTTACGGAGCTGCGGGGGTGACTATTTTATTACTGCTTTACAGGTATTTATTTTCAATAACATCTGTTAGGAATAAATTACATTTATCTTCCTTTCATTTTTTTCTTTACCTTTGTGCTTTCGAAATATTACCTCTTTTAATCTTGTATAAATTGGTAGTTCAGTATTTTGGCGGAACCTACTAATTTTCAAAGTGTAAACCGGAAAAGAAATGAGTGAAGAGAAAAAAACAGCAACGAAGACGACCAAAAAAATATTGATTTCACAGGCTCGTCCTGAAAGTGAAAAATCTCCTTATTTTGATTTAGAAAGAAAACACAAAGTTTCTTTACATTTTCATCCATTGATTGAACTTATTGGAATTCCTTCCAAAGACTTTAGAAAATATAAAATAGACATTGCTACTTTTTCTGCAGTAATTTTTACCAGCAAGCATGCCATAGACCATTTTTTCAGAACCTGTGATGAATTAAAACTAAGCATTAGTCAGGACACCAAATATTTTTGTGTAACGGAGTCGGTTGCTTTGTATTTGCAAAAATTTATCATGTACCGAAAACGTAAAGTGTTTTTTGGAGCAGATGGTACGAATAAAAAATTGTTTGATGTTTTAAACAAACATAAAGGCAATGAAAAATTCCTTTATGTGTGCAGTGAAAATCAACAAGACAATGAAATTGTTGGATGGTTAAAAGAGCATGACTGTAGTTTTGATTTAGGCTATATGTATAGAACAGAATTCAGTGACATTAAAAAAGTGCTAACAGAGCATAACTTTGATGTCATCTGTTTATTTACCCCAAGTGGCTTAAAAAGTTTCTTACAAAACAAACCAGATTTCAAACAAAATGGAACTGCCATCGGCGCGTTTGGTTCTAGTACCTGCAAAGCAGTAGAAGAGGCTGGCTTTGCTTTGCACATTAAAGTGCCAAGTCCTCAAACACCAAGTATGATCGCAGGCTTGGACCAATTTCTTTCCTCTAATAGTAAAAAGAAATAAATAAATTGCATTCCAAATGAATGCAAATCCTCTATTTACCAATCAACTCATTCACGAGAGTAGTCCCTACTTATTACAACATGCCCATAACCCGGTCCAATGGATGCCTTGGTCCGAATCGCTTTTTGATTTAGCCAAAGCGCAAAACAAACCCATTTTATTAAGTATTGGTTATGCAGCCTGTCATTGGTGTCATGTCATGGAAAGAGAAAGTTTTGAGTCTGAAGAAGTGGCTGCTTACATGAATGAACATTTTATCAATGTAAAAGTTGATAGAGAGGAACGCCCCGATGTGGATCATATTTATATGGATGCATTGCAAGCCATGACCGGTGCTGGAGGCTGGCCCTTAAATATGTTTTTATTGCCCAATGGTAAACCATTTTATGGGGGTACGTATTTTCCACCCATCCCCATGCATCAAAGAGCTTCCTGGATGGAAGTTTTAAAAGGGGTGCAAGCAGCCTATCAAAATCAACCAGAAAAATTAATTGAGCAATCGGAAAATTTAACCAATCACCTTGCTGCAGCTGGTAAAAATACATTGAATAACAATATAGAAAATGAAGTGTTGGCCAGCAAAGAAGAGCTGGCAATTCTAGCAAGTAGACTTTTACAGAATGCAGATACACAGTGGGGTGGTTTTGGTGTAGCGCCAAAATTTCCTCAAACTTTTTCTATTCAAATTTTATTTAGGAACTATTATTTAAACCAAGATCAAGCCTCCGTCGTGCATGGCATTAGATCATTGGACAAAATGATACAAGGTGGAATTTATGACCATTTGGGAGGAGGCTTTTCAAGATATAGCACAGATGTACAATGGCAGGCACCGCATTTTGAAAAGATGTTGTATGACAATGCTTTATTACTTACTGTGTTGGCAGAAGCTTACCAGCTCACTAAAAAAGAAAATTACAAAATGGTCATGGAGGCCACTATTCAATTTTTAGATAGAGAGTTGGCCAATGAGGCGGGTGGCTATTTTGCTGCATTGGATGCAGACAGTGAGGGCGTGGAAGGAAAGTTTTATACCTGGACTTATGAAGAAATCAAAGCGCAGGTAGACCCTTCGGTATTTGAAGATTTTTGTCGCCATTACCAAATTACAGCAGCAGGTAATTGGGAACATACCAATATACTTTGGACGCAAAATACAGAGGAAGGAGGCAATGCATTAAATTTTGAAAAAGCAAGAAAAAAATTATTTGCAGCGCGCGCGAAAAAAATTAGGCCGGCCTTAGATTATAAAATTATTTTGTCTTGGAATAATTTAATGGTCATTGCTTTAGGTAAAGTATACGCAGCCCTTGGCGATGAAAAAATAAAAAGCAAGGCCATGGCTACTATGCAATGGTTGGAATTAAATTTATACGATGCCCAAGAAAATTATTTTTACCATACCTATACCAAGGGCTTAACCAAGACCAATGCTTTTTTAGAAGATTATGCTAGCTTGATTCAAGCTTATATTCAATTACAAATCATTACTGGAGATATTAGTTATTTAGATAAAGCAAAAAAATGGACGGAATATGTACAAGCCCATTTTATCGATGAGGAGGGCTTGTTTTTTTACTATACGGCCAATTATCAAAAAGACATTATTCTGAGAAAAAAAGAATTGTATGATGGCGCTCAGCCAAGTGCCAATGCCATGATGTGTTCTAACTTGTACTATTTAGGACAGGTGTTTGAACAAAGTCAATGGACCGATCAAGCTGTAGCAATGGTGAGTGCAATGAAGAAAATGATCCTACAATATCCCAATTCCTATAGTTATTGGGCCCAATCTTTTAGTCAAATGGCGATGGGGATGGTGGAATTGGTTTGTGTGGGAGAAAAGGCGCTAAATGGTCTTGAGCGCGTATTGTCTAAGTTTTTGCCGCATCATTTGATACTTTTTACAACGAAAGAAGCGGAGGCTATTTTGATGACAAAGGGGAAACAAAACATTGATAATCAATATTTTATATGTCAAAACAAGCAATGTTTGGCACCAATTATGGAGCTAAATGAATTTTTAGCAAATATCTAACAACTAATGAATTAATTTGCAACCCTTGATTAAGGGTTCTAAATCATTGATTTCCACTACAAAATTTGAAATAATTGTTTTAAAAAATAAAATTTAATTCCATTTTTTTCGTTCTTAGTAGAAGTAGGAGTTAGGTTAAAAAATTGATATGATAAAAAAATTATATAAAGTGAGGTTTAAATTTCCAATCATCGTACTAAGTATCATGGTAGGTGCCTTGTTCATCATGGCTTTTGAATCCCAAAAAGGGAGTCCAAAATTTAATTCAGATCCTGCGCATACAGTCTTTGTTCCTGGTGGTTCCTTTTACATGGGTGCCAGCGATGAGCAAATTGACAATTCAATGGTCAATCGTAAAAAATTAGTCTCTGTTCAAAGCTTTTGGATGGACCGAACAGAAATCACCAATGAGCAATATAGAAAATTTGTAAGTTATGTGAGTGATTCTTTGAAATATTTAGCTGTCTACCTAGGGGGTGTCAATCAAACAGAAGATACCATTAAAGTAGATTGGAACCGTGCGCAAAGAATCAATTTAAATAGCAAGGCAGTTATTGAAAAATTAAACGAATTGTTATTAAGTCCAGACAATCGTTACAAAGGAAAAATTGGCATTGATCCAACTAAACTAATTTACAAATATTCTTTTATAGATTTGAAAGCGGCAGCATTGGCATCTAGATCTTTGGAACTTCCTTTAAGTGATTTTATGGTCACTAAGGAAGAAGCAGTTTATCCAGATACTTTAGTTTGGATGCGTGATTTTTCATATTCCTACAATGAGCCCTTAACACGAATGTATTTTTCTCATCCTTCTTACAATGACTATCCAGTGGTGGGGGTTACTTGGAAACAAGCCACAGCCTTTTGTCATTGGAGAACGAATAACAGTGATTATTACAATGGGAAACCTGGACGTGCCGATATGAAAATTGATGGCATTTTCCGTTTGCCTACAGAAGCTGAATGGGAATATGCGGCTAGAGGTAATTCAAAAGCAAATGCCATGTACCCTTGGGGTTCACCCTATACAAGAACAAAAGAAGGTCGTTTGTTGGCCAACTTTAAACCTGGCAGAGGCGACTACTTTGGTGGCAGTACAAAAGCAGATAATATTTATACCACCAAGGTAAAATCATACGCAGAAAATGGCTACAAACTTTTTGATATGGCAGGGAATGTAGCAGAATGGACCAGCTCTATTTTCTATGAAGGTGGTTATAATTTCGTAGGTGATTTTAGCCCTGACTTGCAATACAATGCTAAAGACGAGGATCCAATATTAATGAAACGTAAAGTCATCAGAGGTGGATCATGGAAAGATATTGCTTACAATTGCCAAGTAAGTACTAGAAATTATGAATACCAAGATACAGCCAAATCCTATATTGGATTCAGATGCGTCTTATCTATGGCTCCAAGAATTAATTAAACAAAGCATAAAATTTTATTTAAAACTATTAAATTTCCAAAATGTCAAATTCTATTTCTCCGAAAACCAATAAAATCATCAATGTAGTTTTTTCATTGGGTGCAGCAGTGGTCATTATTGCTACATTGGCTAAAATTTTACATCTTGGATGGGCTGATTACGCCTTGATTCTTGGCTTTATTACAGAAGCAGCCATCTTTACCATTTATGCATTTTTACCTCCTCCAGAAGTAGGAGATGCTACCCATGCGCCACAAACTGGTGCAGTTGATTCTGTCATGTCACACTTAGAAGCGGCCAAATTAGATGGAGCGGCTTTTGAAAAATTAAGCAATAGTTTTCAGCGCTTAAATGATACAGCAATGTATTTAGGCGATTTAGCAGACATGTCAAAGTCTAGTAAAGATTTTACGCACAACACCAAAGATGCAGCCATTGCATTGGGTTCTATTAAAGATGCCGCAGCAAGCGTTTCTGTTAATTTAGGAAGTTTTGCTTCTGCAACAGATGGAGTTAAAAACTTGAACGATCAATTTCAAATGATGAGCAAAAGCATGGAGGCTATGAATACTTATTACAGCAAATTGGCGGAAGCGTCCAATGCCATGTCTAGTTCTGCGCAAGATGCCATTAGAGCAAAAGAACAAATTGCTTTACTCGCAGATAATTTAACCAAATTGAATCAAGTGTATGGCAATATGATTATTGCAATGCAAGGACGTTAATTGTATTTTAAAATCATTTTACTTTATTTAAAAACTAGTATACATGTCATTACCTAAGGAGCCGAGGCAGAAGATGATCAACATCATGTACATTGTGTTGACTGCTTTGTTGGCATTAAATGTATCTAGCGAAATTTTGAATGCATTCAAAACCATTGATCAAAGTTTGGCCAATGCGAATGATATAATTGAGCGCAAGAATTCAGATATATATAAATCTTTGCAAAAAAAATTAGCTGATCCAAAAACAGCAGAAAAAGCAGCTATCTGGGCGCCCAAGGCAGAGAAGGCGCATGGCTATGCAGATGAGATGTTCAATTATTTAGCCGCCTTAAAAAAAGAATTGAAGCAGGCTTCTGGTTTAAAAATTAAAGACGGCAAAGAAGAATACAAAGAGGATGATTTAGAAGCAACGACTAGATTATTTTTAAATTATAAAAGTGGAGAAACAAGAAGTCAAGAATTATACAAGAAATTGGTTCAATTCAAGGCAGATTTAGCCGCCATTGACCCAGCTATAGAAAAAGAAGTTTTACCTAATTTACCACTTGATTTAAGAATTCCAGAAACAAAAAGTATTGCTGGTAAAACAGATTGGGGCTATGCCTATTTTAATATGACGCCAAGTGTGGCTGCTGTGACCATCTTAACTAAATTTCAAAATGACATTCGAAACAGTGAAGCCCAAGTGGTGGAATATTGTCACAAAGAAATTGGAGAAGTAGAATTAATCTACGATCAGTTCAATGCTTTTGCAGCTTCCAATTCTCAATACCTAATGTCTGGAGAAGAATTGGTCATCACTGCAGGTGTAGGTGCGTTTAGCAGTGCTGCAAAGCCTACCATCACCATTGACGGTAATACAGTACCCATTACAGCAGATGGTTCTGCCGTATACAAAACAACGGCAGGTGCACCAGGGGCTAGTGTAAAAAGAGTACGTATCTCATTTCTAAAGCCCAATGGAGAAACTGCAATTATAGAAAAAGATGTGAAGTATACCGTAGGTACGCCTGTTGGTTTAGTCGTGTCTACCGATAAAACAAGGGTATTTTACAAAGGCTTAGATAATCCATTAACGATCACAGGTGGTGGTGGTGCAGAAAATATTAATGTGGCTGTAGAAGGAGCGGGATCAACTATTAGTAAAGCAAGTGCTGGACAATACATTGTAAAGTGTACACAGTTGGGGAATGTATTAGTGAATGTGAATAGTGGCAAGTATGCTCAAAAAATTTCTATCCCAGTAAAAAGAGTACCAGATCCAATTGCTATTGTAGGCGGAAGCGCTGGAGGCAATATGCCTGCCAATAAGTTTAGAGTACAACAAGGGGTAATTGCAGATTTAAGAGATTTTGTATTTGAAGGCATTAAATTCAATGTAGTTTCTTTTATAGTAGTAGCTACCGGTAAAGGTTTCGAAGAAGCCGAAGTAGCAGAAGTGAATGGAGCTGCTTTTGCAGGAGGTGCACAAGCATTGATTAGAAGGTGTCAACCTGGAACTACTGTTACCATTGGAGAAATAAAAGTGACCGAGCCAGGTGGAGGAACAAGAAAATTAGATCAAACAATTACTTTTATTTTACAATAATTTTTATTTCAAAATTACTAGTAAAAAAAAGGTCAATTTAAAATATAGAAAATGAAAAAACTGATTACTCCTATTTGCTTTTTATTGGGAGGGCTTTTATTGGGTACTAATGGACAAGCGCAATTCAATTACAAGAAAAAAGCTGCCCCCGCCACAACGAACAATGCTAAAGATACAGTAGCCCCAGCTCCAGTAGAAGCGCCTGTGGTCAGTAAAACCACTTCGGTGCCAGATCCAAATATTAAACCAAGCAAGTCTATAGATACCACTTTAGTGGGCGGTTTTAATGCTAACCCCAAAAAGAGTTTAAGAAACAATTATGGTTTTTCTTCTGGCAATACTTCTAAAAAATCTACACAGGCAAGAACCCCTGTCAATTATCAAAATTTGAGAGAGGAAGATGCTTTATTTAGTGAATTTGTTTGGGAAGAAGTGGATGGTCGTGAAAAAATCAATAGACCCTTTATATATCAAGCGTATGATGACAATGGCGATCAACGCTTTTTTGCCATTTTATTAAGGGCCATAGAAAATGATGGGGTCGTACCATTTTCAGCAGAAGGTGGTGACGACCGTTTCACCAAGCCACTCAATTTAGATGATGTAAATGCGATGTTAAAAGGAAGTTTGGATACCCAATTGGTACAAAATGTAAACAATCCAAACGTATTTGATACCAGTATCATTTACAACACCAAACTAGCGCCAAATCCTGATTCTATCTATACTTTTAGATTAAAAGAGCAATTTATTTTTGATAGCAAAACAAGTAGAATGTATTGCAGAATCATTGGTATCGCACCGGTGGCAACCATTGTGATTAACAATAAGCCTGTGAAGAGAACTTTGTTCTGGATCTACTATCCAGAACTTAGAAATAGTTTGGCCAAGCATGAGGTCTACAACCCTAGAAATATATCCAGCAGAATTACTTGGGAGGAATTGTTTGAAAGCAGGTATTTCAATGGTTATGTGGTCAAATCTACTTTAGACAATTACAACGATAAAATGTTGAATTCTTTGTTTTCAGATCCAAAAAGAAGATTGTTGGAGGGTGACAAAATCAAACAGAAAATTTTTGATTACGAGCAAGACAGATGGGTGTATTAATCCTTTTGTTCAGCAAAAGCTTGTTTTAATAGATTCGCTTTTTTAGCCCCAATGATTTCTGTCAACAGTTCAATTTTTGCTTCTTTAATTTTTTGAACAGATTTGAAATAAACCAATAATAGGTCCTTGGTTTTAGGGCCAATGCCCACAATCTCATTCAAGCTATTTTCAAGTGCGCCTTTAGATCTTTGGCTTCGGTGAAACTGAATGCCAAAGCGATGCACTTCGTCACGAATAGTACGCACTAGTTTATGCGCTGCGCTATTCCAATTCAATTGTATGGACTGTGCATCTCCAGGAAAAAATAATTCTTCTAAGTTTTTTGCAAGGCCAATAGTGGTCACCTGATGTTGAATACCCAAGCTGGCAAGGGCTTCTAGCGCTGCATTCAATTGCCCTTTTCCACCATCAATAATAATTAATTGAGGAAGGCTTTGTTTTTTCTCCAATACCGAAGTATATCTTCTTAACACAGTTTCTTTCATGCTGGCAAAATCGTCAATACCCACCACTGATTTAATATTAAATTTTCGGTACTCTGATTTACTGGGAAGGCCATTTTTAAAGCAGACCATCGCAGATACTGGGTAAGCGCCTTGAATATTGGAATTGTCAAAACATTCAATGTGTACCGGTGTTTGGTTTAAATGCAATAAAGATTTTAATTCCTCTAAAATGCTATTCTCTTCTTTGTTTTCTATGGCCAACAAGGCTTGTTTTTGCAACCATTCCTTAATGGCATAGTCGGCATTTTTTTGTGACAACAACAACAATTGTTCTTTATCTCCTTGTTTGGGTAATGTATATTTTACGCCCGGCAATTGATCCTCTAATTCAAAAGGAACAATAATTTCCTTGGCCATAGATTGTAGATTGTTTCTAAAATAATGAATGGCAAAGGCCAAGATAGTTTCCTTGGTTTCTTCCAATGGAACACTAAGGGGTAAGATATGTGTTTGAATGATGCGGCCTTCTTGTACCATTAAATAACTGATATAGGCCTGGTCTTGCTCATAGGCAATGCTAAAAACATCGATAGGTGCTTGTTGCTTAATGTAGACCACCGATTTGGTTTGGTAATTTTCAAGCTCTTCTATTTTTCTTCTAGTGAGGTCGGCTTTTTCAAAAGCCAATTCAGCAGCCTCCTGCAGCATGGTCTTTTTGAGTGTCTGCAATACAGGCTTGATATTGCCCTTCAATAAAAAATTCACTTGTTCAATAGAGGCGTCATAAGCTTCTTGACTTTGCAATCCTTCACATGGGCCCAAGCAGTTGCCTAAATGGTATTCCAAACAAACCTTAAACTTGCCAAGTGCAATATTTTTTTTATTAAGTGGAAGGGTACAAGTTCTAAGTGGAATGGTTTGTTTGATATGATCTAGCAATTCTCTAACCGCCAACCCACTAGTGAATGGCCCAACATAAGTAGACCCATCCTTAATTTTTCGACGACTAAAAAACACTCTTGGAAAAGCTTCTTTTTTGATGACAATATAGGGATAGGTTTTGTCGTCTTTTAAATTGATATTGTATTTAGGTTGATAATTTTTGATCAACTCATTTTCTAAAATAAAGGCATCGTGCTCGGAGTCTACAAGTGTATATTGAATGTCTTTAATTTTTTGGACCAGTTCGATTGTTTTTTGGGAGTCCTGCGTGGCCAAAAAGTAAGAGCTTACTCTTTTTTTAATATTCTTAGCCTTACCTACATACAACAATTGGCCCTTTTCATCAAAATACTGATAAATACCAGGGTTGGAGGGTAGACTAGATTGTATTTGTTTAAACTGCTCTTTTTCCATATTCTATAGGGCGTTCACAAAAATACTTTATATTTTTGTGTCATGGAATTATCTGTAAATATACCCGCCCTTCTTTTTCCGGCCATCAGTCTTATTATGTTGGCCTATACCAATCGTTTTTTAGCCCTTTCCAATAGGGTGAGGGTCCTGCATGATAAATACCAGCAACAAGAACAGCGCCATATCATTTTTGGACAAATCAAGAACCTCAAATATCGGATCAAACTAATTCAAAACATGCAAACCTATGGGGTAGCTACCTTGCTCTTGTCCATTGTTTCAATGTTCTTTATTTTTATTCAATACCAGGCTGTGGCCAAGATAGTTTTTGGCATAAGCTTGGTTACTTTTTCTATTTCCATTTTTTTATCACTTATTGAAATAAGGTTAAGCACCCGGGCCATTGAATTGGAATTGAGTGACATGGAGGGGCTAGAAGATCCCACGGTGATGGAATACCTTAGAAAGAAATTTGATCGAGAGTAATTAGGGGTATTAATTCGAAGCCCTTCTTTCTCCAATTTGTTGACGCCACATAGCATAGTACAATCCTTTTTCCAACAACAAGGAATCATGGGTGCCTTGTTCAATCACTTGTCCTTTTTCTAAGACATAAATTCTAGTGGCATGAATGATGGTACTTAATCGATGCGCAATCATGATGGTGATTTGTTCTCTTTCTGCCGAAAGTTGTCGGATGGTATCGGTGATGGATTCTTCTGTAATGCTGTCTAAGGAAGAAGTGGCTTCATCAAATATAAGTAGGTGCGGATGTCTTAATAAAGCACGCGCGATAGACAATCTTTGCTTTTCGCCACCGCTTAATTTCAAACCACCTTCTCCAATTAAAGTGTCTAAGCCATTGCCCCCCTTGTCTAAAATATTACTACAACTTGCCTTAGTCAAGGCCAACAACATTTCTTCTTTGGTGGCATTCGGCGCGACAAAGGCTAAATTTTCTGTGATAGTACCTGCAAACAATTGCGTATCCTGGGTTACAAAACTAATTTGATTTCTTAGTTCATTCATATTGATCTGATGGGTATCCACACCGTTGACCAATATTTTTCCTTCCTGTGCTTCATACAAGCCTACCAATAATTTTACCAACGTACTTTTGCCAGCCCCTGAAGGCCCAACAAAGGCAATGGTTTCACCTCTCTTGGCTTCAAAACTGATGTCAGCAATGGCTTTAAAATTAGCCGTTTGGTGTTGAAAGCCAACATGTGCAAAAGCTAAGTTTTCGATGGTACCCATGGCCACTGGATTGGCAGGAATTTGCTCTGTGGGCTTTTTCATGAGGGCATCAAAATTATTCAATGAAGCTTCTGTTTCTCTGTAACTCATAATGATGCTGCCAATTTCTTGCAATGGACCAAAAATAAAGAAGCTATAAAACTGTAATGAAATTAATTGACCGACCGTTAAAATTTCTTTGAAAATTAACCACATCAAGGTAAAAGTGATCACCTGTCTTAGAAAGTTTACCATGGTGCCTTGGACAAAACTTAAGGAGCGAATATTTTTTACTTTTTTTAATTCTAAGGCAAGAATTTTATAAGTATTGTTGTTCAATCTATTAATTTCCTGGGTAGTTAAGCCTAAGCTTTTTACTAGTTCAATATTGCGTAAACTTTCAGTAGTAGTGCCTGCCAGTGTAGTAGTTTCTTTGACAATATTTTTTTGAATGACTTTGATTTTCTTACTTAATAAATTGGTCACATAAGCAATCATGCTGGCGCCACCAATATAAATGGGAATGATGGACCAGTGTAATCTAGTGGCATAGACCGAAACAAAAATCACACTTACAATAATTCCAAAAAGGACATTCACTACATAACTAATGAACTTTTCACAATCAGTTCTGGCCTTAGTTAAAATACTTAGTGTTTCACCGCTTCTTTGGTCTTCAAAGGCTTGATAAGGCAATTGCATAGAATGTCTTAAGCCATCTGTAAAAAGGGCAGCCCCAAATTTTTGAATGATTACATTGACGGTATAGTCTTGAAATGCTTTAGCAATTCTACTTACCATGGCCGTACCCACCAATAACAATAACATATTGCTCACGCCCCATAAAAAATCGGACTGGCTGCGGGCATGGCCTGCTTTATCTAATAAAGGGCTTTTAGCAAATCCATCTATCAAACGACCAAAGATCATGGGGTCAAATAAGGAAAAGGTTTGGTTAATGGCAGCCAATATAAAGGCTAAAAATACCAAGCCTTTAAAGGGTTTGATGTATTGAATCAGTATTTTCATAGTCAAGCAATTGTAATGGCGCCAAAGGTAATAAATCTCCTTTGTTTTAGACCAATTTCTGCGCTTATCCACGAGCTGTTGAAAACTGCATAGGCTATTTGTAGTAGTTATAGCGTGAATGCGCTAATTTAATAGTACAGAAAGGAATCATTTGTAAATATTTTTTTATGCTTTGGAGAAAATTCAATGGCGAAAAAATTATCCTCCCTATTAAAGAGGCCGTCCAACAAGCCATTATAGCAGAGTCTGAAAAGAAAACAAAACTAAAAGTTTGCATTGGCACAGACAGTCAAGTTAAAGCCAATATTACAGAATTTGCCACGGTGATTGTTTTTTTAAGAGAACACAATGGTGGATTTATGTATATCCACAATGACAAGACAACCCAAAAATTCCATTTGAAAGAGCGCATGCTAACAGAGGTAGCCAAAAGCATTGAAATTGCTTATGAGCTCTGTGATTTATTTATTCAATACAATGTGGAAATGGAAGTGCATGCCGACATCAATACCAATCCGCAATTTAAAAGCAATGACGCATTAAAAGAAGCCATGGGTTATATTTTAGGGATGGGCTTTGCCTTTAAGGCAAAACCAGAAGCATTTGCAAGCAGTTGCTGCGCTGATAAAGCAGTGAATTAATTTAAAGGTCTTCTGCGTCTAGTTTATTGTATTGGTCTATGCAAGCCAATACCTCATCCACGCCGGTTCTTTTTTCTGCGCTGGTGACAAAGCCTTGTGGTAGATAGGGCAATGTTTCATTTAAGGCATCAAAGAATAATTTTACATTTCTAGTCACTACGCCAGGCTTTTCTTTATCAGATTTGGTGAATATAATGGTATAGGGAATTTCCCATTTGAACAGTTGTTGTACAAAGGCTAGATCTATTTTTTGTGGCGTATGTCGACTATCAATCAAAACAAAAACCCTGCTAAGGTTTTCTCTTTTTCTTAAATAATTTTCAATCATTTGTTCCCATCTTCTACGGCTGCTTTGAGCCACTTTTGCAAATCCATAGCCCGGCAAATCCACAATATACCATTTGTCTTGTTTGCCTTTGGCCACACTCATACTGGTAATTTCAAAATGGTTGATGAGCTGTGTTTTACCAGGTGTACCAGAGGTTTTGGCTAAGTTATTTTGAGAACACAAGGCATTGATGATGGAAGATTTACCCACATTGCTACGCCCAATAAATGCATACTCAGGTGCTTTTAAATCAGGACATTGATCAAAACTAGGACTTGAAATTACATAAGTTGCTTTTACAATTTTCATAGGGCTGGATGAAGTAACTTATTTAGCGGCGCCTCCTGGTCCTGAAGGTCTTTTCAATTTAAGACTATCCGCAGGATAAGTAGCTTTAATGGTATCTACAATATTTTGACACCAGTCAGCAATCAATGCTTTTTCTGCTTCAGTTAATAGGGCTTCTTTGTGAATCAGTGTATAAGAAGGCAAAGGCATTTCCCCTTCTTTAATTTGTTCTATACACTCTTCTAATTTTTTATTTTGTTTGCCAATTCTATAACCAGCAAATTCGTTCAGATTAAAATGTCTTTTACCATCTTTAACATGATTGGCAGTCCAATAGCCGATGGGCTCAATGGTAGTGTACCAAGGATAATTGGTTTTATTGGTATGACAGTCGGCGCAAGCTTTGTCAAATACCAATTTTACACTATCAGACATTGGGTAAATAGTGGTGATGTCTTTGGTGGTATCACCAGATAAATTTTTCTCAGGGCGAATAAACTGTAGCACGATCAATACCATCAGTAGTCCAACTAAAATTTTCTTTATCATAACATTTGTTTTATTGAATATTGATATTGGACCAATATTCTGGCGATTGGTTTAAACTAATTCCTCTAGGCAAAGGTATCATTAAAGTAGGGATATATTTTAAATGAGTACTTTCCCGGTCATTTCTTTAGGAATAGGCACTTGCATCATGGTTAAAATAGTGGGGGCTAAATCGCCCAATTTACCTGCTTGAATAGGCCCTTTCCAATCCTTGTCTATGATAAAGAAAGGCACTAAATTGGTGGTATGTGCCGTATTGGGACTACCATCATCATTAATCATGTAGTCTGCATTGCCATGGTCGGCAGTCAAGAAAATGGTATAGCCATTATTTAATCCAGCGGTAACTATTTCTTTCACGCAGGCATCTACGGTTTCAACTGCTTTAACAACGGCGCTAAAAATACCCGTATGGCCTACCATGTCTGCGTTGGCAAAATTCAAACATATAAAATCGGGATTTGCTGCATTAATTTCGGGCAACAATTTATCCGTTAATTCTTTGGCACTCATTTCTGGTTGTAAATCGTAAGTGGCTACTTTTGGGGAAGCTGCCATGATTCTAGTTTCTCCATTAAAAGGTTGCTCTCTGCCTCCGCTAAAGAAAAATGTCACATGTGGGTATTTTTCAGTTTCAGCAATTCGAATTTGTTTTTTATTGTTTTGTGCTAACACATCACCTAAGGTATTAACGAGGTTGTCGTTTTCAAAAATCACCTGTACGTTTTTAAAAGTTTCATCGTACTTGGTCATGGTGGTATAATGCAGGTTCAATTTTTTCATTCCAAATTCAGGAAAATCTTTTTGTGTGAGTACTTCTGTGATTTCTCTGCAACGATCGGTTCTAAAATTATAACACAATACAGCATCGCCTTCTTGAATGGTGGCCATGGGTTGACCATTTTCTAGAAGGATGGTTGGTTTGATAAATTCGTCTGTTATACCATTGGCATAATTTTCTGTGATGGCTGCTATGGCCGATAAGGCAGTGGGCCCTTCTCCATTGACCAAGGCATCATAAGCCAACTTTACTCTTTCCCATCTTTTGTCTCTATCCATGGCAAAATACCTGCCGCTTACAGTGGCAATTTTTCCAACACTGCCTGCTAAATGTTTTTCTATATTTTCAACAAAGCCTAAACCACTTTTTGGATCCGTATCTCTTCCATCGGTAAATGCATGAATGAATACCTTGGTGAGTCCATGGGCTTTACAAATATCGGTGAGGGCTTTTAAGTGTGAAGTATGTGCATGCACGCCACCATCACTTACCAAGCCCAACAAATGCAGGGGCTTGTTATTTTCTTTGGCATATTGAATGCTTTTCAATAAGGTGGGGTTATTCGCCAGCTCACCTTCCTTGATGGCCACATTGATTCTTTGTAATTCTTGGTACACAATTCTGCCTGCGCCTAAATTCAAGTGGCCGACTTCGCTATTACCCATTTGCCCCTCAGGCAAGCCTACTTCTTCTCCACAGGTAACCAAGGTGGTATTTGGATATTGCGCGTATAAACTTTGTACAAATGGAACATTGGCTTGTTGAATTGCATCTGCTTTTGGAACTAAGCCCAAGCCCCATCCATCCATGATGACTAATATTACTTTTTTTGACATTTTCTTACCTTATTTTAGCTGTAACTTTGTTTTTTATCAGAGACCACTACAAAGTTTCAAAATACTAGGCAGATTACAAACTTTAAACTGCTTTAATAGTTAAAAAATAAGCTGTATGCGTAAATTACTGTTGATCCTGGGTTTTTTAATTTCAATTACGCCGTTATTTGCACAAAAGCAGACAGAACAAATTGTGCAAAATTTGCAAACAGCCAATTTCTCCAATCTTTTGCCCTTTTGGGACAAGGAAGTTGAAGTGACCATTTTAGATCAAATCAATCAAGAAAAGCAAAGCCCTTCACAGGCCAATCAATTACTTCAAAATTTTTTCAACAATAAAGCCATTGTGGGTTTTGAAAGAAATGCAGAACGCAAAGTGGGGACGACTATTTACATTACAGGAAAATTATTGTCAGGGGCAATCCAATACAATTTAACCTTGCTTTTGCAAGAGAAAAATGGCCTAAGTATAGTGAGTATTAGGATAAGTTAAGTAGCATTTTTTTAATAAAATCTTTTATTCTATTTTTAGACTTCAATGAGTAAAAAAAATCAAAGTAGTAATTATTCTCCCTTGGTCTATAGTACCGATCCAAATTATTTGCCCCCATCGGAGCAAAATGAAATGGAAACACTGAGCGCCGAAGAGCAGCCCTTAAAGGTTATTTTAGAAACCAAACAACGTGCTGGAAAAACAGTGAGTATCGTACTTGGATTTGTGGGTGATGAAGAAGCCATGAATAATTTAGGCAAGGCTTTAAAAAATCATTGCGGAACTGGTGGATCTGTAAAAGATGGTGAAATTATTATACAAGGCGACCATCGTCAAAAAATATTTCAGTACTTGAAAGCAAAGGGCTATAAGAAAGCCAAGCTTTAAAAATAAACTTCTAAGTTTAATTTTGTTTTTAATTCTGCGATTAAGGGATACTGTGCAGCCATCCGTTCATATTTTTGTTTGCTATTCAAACTTAAATGAAGGGGCACATCTTCTTTTTCGCCGGCAGCTACTAAAATATTAATTTGTATGGCCCTATTATGAAAGCAGTCCCATACTTTTTCTAATAAATTCATACGTTCTTGTTCCACAAATTTTTGTGCGGTCAATGCAGGTACAGTAATCGTGAAATGGGTTTCATCCTCAATATAAAGCTGTGCTAGTTTAAAAGTCCCAGCAGCAGAATGTTTCAAGGCGGTTTCTAAATGCAAGGTATAATCGTCCCAGCATTTTTTTAGGAGTTCCATATTTAATGGAAGCGCTTCTATCACTTCTTCAATGTCATATTGCGCTCCGTATTTCTTCTTTAGCAGTTCCAGTAAATTCTTCTTTTTACCATCTTCAGTTGGGGCGTTCTCCATGGAGTTGGGCAAATGAGTCGCCTGCGTTGAGGGGGCGATGGCTTCATGGATTGGGAGTGTGCTAGGTGTAGATGCTTTGGCTACTTTAGCAACCGGTGCTTTGACAGTTGCAGGATCAGGCTTTTGTTGGAGGTTAGGCGCCTGCTCGATGATTAATTTAGCTTCTTGGTTGACTACAATATTACTTAAAGGAAGAATTTTTTTAAGCCGAATAGGGTAGTGGCTATCAATTAGTTTTTTTTTTACAACTTGGCTATCTTCCATGCTTAGTTCAATAGCTTGTTGTAAAAAATTGAGTTTGATGATGGCCATTTCTACGTGCAATCTTTTGTTGCGGGCCATTTTGAATTGTATCTCTGCCTCGTTTAATAAATTTAAAGCGCTCACCAAATAAGGGGTACTGATGGCTGCTGCTGTTGTTACATATTGTGCTCTCCAGCTTTCAATAGATTCTAATAATTTGGCACTTGCAGGATCTTTACAAACCAATAAATTTCTTATAAAACTTGCCAATCCGTACAAAACCATATCTCCTTCAAATCCTTTTTGATTGATCTCGTCATACAACAACATGGCACTGGTTAAATCCTGCTTGGTTAAATAATCTAATAATTTAAAAAAGTAGGCTTCATCTAAAATATTTAAATGTTCTAAGGTATTGGCATAGGTTAATTCTCCATTGGAGAAACTAACAATTTTGTCCAAGATGCTTAGTGCATCTCGCATACAGCCTTCACTTTTTTGCGCGATTAATTGCAATGCATTTTTTTCTGCTTTAATATGTTCTTTACCAACGATTTCCTCTAAATGCAAAACGGTATCGTTATTGTTGATGCGTCTAAAATCAAAAATCTGACACCTACTTAAAATAGTAGGCAAAATTTTATGCTTCTCCGTAGTCGCTAAAATAAAAATAGCATAAGGAGGCGGCTCTTCTAAGGTTTTTAAAAATGCATTAAAGGCACTGGTACTTAACATGTGTACCTCATCTACTATGTATACTTTGTATTTTCCCGCTTGTGGCGCAAAGCGAACTTGTTCTACTAAGGTTCTAATATCATCCACTGAATTGTTGCTGGCCGCATCAAGCTCATGAATGTTTAAACTGCCCCCTTTTTCAAAAGAAACACAACTTTCGCATTCGTTGCAGGCTTCTCCTTCCTTGGTGACATGGGTGCAATTGATGGTCTTGGCTAAAATTCTGGCACAGGTAGTCTTACCCACCCCTCTAGGTCCACAAAATAAAAAGGCATGGGCCAAATGGTTATTTAAAATGGCATTTTTTAAGGTCGTCGTAATGTGCGACTGTCCCACCACTGTATTAAAGTTTTGGGGCCTATATTTTCTAGCTGAAACAACAAAATTTTCCATACTTGACGCGCAATATACACATTCAAAATCAAAAGTATTCAATGAGGAATTAAATCTTATCCCCTAATTATAAATAGTGAATTGGGCTTAGGATTTTATGCTGTAATCCATCTGTGGATGCCTTTCAAAAGGGGTGATATTTTTATCAAAAACAAACCTGTAGGTAACCATTTGTCTGCTAGGTAGGGCGCCTAAGCTTTTATAAATATTGACCATTTTAGGGTTCCAATCGGCCGCCCAACCCATTTCGTATTGTTGGTAAACATTGGAAGCGCGCAACCACCTATCGCAGGCGTAAATTAAAAAACTATCTACGCCCAAGGCTTGGTATTTTGGTACCACCCCAAATGCCAAGCCAGTTAATTTGGTATTGGACTTATTCCATTTCATCCACAACAAATGTAATTTTTGCAAGAAACCCAAGTGCCCATTAAAATATTTAAAATACTGGTTCAGGTCTGGAATATTAATAAACATGGCAATGGGCTCTTCTTTATAATAAGCAAACCAAATTACTTTTTCATCCATCACTGCTTTTAGCGAGTGGAATAGCTTAATCACTTGATCATAAGTGATGGCCTTGGCTTCTCCATGTTGTGCCCAAGCGCTATTGTAGATATGCACAAAATCTTGGGCAAATTTTTCCAATTTATTTTTATCTAAATGTTGGGCTGAATAAGCTGGCTTAGCTTTGAATTTAAGATAACGTTCTTCAAATCTTGGGGGTAGGGATTCGCGTAAATCTTTTTGATAATAATATTGATTGTAAAAATTTTCAAATCCATATTGGGTCAATAAATTTTCATAATAGGGTGGGTTGTAGGACATGCCATACATTGGGGCTTGCTCAAAACCTTTCACCATCAGTCCCCACCATTTGTCTCGGTCACCAAAATTAATGGGACCATCCATGGCCTGCATGCCATGGGCGGATAGCCAATTTTTAGCCGTATCCAAAAGCAAGGTAGCTGCTTTAACATTGTTGGTGCAATCAAAAAAACCAATACAGCCTACCGGAAATTCAGTACCCTTGTTTTGATAACTTGAATAATAAAAAGCAGCAATGCGACCAATGAATTTACCTTCTTCATTTTGCAACAACCATCTTTTGGCCTTACCCTGTTGGAATAATTTGTTTTTATTTTCGTCAAACACTTCAGACACCTCTTTATTCAAGGGCCTAATGTAATGAGGATTGCCTTGATTCATTTGGGCATTAATTTCAATAAAAGCATTGGCTAAAGCAGCCGAATTGACTTCAACAATTTTCATTGCTTGAAATTAGAAATTTTTTAAGACACTTAAGGCAAATAGGCCAGCTGTTTCTGTTCTGAGTCGTGTGGGACCCAAATGAATTGCTTGGTAACCCTTTTGAAGGGCGAGTTCAATTTCGGAGGGGCTAAAATCTCCTTCAGGGCCAATCAATAAAAGGCAATCCTGATCGGCCTTGATTTTTTTGATGTCAATTTTATCACCTGCCTCGCAATGGGCAATTAATTTCTGCGCATTTTTTTGTTGGGCTATCACCTCTTTAAATTTGATAGGTGCGGTGATATTGGGCAGCCAAGTTTGTTGACTTTGGATCATGGCCGATTGTACAATGTTTTGCATTCGGTCCAATTTGAATTTTTCAAAAAGGGTTCTTTCACAAAGCATCGGTATAATTGAAGTCACGCCCATTTCGGTCGCCTTTTCTATCAGCCATTCTAAACGCGTTGCATTTTTTAGTAAAGCAATACCTAGGGTCAAGCTTTGCGTAGGCGCGGGCATTTGTTTTTCTGAGAGAAGGGTTACGATGGTATTTTTTTTATGTGGCACTTGAATGCTTGCTTCAAATAAAAAACCTTTGCCATTGGTTAAATCTATGCGTGCATTTTCCTGCATCCTCAATACTTGAATGCAATGTTTACTGCTGGTTTCACTTAAGGTAAAACTAGTATTGCCTGAAATTAAATTAGGTTCGTAGAAATAGGGAACAGGCATAAGGATAGATTTTAAAAAGGCTGATCGTCGTTGATGCCTTCGTCAAATTCGCCACCATTCATTTTGCTGCCTTGAATAAAAAAGCGCCCACCATCTTCAGCGCCGCCATTATTGGCAGCCGTTTGAATTGGCTTATAATTACTGCCCAAGCCAGGAATACCATTTTCGCCTTCCATTTCTTCAAAACGTTGAATGTCTAAATTGGCCCTTAATTTAATTAAATCCAATCGACCGTTTCTATGTTTGGCAATTCTGATATGTGTTTCACCCTGTGTGCTTTCGCCCATTTCATTGCTCATCACTTCATAATATTCTGGACGATAAATAAACATGACCATATCTGCATCCTGCTCGATGGCGCCCGATTCACGTAAATCACTCAACTGCGGCATCTTACTTTCTTTTCTGGTTTCTACCGCACGACTCAATTGTGACAATGCGATGATGGGAATATTCAATTCCTTGGCCAATGCTTTTAAACTTCTTGAAATATTACTAATCTCTTGCTCACGATTTGAATTTCTATCTCCCGAACCGCTCATCAATTGCAAATAGTCAATGATGATAATTTTCACATGGTGTTTGTTCACCAATCTTCTGGCCTTGGCCCTGAATTCAAATATATTTAAAGCAGCTGTATCATCAATATAAATAGGTGCTTGTTCTAATTTTTTTATCCCCTTGCTATGCAATTGTTGGTATTCGTAATCTTCTAGTTTACCTCTAGAAATTTTTTCCATTTTAATTTCACTTTCTGCACTTAAAATACGTTGCACTAATTGGGAGGCACTCATCTCCAAACTAAAAAAGCCTACCGCTTGGGGTTTGGTTGGATGCAATGCAGCATTGCGTGCCAAGTTTAAAGCAAAAGCAGTTTTACCCACAGATGGACGTGCCGCTAAAATAATTAAATCGGTAGGCTGCCATCCATAAGTAATTCTATCTAAAGAAGTGAAACCACTAGGGACTCCAGAGATTTCATCTTTTTGTGTTCTTAGTAAATCAATTCTTGTTACCGCATGCGCCAAGGCATCTCCAATATCCACGAAATTTTTCTTCAAATAATTATTGGTGATGTTGAACATTTTTGTTTCGCTATCATCTAGCAAATCAAAAACATCGGTGCTATCTTCATAAGCATTTGCAATTACCTCGCCACTAATTCTAATGAGTTCTCTTTGTATAAATTTTTGTAAAACAATTCTTCCATGTGCTTCTATATTGGCAGTGGATACCACCACGTTGGTTAACTTAGAAATATAATAAGCGCCACCAATAAGGTCCAATTGCTCTCTGGTTTTTAATTCTTCCACCATAGTGAGCATGTCAATGGGCATGTTTTTTTGTTGCAAGCCTTGCATGGCATCAAAAATCATTTGATGCGCTTCTACATAAAAACATTCAGGCTTTAAAATTTCAGTCACCGTATCAAAAGCACTTTTGTCTAATAAGATGGCACCTAATACGGCTTCCTCCAATTCTCTTGCTTGTGGCGGAATTTTTCCATACATCATGGAGCTAATATCCACGGAGGTAGATTTCTTTTTTGTTCTATTGGTATTTATATTGGGGAGGGCCATATTGAATCAACTATTTTCTACTGCGAAAATCAACCCAAATTGGGACTTCATGAAATTTAGTTTTGCAAGAGGCTTATGCACAGCCGATTTTAAGGTGAAATACACAAAAATTAAAGGTTATTCACTGGTTTTGCACTTAGTATTTGCAGTTATTCACTTCTATTTTTTACTCAAAAGCACTTAAAAATTTGTATTTTTGAAGCCATACCATAAAGATCCTATATGACGATTAGTTATCGCTGGCTTTCTACTTATTTACCTCAAAAGCTTACCCCTGAGCAATTGTCCACCATCCTTACTTCCATTGGCTTAGAAGTGGAATCCTTGGAACATTATGAAAATTTCAAAGGCGGATTGGCTGGCCTAGTGGTGGGAGAGGTTTTGGAAGTAGAACAACATCCCAACGCGGACAAATTAAAATTGACCAAGGTAGCCGTTGGCAAAGAGCGTCCCTTGAAGGTGGTTTGTGGCGCTAGCAATGTTGCAGTGGGACAGAAAGTAGTACTGGCTCCAGTTGGTGCGACCATCTTTCCCAAAGGCAAAGATCCGATCACGATGAAGTTGGCAAAAATAAGAGGCGAAGAAAGTGAGGGAATGATTTGTGCCGAAGATGAAATTGGCATCAGTGATGACCATGCAGGTATTATTGTTTTAGACAATCAATGGAAGGCAGGAGATTTGGTAGCGGAGGTATTTGATTATGATCAAGATTGGATATTTGAAATTGGTTTGACCCCCAATAGAATGGATGCGATGAGTCACTATGGGGTTGCCAAAGATGTTTGTGCCTATTTGTCTTACCATGAAACTGCAGTTAAAGCCATCAGTCCTTTTACAAAAAAAGCGACAAAAGATAAATCTATCAAAGTTTTTAAAGTAAGTATTGAAGACGAAAAAGGTTGTAGAAGATACAGTGGTTTAAATATAGAAGGGGTAACCGTAAAAGAATCGCCTAATTGGTTAAAAAATATTTTGCAAGCCATTGGCGTGCGCAGTATTAATAATATTGTAGACATTACCAATTACATTTTACACGCCACAGGTCAGCCCTTGCATGCCTTTGATGCAGCTCAAATCAAAGACCAAAAAGTAATCGTAAAAAAATATCCTGCAGGTACTAAATTCATTACTTTAGATGGAACAGAACGCACACTCACTGCCGAAGATGTCATGATCAGTGACAGTGAAAAGCCTTTGTGTATTGCAGGAGTTTTTGGTGGTTTGAAAAGTGGGGTAACTGCTGCTACAAAAAATATTTTTTTAGAAAGTGCATGGTTTGAAAATGTACACATTCGTAAAACATCAGTCCACCATGGCCTCAGAACTGATGCGGCTACTCGATTTGAAAAAGGGGTAGACATCACCGGCACCGTGGATGTATTAGAGTTGGCCGCAGCAATGATCCAAGAACTGGCAGGCGGTACTTGTAGTGAAGTGGTAGATGTGTATCCGCATCCAGCAAGCAAAACAAAAGTTACTTTAACTTATGCTTATTTAAAAAAGTTAAGTGGCAAAAATTATTCGGCTACTGCAGTGAAAACTATATTAAGCAGTTTGGGTTTTGAAATAGTTCATGCAACAGAGACGGAGATTGAATTGGCAGTGCCTTTTCACAAACCAGACATTAGTTTGCCCGCCGACTTAGTAGAAGAAATCTTACGTATTGATGGCTTGGACAATATTGCCATTCCTACGACTATTTCTATTAGCCCATCCATTGACCCATTAGAAAAGAAAGAAAAATTCAAAGAGAAAATAGCGAATTATTTAGTGGGAAGAGGCTACACAGAGATCGTCACTAATTCCATTACCAATAGTGCCTATTTTTCTGAAGAAGTATTGGCAGGTTCGGTAAAAATGTTAAATAATTTAACCGTTGAGCTAAATGTCATGCGTCCTTCCATGTTAGAAACAGGGTTGGAAATCATTGCCTATAATTTAAATAGAAAAAACAGTCATCTATCCCTTTTTGAATTGGGTAAAGTATATGGAAAGTCAAGTAAGGGCAGCTATTATGAAGCAGAGCAATTGGCCATCTATGTTGCTGGAAAACAATTAGAGGATGGATGGAGAACTAAGGGTGCCGTACAAGATTTTTTTGTAGCCAAAGGAATGGTACAAGCAATTTTTGAATTATTAGGTATTGAAAATTATACTTTCAAAACCAATGGTTCAGTGATTGAACTAGTGGCAGCTAAAAAAGTATTGGGGCAGCTACAAATCATCTCCTCAAAAAAATTAAATGCATTTGGCATCAAGCAAGCGGTGGGCTATATTTATTTTGATTTGACCGCTTTGATGCAAGTTTATCAAAGCAAACAAGTAGTGTATCAAGAAGTTTCAAAATATCCATCTATAGAAAGAGACTTGGCATTAGTGGTACCAGAAGCTACCTTATATGAAGCCATTGAATCCAGCATTCATGCCGCAAAATTAACGGCCTTAAAAGAGTCTAGGGTATTTGATATTTTCGAAAGTGAAAAACTAGGCCATCAAAAAAAATCAGTGGCCATTAATTTTGTATTCAATGCACCTGATAAGACGTTAACCGATGTAGAGATTGATGCAATGATGCAAATGCTCATCCAACAATTTGAAAAAAATATTCAAGCAGAAATAAGAAAATAGTTAATTTCAGCTAACAAAACTTTGAATGCCCAACCTTAACGATTCTATATTAGCACTACAAGAAAAGCTTCAGCTTTTGCTCAAGCGTTATGCGCAGTTGGAAAAAGAAAATCAACAATTAAAAACTTCCTTGACGCAACAAAAAGAAGCCACCGCCGTCGTGGAGCAGCAATTAAAAGACGAAAAAACACAATGGACAGCTTCCATGGTCAATAAAGCCCAAATGGATCCTGCCGCTAAGGAAAAATTGGTGAAGAAAATAGATCAATACATTAAAGAAATAGATGCCAATATTAAAAATTTGAATCCTTAGCCATGCCCGAAAACGAGGAATTAATACCCGTCAATATTACCATTGCAGATCGCTCCTATAGAGTGAAGATTGCTGCCAAGGATGAGGAGGCGGTGCGTAAAACAGCCCACCTCATCAACCAGAAAATGGTGGAATTCAAAAATGCCTATGCCGGCAAGGACATGCAGGACTATATTTCTATGGTGTTATTGTGGTTCACCACCGAGCAACAGCAGACAGGGCAGAACCTCTATGAATTGGAATCCATTCAAAATCAAATCGATGGGTTTACAGGGGCCATCGAAAAGGCGCTTTCTACCATATAATTCAATGACCTAGGTCTATTCTTTCCATTAATTGATTATCTTCGTCTCGGAACCTTTGACGCATTATGAATAATCCTAATACGTCATCTTGTAGTAGATAGAACGAATGCAGCTTGCTATAAGTGACTTATAACGATTTATAAATAATATAGGATTGATGTAGTAACCTCATTACCAACGAAAAAGGGGAGTATGATTTTTTTTAAAAAACAAGATTTAAACAATGGACCAAACAATATTATTTTCCATCATAGGAGCAAGTTCCTTGGTGGTTGGATTGCTCATAGGCAAATTAGTATTTGCCCGTAATACAAAAAAGCAAATTGAAGAAGCCGAGGCACAAGCTGCCAACATTTTAAAAGAAACAGAACTTAGAGCAGAGACCATTAAAAAGGAAAAGCAACTAGAAGCTAAGGAACGTTTTGTGCAATTGAAATCGGAATATGACCGTGACTTATTAGAGAAAAACAAAAAGATTGGTGAGGCGGAAAATAGAATCAAGCAGAAAGAGATTACCATCAATCAAAAGGAAGCTTCTATTGACAAGCAAGTAAAAGACAATGACCTCATTAAGGAAAAACTAAATCGTGAAATTGATTTAGTGAATGTAAAACGTTCTGAATTAGAGAAACATCAGGAAGAGCATATCCGTCGTTTAGAGAAGATCGCCAATTTAAGTGCAGAAGATGCCAAGCAACAATTGATTGAAAGCCTGAAGCATGAAGCCCAAACACAGGCCTTGGTCTTACAACAAGAAATTATCGAAGAGGCTAAACAAAAAGCGAATAAGGAAGCGAAAAAAATAATTATTCAATCTATTCAAAGAACTGCGGCAGAAGTAGCCATTGAAAATACAGTGACTGTATTTAATTTGGAGTCTGACGAAATGAAAGGACAAATCATTGGTAGAGAAGGTCGAAACATACGCGCCATTGAAGCAGCGACTGGGGTGGATTTAATTGTAGATGATACACCAGAAGCCATCTTACTTTCTTCTTTTGATCCATTGCGTCGTGAAATTGCTCGTTTGAGTTTACAACGTTTAGTAACGGATGGTCGTATCCACCCAGCGCGTATTGAAGAAGTGGTAGAAAAAACACGTCGTCAATTAGAAGATCAAATTGCAGAGATTGGAGAGCGCACCGTCATTGAATTAGGGATTCATGGTTTACATAAAGAATTGATTCGTATCATTGGTAAAATGCGTTTCCGTTCTTCTTACGGTCAAAACTTATTGATGCACTCTCGTGAAACGGCTAACTTATGTGGCATTATGGCGGCTGAATTAGGCATCAATCCTAAATTGGCTAAAAGAGCAGGTTTGCTGCACGATATTGGTAAAGTACCTGATGAGGAAACAGAACTAAGTCACGCATTATTGGGGGCTAAATTGGCCGAAAAATATGGGGAGAACCCAGCCGTGGTGAATGCCATTGGGGCCCACCATGATGAAATGGAAATGCAATATGTAATATCTCCGATCATTCAAGCCTGTGACGCCATCAGCGGTGCAAGACCTGGTGCTAGAAGAGAGATTATGCAACAATACATCCAGAGAATCAAGGACTTAGAGAATTTAGCCATGAATTATCAAGGGGTAGAAAAAGCCTATGCCATTCAAGCGGGTCGTGAATTAAGGGTGATTGTGGAAGCGGAAAAAGTAACCGATCAAACCTCTGACCAACTAAGTTTTGACATTGCACAGAAAATACAGACCGAAATGACCTATCCGGGTCAGATCAAAGTAACCGTTATACGTGAAAAAAGAGCTGTAAACATTGCCAGATAGGCGATTATTAATTTTGGATTCAAATAATTTGGATGGTAAGCTGGGTTCGCCTACCTTTGCCGTCCGCAAAAACAACGTATTATGAGCGAAGCAGTAAAATTTGTACACGAGCAATTGACCGCAAAAAAAGACTATCCAGCCTTCAAAGCTGGTGATAATATTACCGTAAACTACAAGATAGTTGAGGGTGGTAAAGAACGTATCCAAAGTTTCCGTGGAGATGTGATCAAAACACAAGGAACTGGCGCTACCGCCTCTTTCACAGTGCGTAAAATCTCTGATGGAGTGGGTGTAGAGCGTTTATTCCCTTTCTTGTCACCAAATATCGATGGTATTTTGTTGAACAAGTCTGGTAAAGTACGTCGTGCTAAATTGTATTACTTACGCGATAGAAGCGGTAAGAGTGCGCGTATTAAAGAAAAAAGATTCTAATCAAGCTTATTTAAACTTACTAGATACCAAGTCCCGTTCTAACCCTAGATCGGGACTTTTTTTTGGCCCTGATTTTTAGCTTTATATTGGCTTAATTCCTATAAATATTCGCCTTCTGTTTTATAATTACCTTATCTTTAATGTTCTAAATTTAACATTATGGGCAACTTAGGATTTCAAGAATTATTAATTATCGGTGTGGTTATTTTAGTGATGTTTGGCGGAAGAAAAATCCCTGAATTCATGCGTGGATTAGGTAAGGGTATCCGTGAATTTAACGATGCTAAAAATAACGTGAAAAAAGAGATCGAAGAAGGCATTAAAGAAAAAGACGAAAAGCCTGTTTAGTTTATTTCTCGATTCCTTTTTTTTACCAATTAACTCATTAGACTTTGTTTCGGTTTCATTCAATCAAAGACTACCATACTGCATTAATTGCTGAACAAGTTACTTGTATTCAGGCAGTAAATTTTTACCTTGATCAGATTAGCGCGCATGCAGATTTAAATGCTTTCTTAGAGGTTTTTGCCGAAGAAGCCATGGCCGCTGCGCAATCATTGGACAGCTCCAGGGCTAAAGGGGATGCCATGGGAAAATTACATGGGGTGGTGATTGGTATTAAAGATGTGCTTTGTTACCAAGGCCATAAAGTAAGTGCCGCTTCAAAAATTTTAGAAAATTATACAGCAGCCTATACCGCATCTGCGGTTCAAGCTTTAATAGATGAAGGTGCCATTATTATTGGTCGTCAAAACTGTGATGAGTTTGCCATGGGCAGCAGTAATGAAAATTCTGCCTATGGTCCTGTGAAAAATGCATTGGACAACACTAGGGTACCAGGTGGTTCTTCCGGTGGGTCGGCTGTTTCCATACAAGCTCAACTTTGTATGATTAGTATTGGCTCTGATACAGGAGGCTCTGTTAGACAGCCAGCAGATTTTTGTGGCGTCATAGGACTTAAGCCAAGTTATGGTCGTATTTCACGTTATGGTTTGATTGCCTATGCTTCTTCCTTTGATCAAATTGGTATTTTTTCAACTACCATAGCGGATGCTGCCTTGGTTTTAGAAGTAATGGCAGGAGCTGATGAGTTTGATAGTACCGTTTCTCAGCAACCTGTTCCTTCTTATACAAAAGCATTAGCAGCCAATAATGTCCCTAAAAAAATTGCTTATTTTAAAGAGACCCTCGAGCATCCAGGTTTGGATCCAGAAATGAAAACAAAAACCTTGGCCTATATTACGGATTTAAAAGAAAAAGGTTTTGAAGTAGATGCCATTGATTTTTCTTTGCTTTCTTTTTTGGTGCCCACTTATTATGTACTCACCACCGCAGAAGCTTCTAGCAATTTGTCGAGGTTTGATGGCATTAAATTTGGACATAGAACTAAGGAGACGCTGGACGACCTTACTGAACTTTATAAAAAATCAAGAACGGAAGGTTTTGGAGAAGAAGTGCAAAGAAGAATTTTACTTGGCACTTTTGTTTTAAGTGCGGGTTATTTTGATGCTTATTTTACCAAGGCACAACAAGTAAGACAAAAATTAGTGGACCTCACGAATACACTTTTTGCTTCTTATGATATTTTAATTTCACCCACCGTGCCCACCCCTGCATTTAAATTGGGAGAAAACAACCATACACCTACCGAAATGTTTTTAGCTGATATCTATACCGTGTATGCCAATTTAGTGGGAATTCCCGCTATCTCTATTCCATTATTTACCCATAGCAATGGCCTACCTTTTGGCTTACAAATAATGAGTGCTGGCTTTAATGAAACGGGCTTATTGTCCTTTGCTGCAAATGCAATGGATTCAAGAAAAGCTTAGAGATTAATAGTCGTCTAATTCGTCTTTCTCTTCAAACAAATCATCGTCGTCTATTTCTTTGAAATCTTCATTCAATGAAAAATCATCTTCCTCTTCGGATATTTTAAACTTGCCTGGTTTTTTGGAAGCTTTTTTTGGCATATCAAACTCTTCAAAATCTGGATCCCAGCTGGTATCCTCTTCTTCTTTGCCCCAATCGTCGTTTATTTCTTCATCATCTACCTCATCCTCATCGTCCAAATCTTTTTTCTTACTTGGCTTAGGGGAAGCTTTGCTTGTCTTTTCAATTCCGCTTTTTGCAGCGGTAGACTTATTTTCTTTTAAAGATTTTATGGCCATAATTTATTACAACTATTAACAGTGTAAAATTTCAACTGAAAATTGTATTTACCAAAAAAAAATGTCCTTTTTTTAAAAAAAAGTGAAAGAAATATTTCTCAGCTAGGACCAAATTATATGTGTACGATTTGGTCTCTGCCAGGTCCATTAGAAACATATTTTACCGGTACACCAAGGTATTCATTGATATATTTTATATATGTTTTCATGGTCGCAGGTAATTCCTTGTCTTCTTTCATTTTAGTGGTGTCCATATTCCAGCCCTCCATTTGTTTCCAAACGGGTGCTACAGGTGTTCCTACTAACTGGAATGGCACATAATCAATTTGTTTACCTTCCATTTCATAAGCAATACCCAATTCTAAAGATTTGAAACTATCTAAGATATCTGCCTTGGTCATAATAATTTGTGTTACACCATTGATCATGCAAGTATATTTTAAAGCCACCAAGTCAATCCATCCGCAACGACGCGGGCGACCTGTGGTGGCACCAAACTCAGATCCTAGTTTTCTAAGTTCTTCTCCAGTGGCATCATTTAATTCGGTAGGGAATGGACCACTACCCACTCTTGTACAATAAGCCTTGGTGATGCCAAAAACTTCGTTGATCAATTTTGGTGCAATACCTAAACCAGTACATACACCTGCCGAAATAGTATTAGAAGAAGTCACAAAAGGGAAAGTGCCAAAATCAATGTCCAACATGGAACCCTGTGCGCCTTCGGCCAATACTTTTTTCCCTTTGGAAATTTGATCATTAATAAAATATTCGCAATTGATGATGTTCATGGTTTTCAAAAACTCCAAAGCTTCAAAAAATTCGTTTTCCATTTCGCTGATGTCTTCATTGAAATTAAAACTGTCTAAAATCTTTTGATGTTTCATGCGCAAAGTAATGTACTTGCTAATGAAATTTTTACTCAATAAATCACCCACTCTTAAGGCATTGCGGCCTGTCTTGTCCATATAGGCAGGTCCAATCCCTTTTAAGGTAGAACCTATCTTGCTTTCGCCTTTGGCTAGTTCAGAAGCTTTGTCCAAAGCACGGTGAGTAGGGATAATGATATTGGTTCTTTCTGAAATAAATAAATTCTTTTTTACATCCACGCCCATGGCAGCCACGGCGTCACATTCTTTTTTTAAGGTAACTGGATCTAGCACTACGCCATTGCCAATAATATTTATTTTGTCTTGGTGAAATATACCAGAAGGTATTTGATGCAAAACCATTTTAGTACCATTCACATACAAGGTATGCCCTGCATTGGGTCCGCCTTGAAAGCGTGCAATGATGTCATAATTGGGAGCGAAATAATCCACGATTTTTCCCTTCCCTTCGTCTCCCCATTGAAGTCCTAAAATTACATCTACCATGATTTTTGTATTTGAGACAACAAAAATAAGTCTTGAAAAGTTGATTACCTATTTTAATTACACAGTTTCTGTGTCAAAACGGCTTACTTGTTGAATGCCTTGGAGGGCTTTGATTTTATCTACCAAATCTTCCAATTCGTCCTTGTCGTGAACATACACTTTAATCGTGCCTTCAAATAAGCCTTCCTTGGATTCAATGGTTAAGGCGGCAATATTTATTTTAAGCTCCCCACTGATAATATTGGTAATTTTATTCACAATGCCGACATCATCCATCCCCACAATACTAAGACCTGTTAGGAATGAAATCTCTTTGTTTTTAGCCCATTTGGTTTTCACCACTCGATGCCCATAATTGGCCAGCAATTGGGTGGCATTGGGGCAATTGGTTCTGTGGATGATTAAACCCTTCGCTGTGCTCACAAAACCAAATACATCATCCCCTGGAATGGGGTTGCAGCATTTACCTAAACTGTATTTTATTTTATCGCTGGATTCTCCAAAAATAATGAGTTCGGAATCTTTTTTGGGGAGTTGTTTAGGGCTATTAAGTTCTGGATTAATTTCTTGTGGGATGACCAAGGGTTTTGGGGCTTCTATTTTTTCCCCAATTACCTGAAAAAGTTTAAGTTCTTTTAAATCGATATTCTTGGTGGCTATTTTAAACAATAAATCTAAATGACTGGTCAATTTATAATAGTTCATGACCTGATCAATATTATAGGTATTGTACACAGCGCCTATGCCTTCTAATTTTCTTTGTAAGGTGTACTTTCCTTCTTCACCAATCTGTTTTTTCTCTTCTCTTAAGGCATCTTTGATGCTATTTTTTGCTTTGGCGGTTACTACGTTTTGCAACCAATCCTCGGTGGGTTTTTGTTTGTTGCTGGTGATGATTTCAATCTGGTCTCCACTACGAAGTTTGTGGCTAATGGGGACTAGTTTATGATTGACCTTGGCCCCAATACATTTTGAACCAATGGCCGTATGTATGTAAAAAGCAAAATCCAAGGCCGAAGAATTGATGGGCAACATTTTAACTTCCCCTTTGGGGGTGTAGACATATATTTCTTCTGCTAAAAAAGAGGTTTTGAAATCTTGTAAAAAGTCAATGCCTTCTTCTTGTTGATTGCCTAATGCTTCTCTAATTTGAACAAACCATTTGTCAAATCTATCTTCACTTTGAGAACCTTCTTTGTATTTAAAATGAGCCGCCAAGCCTTTCTCCGCAATCTCATTCATCCTTTTGGTTCTAATTTGCACTTCTACCCATTTTCCTTGAGGACCCATTACGGTCGTGTGCAAGGCTTCATATCCATTACTTTTAGGATTGCTCAACCAATCTCTCAATCTTTCTGGAGAGGGGAGGTATTCGTCTGTGACTAAGGAATATACTTTCCAACAATCTTCCTTTTCTTTTTCAAGCGGCACATCTAAAATAACACGAATGGCAAATAAGTCATATACCTCTTCGAAACTAACCCCTTTCTTTTTTATTTTATTCCAAATAGAATGAATGCTTTTGGGTCGGCCCTGAATTTCAAATTCAAAGGCGGCATGGGTTAATTTTTCTTTTAAGGGGCGAATGAATTCGTTAATGTATTTAGTTCTTTCTCTTTTGGTCTCTGCTAATTTTTTTGCAATTTCTTTATAGGTGTCAGGCTCCATGTATTTCATGGACAGATCTTCTAGTTCTGTTTTTAAATTGTACAAGCCCATACGATGCGCTAAGGGCGCGTATACCCAAATGGTTTCAGAAGCAATTTTTAATTGTTTCTCTTGTTTCATGGCATCCAAAGTGCGCATATTGTGCAATCGGTCGGCCAATTTGATTAAGATCACTCTTGGGTCATCGGTCAGGGTGAGTAAAATCTTTTTAAAATTTTCTGCTTGCTGACTACTATTGGTATCCATCACCGTGGATATCTTGGTTAAGCCATCTACAATTTTTGCAATCTCATTGCCAAATTCACTTTTAATATCGTCCAGCGCAATATCGGTGTCTTCTACGGTATCATGTAATAAGGCACAAATCGTACTTCTTACGCCAAGGCCAATTTCTTCCACACAAATCATGGCCACGGCGATGGGATGAAGAATATAAGGTTCGCCACTTTTTCTACGCATGGTTTTATGTGCCTCTGCGGCCATTTCAAATGCAGTTCTAAGCAGCTCCTTATCCCCCTTTTTTAATTTTTCTCTGAGTGCCCTTAACAATGCACGATAGTGGCGAACAATTTCTTTTTTTTCTTGTTCGTCATCTAAGTTGTAGGGGGCTACTATTCCCGAATTATTGTCTAAGTCTATCAAGTCCATCTTAGAACGAAAATACGTAAAAGGGCTAGGATTTTTACAAAGAACAAACAGATAGTGTAACTTTGAACCCGTATGTCGTCGACGCCACCAAAAAAAATATTCAAAGGTTCCATTTTAAGAAGAGTTTTCTCTTTTGTCAGACCCTATCGATTCATCTTTTGGACCAATGTGTTTTTGTCTATCGTACTCGCATTTTCTACCCCCATTCGACCTTATTTGATTCAAGCAACGGTGAATGCGGCCATTGGAAAAACCGTGAATTTACCCCATTGGATGCATTTCTTTTTGCCTGGCAATGCCTTTGATTCTAGCATTCAACTTATTTTATCCATTACACTATTTCAGGTAGTATTTATCCTATTTGAAACCTTGGTGCGCTTTTTTTTCACGTTTGGTATGGCTTGGCTAGGGCAGCAGGTGATTAGAGACCTTAGAAATAAAGTGTATCATAAAATTATGCATTGGGAGATGAGGCAGTTTGATAAAACACCTATTGGCACTTTAACTACCCGAACCATTAATGACATTGAAAGCATCAATGATATTTTTTCAGATGGTTTGATACCAATACTTGCCGATTTGTTGACCATTATTGTGACCCTATCCACCATGTTTGTAATAGATTGGAAATTGACTTTGATTTGTTTGATTCCATTTCCTATTATGCTCGTGGCAACTTATTTCTTCAAAGAAAGCGTGAATAAAAGTTTTATTCAAGTTCGAAATGCAGTAGCGGCATTGAATGCATTTGTTCAAGAACATATTTCAGGTATGCAGGTGGTACATGCTTTTGCAGCAGAAGAAAAAGAGATGCAAAAGTTTTCAAAAATTAATGAATCACATAAGGCGGCCAACATCAAGGCTATTTTTGCTTATTCTGTTTTCTTTCCTGTTGTAGAAGTGGTCTTGGCCCTAAGCATGGGTTTAATTGTATGGTGGGTGGCAGATCGGTCATTGGATGCGGGACTCTTAGTGGCATTTATTTTATTTTTGAATCAAATTTTTAGACCGCTGCGAATGATTGCCGATAAATTCAATGTCCTACAAATGGGTATGGTTGCAGCGGAGCGCGTTTTTAAAGTGTTAGACAATGAAGATGTTACTTTGAATGAAGGCACTTATGCGCCGCAGCAGATCAAAGGAAAAATAGAATTCAAAGAAGTTAGTTTTGCTTACAATGAACCCAATTGGGTCTTAAATAATTTAAGCTTTCAAGTGGAAGCAGGCACCACCGTTGCCTTGGTTGGATCCACAGGTAGCGGCAAGACTTCTATCATCAGTATTTTAAATAGATTGTATCCTTATCAAGCTGGAAGTATATTATTAGATGATCATGCCATCGAGTCTTATTCTTTAGATCGATTGAGGGCCTCAGTCGGGGTGGTTTTGCAAGATGTATTTTTATTTTCTGGATCGATTGTAGACAATATTACTTTGCGTAATAAAGACATCAGTATAGCGCAGGTGCAAGCAGCAGCGAAAATGATTGGCATGCACGATTTTATCATGCAATTGCCAGGTGATTATGATTACCAAGTGATGGAAAGAGGGGCCACTTTAAGTTTAGGCCAAAGACAATTGTTAAGTTTCATTCGCGCATTATTGTACAACCCATCCATTTTAATTTTAGACGAAGCCACTTCCTCTATAGATACCGAAAGTGAACAGTTGATTGAGCGCGCCATTGACACCTTGATAAAAGGACGTACGTCCATTGTCATTGCTCACCGACTTTCTACCATTCGCAAAGCCAATAAAATTATTGTTTTAGACAAGGGTAAAATCAAGGAAATGGGCACCCATTTGGAGCTGCTAGAACAAGGCGGACTTTATGCTACCTTGAATGAAATGCAATTTGAGCAAAAGAAATCTTTATGATTCTTTTAATATATTGATTATCAAGGAATTACAACTTTATTGATTTTGAATATTTTGGCTCAATTTCTCTTGAAATTTATGCAGATTCAAAGGCTTTCTTCTTATCTTTGCAGCAAATTTTCAAATAAGTATGTTCCTTAATCGCATTAAACCTTTATTGGCAGTAAGTTTCAGCCTAGTTTTCTTCTTTAATACAGTAGTTTCTTTTGCTGCTGAAAAAACAGAAGCAAAAGAAGAAGGTAGTTTTAATGTTACCGAAACTATTTTGGAGCACATTAAGGATGATCATAGCTGGCATTTATGGGGGCATACGACCATTTCCTTACCTGTTATTTTATATACGCCACAAGGATTGGAAGTTTTTTCTTCCGCTAAATTGGTAGACGAACACCATGAGCCAGTAGTTTATAAAGGAAAGTTTGATTATAAATTGGTGGCAGGCAAAACTAAAATTGTGAATGCCGCAGGTGAAGTAGATGCTGCTGCTAGTAAAAAACTATGGGACTTCTCTATTACTAAAAACGTTGCAAGTTTATTTATCTCTGTTATCATTTTGCTTTTGGTTATTTTAACTGCAGCAAGTGCTTATAAGAAAACAGGGGTTACTTCTGCGCCTAAAGGATTACAATCTTTTATGGAGCCCATTGTACTCTTTGTAAGAGATGAAATTGCGCTTCCTAATATTGGTGCGAAGCGTTATGCTAAATACATGCCCTTCTTACTAACCATCTTCTTTTTAATATTAACGAATAACTTTTTAGGATTGATTCCTTTATTCCCAGGTGGAGCCAATGTGAGTGGTAATATAGCTTTCACCATGACCTTGGCCGTTTGTGTTTTTATTGTAGTGAATTTAAGTTCTAATAAAAACTATTGGGAGCATATTTTTTGGATGCCTGGTATGCATTGGTCTATGAAATTGTTTTTAGCACCTATTGAATTAATTGGCGTATTTAACAAACCTATTTCATTAATGATTCGATTGTTTGCCAATATCACGGCAGGTCATATCTTGGTATTGAGTTTGGTTTGTTTGATTTTTATTTTCAAAACAGTATATGCAGCTGCAGTAGCGGTGCCTTTTGTAATTTTTATATTCTTGATAGAATTGCTAGTTGCTTTTTTACAAGCCTATATTTTTACCATGCTTACTGCGATGTATATTGGAATGGCATCGGAGGAAGGACATCATGATCAAGCACATCATTAATAATATTTATAAATTTTTTTTCAATAACAATTAAAACGTAAAAAAATGGTAGTAGGAAGTGTTGCCGCAATCGGCGCTGGATTAGCTGCTATCGGTGCTGGAATTGGCATCGGTCTAATTGGTA
>CANFXV010000017.1 GCA_947451115.1 Bacteroidota bacterium
ATCTATATGCCTGATATGGCCTATAGCCGTGCTTATGAAACCTATGCAGACCATAGCAATTTAGCAGATAAAGGAATTCATTATGACAACCTTCCTGTGGCGGGCACTATTGCACGTGGCAAGGAAATGCCTTTCCCCTATGCAAAAGACAAAGCAGGTGATACCACCAATTACCATGCTTCTAAATTGGTACCCAATCCAATTGATTCTTTGAACACTAAAGACGCTGCCGAAGCAGAACGTTTGTATTTAGTAAACTGTGGCATTTGCCATGGCGCTAAATTAAATGGCAACGGCCCATTATATAAAGATGGCAATGGTCCTTATCCTGCAAAACCTGCAACATTAGTAGGGGATGTTAAATATGAGAGCATGCCTGCGGGTCAAATGTTTTATTCTGTGGCCTACGGAAAAAATTTGATGGGTTCTTACGCTTCTCAATTAAGCAAGCGTCAACGTTGGATGATTATTAAATATATTAAGAATAAACAAAAGAAGTAAGATGGCATCTATTAAAGAGCAATTTGAAATTCCTGGTAGTCTTAAAACATGGTCTTATGCATTAATAGGCATAGGTGGCGCTGCCTTATTGTATGGCATGTTTACCAAAGGCTTTAGCAGTGACGAACATGAGCAAGTACATTTTTGGGGAACCTTAATGTACAACACTATTTTCTGGACTTTAGTGACCAATGCCGCTATGTTCTTTTTATGTTTTAGTACCATGGCGCAAGCTGCATGGATGCAATCTTTCAGAAGAATTGCAGAAGCTATTTCTACTTTAGTGCCAGTGTTTGGTACCATTACTTTGGCTGTTTTAATTTATATCGTGGCTGGTGGTAAACACCATATCTACCATTGGTTAGATGCTGAAGCAGTAGCTAAAGATCCTATCTTAAAAGGCAAGGCGGGTTTCTTGAATCCTACTTTCTATATTATATGGACCACTTTAGCCATTGGTTTATGGTCTTATTTTGGGTATAGAATGCGTCAAATTTCTCGTGAAGCAGATGAAAGTCCAATGGACCATGAAACTGCGCACAAATTCAATATCAGAAACATGACCCGCTCTGGATTTTTCTTAGTGTGGTTTGGTTTAACAGTAGCTTCTACCATTCCTTGGTTGTGGTTAATGAGTATTGATGCACATTGGTATTCTACGATGTACAGCTGGTATACTTTTGCAAGTTCATTTGTGGCAGGTATGGCCTTAATTGCGCTTTGGTTGATCTACATGAAAAACAAAGGCTATATGGAATTGTCTAACAGCGAACACTTACATGATGTAGGTAAGTTCATGTTTGCCTTCTCTATTTTTTGGACTTATTTATGGTTCTCTCAATACATGCTTATTTGGTACGCGAATATTCCTGAAGAAACTGTTTACTTCAAGCACCGTGTGCAAGGAGCTTACAAACCTATTTTCTTCTTGAACTTATTTATCAATTTCCTTTGCCCATTGATTATTTTAATGAAGCGCTCCGCTAAACGTAATTTTACTTTAGTGGCGTTTATGGCTGTGCTTATTTTATTTGGACACTGGATTGATTTTTACCAAATGGTAATGGGAAGTTTAATGAAAGAACATGTATCCTTAGGTTGGTTGGATTTTGGCGTCTTAAGCTTCTTTGTAGGCGTGATGATTTTCATGGTAGCACGTTCATTGGCCAGCAAGCCTTTGATTGCGAAGTACCACCCATTCCTTAAAGAAAGTATTATTCATCAAGTATAATTATTGATTTAGAAAAAACGAATTATGAGTTTAATTTTATCTGTTGCAATCATTGTCTTCATTTTTGTGGTAATTTTTCAAATTGCCAAAGCAAGTGAATACGTATCCATTTTAAAAGGCGAAGAAGCCAGCCGTCAACAAAACAATAAAATCAATGGATTTTTGATGATTGCTTTTTTGGTCTTGGGCTTTGTAGGTATTTATGTTTGTAATAAAGCCTATTACGGTAAAACACAATTAGCACAAGGTGCGGCAAGTATTCAAGGGGAGAAAGTAGATCAAATGCTTTTTGTTACTTTAATCATTACCGGGATCGTATTTGTGATCACTCAAGTTTTATTGTTCTGGTTTGCGTATAAATACCAAGAAGATAAAAATCGTAAAGTTTTCTTCTTTGCACATAGCACTAAGTTGGAATTAATTTGGACTGCCATTCCTGCTATTGCCTTAACTATATTAGTGGTATTTGGTTTACGTAACTGGTTTTTCTTTACAGGCGAACCTCCTAAGAATGCCAATGTGATTGAAGTGACTGGTAAACAATTTGGATGGATTTTTCGTTACCCAGGTAAGGATGCCATCTTTGGAAAAAAATATTATAAAAACATTGACCCTGCTACCAATGCGGTAGGTATTATTTGGGATGATAAATATGCACAAGACGATATTCAAACTGAACAAACTATGTATGTAGTGAAAGGGCAACCTGTTAAACTAATCATTGGATCAAGAGATGTGATTCATGATGTGGGTTTAACGCATTTCCGTTTAAAAATGGATGCGGTGCCTGGTATTCCTACTACCATGTGGTTTACACCAATCTACACTACAAAAGAAATGCGTGAGAAAACGGGCAACCCCAATTTTGCTTATGAAATTTCTTGTGATCAAATGTGTGGCAATGGTCACTACTCTATGAAAGGGGTGATTGAAGTAGTAGATCAAGAAGAATATGATTTATGGTTGGCAAAACAAAAGCCACAATACTTCACTGCCTTCCCAGATAAAGATCCGAGCGCAGTGCCAGTGAAAGCAGACAGTACGGTTAAAGCCACTGCTGCAAAAATGTAATAACAACAATAGAAAGATTAAATTATTTAAATAAAAGGTATGAGTCACGAAGCAGTTTTACACGGTCATGATAGTCACGGACACGATGAGCATGGTCATCATGAACATCATGATACTTTCTTAACTAAATATGTATTTAGTCAAGACCACAAAATGATTGCGAAGCAATTCTTGATCACAGGGATGGTTTGGGCAGTATTAGGTGGTTTAATGAGCGTACTATTCCGTTTGCAATTAGGTTATCCTGATGCTAGTTTTCCTTGGTTAGAATCTCTTTTAGGTAAGTGGGCAAAAGGTGGTCAAATTACACCCGAAGCTTATTATGCTTTAGTAACCACGCACGGAACGGTATTGGTATTCTTTGTATTAACAGCAGGTTTGTCGGGTACTTTTGCTAACTTTTTAATTCCATTGCAAGTGGGTGCACGCGATATGGCGTCTCCATTTATGAATATGTTAAGCTATTGGTTCTTCTTTACTGCAAGTGTGATCATGTTGTCTTCTTTATTTGTAGAAACAGGACCTTTCAGTGGTGGTTGGACAGCCTATCCTCCATTGTCAGCCTTACATGATGCCTCTCCAGGTTCTAAAACAGGGATGGACTTATGGATTATTTCAATGGCCTTATTCGTTGTCTCTTCTTTATTAGGCGGCTTGAACTATATCGCTACTATCTTGAACATGCGTACGAAAGGAATGAGCATGACACGTTTACCTTTAACAATATGGGCCTTATTCTTTACCGCAGTATTAGGGGTATTGTCTTTCCCAGTATTGTTGTCTGGTATGATCTTATTAATTTTTGATAGAAACTTTGGAACTAGTTTTTATCTTTCTGATATTTATGTGAATGGGGTTGGCGCTTTATCTAACGAAGGCGGTTCTGCTATTTTATTCCAACACTTATTCTGGTTCTTAGGTCACCCCGAAGTTTACATTATCTTATTACCAGCCATGGGTATGGTTTCTGAAATCATGTCAGTGAATTCTCGTAAACCTATCTTTGGTTATATGGCGATGTTGGGTTCTTTATTCGCTATTGCCATCTTAGCCTTCTTGGTTTGGGCGCACCATATGTTCGTTACAGGATTAAACCCATTCTTAGGATCGGTATTCGTTCTATTAACTTTATTAATTGCTGTGCCTTCTGCTATCAAAGTATTTAACTGGTTAACTACTTTATGGAGAGGTAATATTCGTTTCACGCCAGGTATGTTATTTGCTATCGGATTTGTAAGTTTATTTATCTCTGGTGGTTTAACAGGTATTTGGTTAGGTAACGCTGCTTTAGATATTTATTTACACGATAGTTATTTTGTGGTAGCGCATTTCCATATTGTAATGGGTGTGGCCTCCATGTTTGGTATGTTTGCCGGCGTATACCACTGGTTCCCTAAAATGTACGGTCGCTATTTAAATAATTCATTAGGGTATATTCATTTTTGGGTAACTATAGCAGGTGCCTACTTAATTTTCTGGCCAATGCATTACCAAGGTTTAGCGGGTATGCCTCGTCGTTATTTTGATTTTAGCATTTGGGAAAGCTTTAAACAATTTGCAGAACTAAATCGTTTTATTAGTACTGTAGCCATGATTGTTTTTGCAACACAAATTTTATTCTTAATTAACTTCTTCTACTCTATATTCAAAGGACGTAAAGTAACTGTGTTAAATCCATGGGAAGCTAATACATTAGAGTGGACTACACCAATTAATCCTGGTCACGGTAACTGGCCTGGTGAAATACCAGAAGTACACCGTTGGCCTTATGATTACGGTAAAGATGGCCATGACTTTATTCCACAAACTACGCCAGTAGGTGCGGATGAAACAGGTACCCACTAGTTAAAATATTCAGTTCTAGAATGCCCTGATTTCAGGGCATTCTAATTTGATGACTTTATAGGTGCATTTTATTTTTGTTGAATTATCATTTTGAAAAAAAATATTTCTTGAAACAAACATTGACCAATTACGCACAGTTAATGAAATTCACCCTGAGTTTTACAGTGGTGTTTACTTGTGTGATTTGTTATATGTTGGCACCAAAGGTGATGGCTTATGACTGGACCATGATTTTACTTTTAACCTTTGCAGGTTTATGTATCACAGGAAGTGCCAATGCCATCAATCAAGCGGTAGAGAAAGATACAGATGCGCAAATGAAGCGTACAGCCAATCGCCCCGTGGCTTCTGGTAGAATGTCGCAACAAACAGCTTATACTTTTGCAATTGTTACGGGAGTCTTAGGTGTTGCAATTATGTGGAAGTATTTTAATTTTTCTTCTGCACTACTTTCTGCATTTAGTTTATTCTTGTATGCTTTTATTTATACGCCGTTAAAAAAAATAAATTCTATTGCTGTTTTAGTAGGTGCTTTTCCAGGTGCGCTTCCATGTTTGATTGGATGGGTAGCGGGCAACGACGATTTTGCTTATGCTGGACTAGCTTTATTTTTAATTCAATTCTTATGGCAGTTCCCTCATTTTTGGGCCATTGCCTGGGTATCACATACAGATTATTCTAGAGTGGGTTTTAAATTATTGCCTGCCAAAGAAGGGCCTACTCGTTTTACGGCCTTACAATCTATCATGTATGCAGTATTAATGATTCCTATTGGTTTCTTACCACATTACTTAAACTTAACAGGTTCTGTAAGTATGTGGATCTTACTTGTGGCCAATATTTTCATGGTGGTACAATGTATAAGACTCTATCAAAATATGGGCGTACCTGCTGCCCGAAGAGTGATGTTTAGCAGTTATATTTATTTACCTATTGTTTATTTAGCCTTACTCGCAGATAAATTATAAAAATTATATTATGGCATCAGAATTAATTAAAAAAAATAAAATACATCCTCAAAAAATGTATTTGTATGCAGGACTTGGCAGCATTGTTATGATGTTTGCTGGTTTAACAAGTGCCTATATTGTAAAAAAGAGCCAAGCCAACTGGTTGGATTTTGAACTTCCTAAATTATTCTTTATTGCTACTGTGGTCATATTGCTAAGTAGTTTTACCATGCAAATGGCTGTTAAAAAGGCCAAAGAAGGCTTGCTTAACCCTTACCGCGGATTTTTAAGTGTAACGGCTATTTTGGGCGTAGTTTTTATGATTTTACAGGTTCAAGGCTTCATGGAGCTCCAAGCCAACAATATTGCTTTAACAGGTCCGAGAAGCAATTCGGCGGCCTCCTTTTTGTTTGTCATTACCATTTTACACCTATTGCACGTTTTAGGCGGGGTAATTGCACTGATTGGGGTCTCTTTTAAGTCTTTTTCGGCCAAAAACAACACAGAAAACACCTTGCCTGTAGAATTGCTATCTACCTACTGGCATTTTGTAGATATACTTTGGATTTACCTTTTTGTCTTCCTTCATTGGATTGGATAAAGGGGCCAAATTTGTTAAAGATAAATACAAAAAAACCCGGTTTTTTGATACGAATATCCTTGATAGCCAATATTTTTGCACTGAAATAGAAATTGAACATGTCAACAACAACAACCGCTTCGCCTAATGAAGCAAAATTGTGGGGAGGAGGGAAAAGCCCTTTTAATTCTGAGTACGGAAAAGTAATGATGTGGTACTTTTTAATGAGTGACGCCTTTACTTTTGGTGCTTTTTTAATCTCTTATGGTACAGTCCGTTTTTCAACCAACGGATGGCCTAATTCTAACGAAGTTTTTAGAAGTTTCCCTTTTGCGCCAGATGGAGTACATGCACCCTTGGTGTTTGTAAGTATCATGACTTTTATATTGATCATTAGTTCCGTGACCATGGTTTTAGCAGTACATGCTGGTAAGAATATGGATAAGCAAGGCGTGGTGAGAAATATGATTTTAACCATTATTGGAGGTATTGCGTTTTTAAGCTGTCAAGCTTGGGAGTGGAATCATTTACATAGTGAAGGTGCTTGGTGGGGAATGAATCCGTTTTTAAATGCAGATGGTACCGCTAGTTCTACCAACTTTACCAACTTCTTTTTTACCATTACAGGTTTTCATGGCTTCCACGTATTTAGCGGGGTAGTTATTAATATCATCATGTTAATCATGACTTTATTAAATAAGTTTGAGCAAAGAGGTCATTATTTAATGATTGAAAAAGCAGGCTTGTACTGGCACTTTGTAGACCTAGTTTGGGTATTTGTATTTACTATCTTTTATTTATTATAATAAGCATTCAAAAATTTATATGTCACATTCACACACAGATCAAGAAGCGCACAATGCAGAGGCGATGGCAGAAATTAAAAAAGTAACGATTATCTTATCGGTATTTACGATTATTGAATTAATCTTAGGTTTTTGGATGATTAGCATGACTTCTGTATCTCTTAAGCTAGCGATTAAAGGAACCATTGTTATTTTAATGATGGCGAAGGCTTTTTATATTGTTGCTTATTTTATGCACTTAAAGCATGAAGTAAAAAACTTAATCATGACCATTGTTGTTCCATTATTGTTATTTGTATGGTTCATTAGCGCTTTCTTATGGGACGGTAGTTCTTTCAGAAATTTACGCAACAACTACGATCCACATTTTAAAGAACAAGCTACTATTAAAGTAGAGCAGAAAGAAGAAGAACACGGTGCAGCAAAGCATGAAGGGTCTGAAGCGAAGCATGAAGGAGCAGAATCAAAACATGAAACTGCTAAACCAGAACCAGCTCCTTATTATTAGTAGGCGGTTTAAGGCAATAGCATTACTGAATAAAAAGAAACTAAACCACCTCAATTTCAGAGGTGGTTTTTAAATTTTAAAAATGTCAAAAAAATCTTTCTACGGCTTACTTATTGCTTTTTTTATGCCACTGTTTTGTTACTTGTGGTTAAAATCCGCAAGCGATACGGCAGTAATTATGCCTCGCCATTATTTATTAGACACGGTGATAGAGCAAGTAGTAGATGGCAAACAAAAATCTGATAGTATTTGGCACAAAACAAAAAATATACATTTGGTGAATCAATTGGGTGATTCAGTGTCTATTTACGACCAAGAAGGAAAGATCATCATCCTAGATTTATTTTTTACCAGCTGTGGTAGCATTTGTCCAAAACTAACTTACAATATGAGTAAGTTGCAAGGCTCTTTTTCTAAAGGGGGTGAGGTGCGCAATAGAATAGATACTTCGATTGTACAGTTTATGTCTATCAGCGTAGATCCAATCAGGGACAGCGTTCCTGTCTTAAAAGCCTATGCCAATAAGATGAATGTAGCTGCTGACAATTGGTGGTTACTTACAGGCAATAGAGATTCTATCTACAAGTTTGCTTTTGAAGAATTAAAAGTGGATCAATTTAGCCAAGAGCCCATTAGCCCTGACTTTGTGCATACCAGTCGTTTTATTTTGATAGATAAAAAAATGCAAGTGCGCGGATATTACAATGGATTAGATTCAGCTTCCATTTTAAAATTGGCCAAGGATGTAGGTTACTTAATGTTAGAAAAAGATAAGACCAAGAAAAATAAAGTATTTCAAGACATTATAGACCTAAGCTGGCTCTGGTTGTTAATTGTAGTATTGGTAAGTGGGTTTGTATATTATTTTAATACAAAATTTAATAAACCTAAAACAAAATAAACTAGATAATCAATTTAGTTTTTACTTTGCAAAATAAAATTAAACTATGTTAGCAGCTGTAATTAAAAAAAATGATCAAAAAGCCAAATGGTTGATTGGTATATTCTCTGTGGTGGTTTTAGTGGCCGTTACTTTTTTAAGCAAATTTACGCTAGTGGTTGATTTGCCTTTTGACAAACATATTTTTGCCTTAGTGAATGCAATTTTGAATGCAACGGTAGCGGTTTTGTTGGTGGTTGCCTTGATGGCAGTGAAACAAAAAAATTATAAGGCCCATAAGAATATCATGCTTACGGCCCTTTTACTTTCCGTCTTGTTTTTAGTAAGTTATATTGCTCATCATTTGTTTGCTGGGGAAACCAAGTTTGGAGATAGCGACCATGATGGCATCGTAAGCGTTGCAGAGCAAGCGGTTCTGGGCAATACAAGAGGACTTTATTTTATTTTATTAGCAACCCATATTATTTTAGCAGCCACCAGTTTACCTTTTATTTTATTTACAGCCTACCGTGGATTGACGGGTGAATTTGAAGACCATAAAAGAAAGGCCAAAAGAATGTGGCCTATTTGGTTTTATGTAGCAGTGACTGGCCCCTTGGTATATATGATGATCAAGCCTTATTATAATTAGTAGCTGCGTTAGTTTTTAGACATCTAGTTCTAAGTAGGGGTCCCAGAAATGTTTTTCGAAATCTACAATGGTTTCATTTTTGACTATTATTTTTTCCTTCGCTAGTAGTTCTTGCATTAAAGTAGGCGTTGCAAAATGCGCCTTGCCACTTAGCATTCCATTTCTGTTCACTACTCTGTGTGCGGGTACTTTTGGTTTCACCCCATGGGAGGCATTCATGGCCCAGCCCACCATGCGTGAGCTACCACCTGTGCCTAAATATTTTGCAATAGCGCCATAGCTTGTAACCCGCCCTTTGGGAATAAGGCGCACCACATCAAATACATTTTGAAAAAAATCTTTAGTCTTTGGAGTGTATTGCATTAGGAATTTTATTTTTACTCAATTCTTTTATAAGTAATAACCTAGTTCTTACAGGCTCTGGTACAGCGTCATAGGTATAAGGACAGTGTCTGCAAGCATTGCCACAACAATAACCCCTTTTTTGATGGTAGGCTTCTGTAAATACATATTTACCATCGACATCAATATAATAGTCTATACCTTCAGTCATTTAATTTTCTTAGGTCTTTAATCTTCGTTTGTTTTTACGCCTCTTTCTCTTTTTGCATCATGGGTTTCTGTCACTTCAAAGGCAGCAATCATTTCTTTAAGCAATTCATCTTTTGCATGAGGTAAGTCTTGATCAATTTTAAATTGAAGATAATGAATGCGATTACTACTTGCAATGTTCAAGCCCTCATAATAAGTTTTAATAGCATATCTTTCGTCCCATTGTGACGATTGCATGAATGTAGGCCCGTATACATCATCAGTGGCAGTGATAAGTGTAAGGCCGTAGAGTTCAATCACGGTTTTTGTAAACAAGTATAAATTAGGGCTATCTGTTTTTAAATGTACGCTACCTCCGGGTTGTAGAAATTGCTGGTAGATTCTTAAAAACTGCGGATGCGTTAATCTTTTTTTGGCCTTAGATAATCTTAATTGTGGATCGGGAAAAGTAATCCATATTTCTGCTACTTCATCTTTAGCAAAATACTGAATGCTCTGCTCTATCTGAGTTCTTACAAAGGCTACATTTTTAATGGCCTCTTTGTTGGCGATACTAGCACCTTTCCAAATTCTATTACCTTTTATATCAAGGCCTAAAAAATTTTGTGCCGGGAACATTCGTGCCAAACCCACCGCATACTCTCCACGCCCACAAGCAAGTTCCAATATTAGGGGCTTAATAGGGGTATTGTTTTTCGGACTTGTACTAGTGCTAATTTCAAGGCTGTCCAATGAAATAGGGTAGTCGCCCAAGTTTAATTTTTCAAAAAAAGCATTCCATTTCCCAGGCATGCCCTGTGGGTATTCCAATACATTCTCGTACTGCTTAATTGCCGCAAACTTGATTAATTTTTTCTGCCCCATACTGCAAATATAAACTGCTTTGCGTTATAATTAAGGGTTGAAAAAGGGAGGATAGATGAATTAAAATTCTAATTTTTTTAAAGCGGAACTCATACGTTTAAACAATTGTTTGATTCTTGTTAAGGGAGACATAATGAATTCATTCATTGGGCCATTAAAGCTTTCCCCTCGATGTAAAATTTGCTTGGTTAAAAAGCTAGAAGTGTATCCCCATTTATTGATGAACTGATAATAACCTTTATTTAATTTTGCTCTTTTCACTGATTTAGATCCAAAATGGTAGGCCCTACTTGCACTGATGCCTTTAAAATACCTCACCCCAGCCAACCATAATTTATTCGAAAAATCAGGATCCGAGTACATGCCTGGTGAAAATTCAATACTGTAGCCGCCCACTGCATCCCATAATTTGGTGGGTAGGATATTGGGCGGCCAAGTGGCACCGGCCCAATCTTTAAATTCCAATTGCTTGAATTGGTTTAATAATTCCTCCTCTTGAAAATTGGAAAAATTGGATCCATAATTTTTTACAATTACGCAATTGCTTGAAGCAACCGGTTCAATAACAGTAGAAGACAAGAAAAATTTATTATGTCCAATACTTTTTATCTCCTCTAATAAATATTTATCCCAATCTGGACATAAATACATATCATCATTGACATAAACGATATAATCTGTTTTAACAATGGTACTTGCACAATTTAGCGCATAGCAAACCCCTATATTTTCTGTGCTATAGGTGTAATTTATGTCTGCTTCGTTTTCTATCCAAGCTAGGGTACCATCCTTGCCTTCATTCACATGTACAATAATTTGGTGGGTATAGGCAGAATTTTTTCTTATACTATGGACACATAACTTTAAATAGTTTAAATTGTTCCAACTTGGGATGAGGATGGAAAATTTTGCATTTTCAGGCAGGGTTCTTTCTTGATAGGTATGAATCATGGGCTTAATATGCTCAGTACAAAAATAGCTTAAATTTTTGCTTAAGATTTACTTAAATCAGTTAAAATTACTGTTAACATTTTTATTATTGATTTAACTTTACATAATCGTCTTAGCTTTAAACTATTGGCTCAAACTACCATCTAACTATTATAAATTGATTAATAAGAATTTTTAAAACCTTTATTATGAACAAAATTAAAAGCTTAATTGCAATTGCAACCACTTTGCTATTGATCATTGGAACTACTACTTTGTTGGAAGCACAAAGAGGTGGCCGAGGTGGCGGTGGTTTTAGCCGCGGTGGCTATGGCGGTGGTAGTTTTGGCGGTGGATTTGGTGGAGGATCTTCTAGAGGCTTTAGTGGTGGTGGCGGTAACCTAAGAGCTACCAATAGTGTTGGTGGGGGCTCTAATCTAAGAGTTGCCAATAATTTTTGGGGTGGTGGTAGATCTTTAGCTGCTGCTCATCTTGGTTTTGCTGGAGGCAGAATGTACAGAAGCGTCCCAAGATCCTTTCTTAGACTAAGTTTTGGCGGCTACCCTTATTATTTTTATGATGGCTTATTTTATGGCTATTATGGAGGTTATTATGGAAGCATTTTTCCTCCATTAGGCATCTCCATTGGAGCATTGCCTTATGGCTATTGGTCTTTCAATTATGGAGGTTTCCCTTATTTCTACCATAGCGGTATCTACTATCGCCAACAGGAAGAGCAATATCAAGTAGTAGAAGCACCAGTGGGTGCAAGTGTGCCTAAAATTCCTAAAGAAGCCAAAGTAGTGGTGGTGAACAATGAAAAATATTACGAATTCAATGGTACTTACTACAAAGAATATGTAAAGCAGGATGGTACTATTTGGTATGAGATAGCTGGCTTACATGGTGTATTAAATACCGCCGCTGCTGAGGTAGCGCCTGTAGCTAGCACTCAGGTAATGCAATACAATATTGGAGATATTGTGGATGCCTTGCCAGCAGATTGCAAATCGGTAATTATTAACAATCGTAAATATTTTGTTGCTAACGGTAATCTATTTTTCGAAGAGTTTATAGAGAACAATATTTTAAAATATAAAGTAGTTGGTAAATAGATATTACGAAATTTAAAAATTACAAAGTTTGAATTGTTGTCAAAGCCCTGCAAAACAGGGCTTTGATTTTTAAAGAATAGGTGTTTTCTTTTTTCACATTAATTTGATTTACATGAAAAATATTTTTATACTTAGCATTGGTTTGCTTTTAATATTTTCTTATACTGCTTGTAGTCCTAAGGAGTACCCAGTAGGTAATTACCAAGCAACTACAATTTTGGCAGATGGTAATTCAAAAGATTGGAGTTTACCCTTACGTTTTGGTGCTGAAGATGGTTTGTTGCAATACAATATCACCAATGACAAAAACAATATTTATGTGAGTGTGGCTACCAGTGATCAAGCTACACAAATGAATATATTAAGGTTAGGCATTGCAGTCTATTTTGATACCAAAGGAAAAACAAATAAAACTGTGGGCCTCAGTTTTCCTGCCAATGAAGCATCGGATGGAGATAGGCGCAATTTTAGGCCAATTGCTGGAGGGGCTAATAAAACTGCAGACCAATTAAATTTTAAAAAACAAATATTGATGGACAAGGATATTTTTAAAGCCTTTGGTTTTATCAATATGGACAATAGAATTTATGACGTTTCAGATACTAGCCATATTAAAATGGGGATCAATTATGACGTCTCTGGCAATTTGGTTTTTGAAGCCATTGTGCCCATTAAAAATATTTATGATAAAAATTTTACAGCACAAACAGCACCTAGTTTAAGTGTAGGTATAGTAGTGAATTCATCGGGTATGAGCCCCAGGGGTACGAATAATGCAGGAGGCGAATCTGGCATGAGAAATGGTGGCGGTGGCATGCGAGGTGGCGGTGGTGGCATGGGCGGTGGCATGGGTGGAGGTGGCATGAGAGGCGGTGGAGGTGTCGGAATGGGCGGTGGAAGACGTAGTGGTGGCGGTGGTATGCGTGGTGGCGGAGCTAATGGTGGTGGATATACACCTAAGAATTCTGCCAATTGGTACCAATTTAAATTGGCTTATAGCAATTAAAATACTTCACCTAAATTCACAAAAAATCCTTGAGAACTATTGTTGCCAAAACCATAATCTATACAAATATTGGTTTTAGAATATTTATTTAATTTCAATCTTAAACCAAGGCCATAGCCTGGCAATACAGATTTATAAGTCGTAGAAAGTTCGTCCGAAAATTTTTCGGCATTGACAAATACAATTCCACCTACTAATCCATTTTTACTAATGCCAAATCGGTATTCGGTTTCTAGATAAGACATATTATTACCTCTAAATCTGCTTTGTATATAGCCTCTTCCAGTATTGTATTGATCATCCCAACCTGTGGCTGGTTTTAATAAATAAGGAGGCGATCCACCTATGGTCAACCATTCATAATTCCAAAAAGCCAAAGTGTTTTTTGAGCCTTTTGGAAAACTAAAATATTTACGAGTATCTATTAAAAGAGATTGCCAATAATTATTACTTCCAATCAATGGTAGATTATCTCTTAGCACTAAATTAAAGTAAGTGCCATGGCTAGCATTAATTTGATTGGTTCTTGAGTCATACAATACATTAAAAACAGGGCCCACAGCAATTTCATCATTTCCTAATTCTTTTCCAATGAGTTTATTGATTCTTTTAGTACCTGGATCTACTACTTTGATGTTCCAAAACTGATCGTAATAAATGCCAGTACCTGCGTACCAATTTTTTGCAAAGGAGATTAAAATTTTGTCATGAATTTTTAATCCATTAAAATTAATAGTATGTGCTTTATTGGGATCGGTTCTTCCACCTAGTCCATAAATATCAGAAGGGTAAGAAATGTATCTATTGTCAGAAATTAAATTTATTTTATCTTTTTTTAACCAGATATCTGCATACAAAGGAAAAATAGTTTGGTTGTATTGGGAATAAGTAAAACTCGAACTAATATTTGAAATTTTTGCATCGCTGTCTGCATGGGTATAAAAAGCAAGGTTGGTACTTATTACGCCAGCCGTTCCAGTTTGTAAAGTATAACCTGCTGCAGGTAAAAAAGAGAAATGATATTTTTTTGTTTCAATACTGTTGGTGTTATTTGTCTTTTTTTTAATTACAGATTGAAAAATATCTTTCAAATCTTTTTCTTTGAATGCTTTTATGGAGGTATCTAATTTTTGAATGACTAAGGTATCATTTGGAAAATCAAAGGGATTAGCCAATACCATAGCACTTGGACAAAGTAGACCAATGAATAATCCTACCGGAAGGCTTAAGTTTTGCTTGAAAAAGTTTTTGATAGGGCCCGGGTTTTTCTTTAAAATTGAATCAGTTGCAAAATAAAGCCAACTTAATTAGAGTTTAGACTTTAATTTTTAGTGTTGGTTTAATGGAAAATTAAATTATATATATTATATTGTATATCAGTTTAGTATTCCTTAAAAATCTATCTATGAAAAGAAGTCCCTACATCGTTTTTCTCATCATGTTGACCTTTTTTGTGATTTCATTTTTGACCAATGTGATGGGGCCCTTGATTCCCGATTTAATCAAAGATTTTAACCTTACCCTAACCTTAGTGGCCTTATTGCCCTTTGCTTTTTTTATTGCCTATGGGGTAATGTCCATTCCTTCTGGAATGATGATAGAAAAGTACAAAGAAAAAAAAGTAATGATTGCAGCCTTTATTGTGGCTTTTTTTGGTTCACTTATACTAGCACTATATCCTAATTATTTGTCTGCTGTTGGTTCTTTGTTTTTAATTGGTTGCGGGATGGCCATGTTGCAAGTGGTGATTAATCCTCTGTTGCGTACTTCTGGAGGAGAGGAAAATTTTGCATTTTATTCTGTACTCGCCCAATTGATCTTTGGTTTTGCTTCTTTTGTGAGTCCATTAGTGTATTCAAAATTAGTTTTTGCCATGGGGCATGACAATCAATCCAATGGCTTGCTTACTTATTTGTACAAATTGGTTCCACCACAATTGCCTTGGATTTCGCTTTACTTTTTCTTTGTGGTCATTTGTTTTTTAATGATTGTAGTGATTGTGTTTTCAAAATTTCCTAACGTAGAATTAAACCAAGATGAAAAAGCAGGTGCTTTACAAACGCATCTTAATTTATTTAAAAACAAGCAAGTGGTTTTATATTTTTTGGCGGTCATTTGCTATATAGGTTCTGAACAAGGCGTAGCCAATTGGATCTCCCAATTTTTAGCTACTTACCATGGGGTAGATCCTCAAAAGGCAGGCGCCGAAACCATTGCTTATTTCTGGGGATTGATGACCGCAGGAGGCTTACTGGGTTTGATTTTACTAAAACTATTTGATAGCCGCCATGTGCTCATTGTATTTACAGGTTTATCCATGGTGGCCTTGGCCGCTGCTTTATTGGGTTCTACCAGCGTTGCTTTTATTGCTTTCCCATTGGTGGGATTTTTCATCTCCTTATTGTATCCCATTATTTTTTCTTTGGCCTTAAATTCTGTTACCGAACACCATGGCTCTTTCTCGGGGATTTTAGTGACAGGTATTATTGGAGGTGCCATTGTGCCATTGATCATTGGCTGGTTGGGCGATCAAGTTGGATTAAAAGGCGCCATGTGCTTTTTATTCTTAACCCTTGGTTTTATTTTGACCATTGGATTTTGGGCCAAACCCATTATCAATAATAAAACCATCGACCTTTTTAAAAATAAAGCGGGCGATCCTGCTTAAATAATTATATGAACGAAGCAAAACTAATTGGCATTGATTTAGGGGCGACCAATATTCGTGCTGGCATAGTGCAGGGTGGTACGATAAAAAAAATAGAAACTAAAAAGATAAAAAGTGCGGGTACCGTCGAAGATGTATTGGCAGATTTTTATTTATTGATTGATGCACTTCTAGATAAGGATGTTGTGGCCATTGGTGTGGGTGTGCCAAGTGTAGTGGATTTAGCCAAGGGTATTGTGTATGATGTGCAACATATTCCTTCTTGGAAAGAAGTACCCTTGAAAGCCATCTTAGAAGCCAAATATAAAATTCCAGTTTTTGTCAACAACGATGCCAATTGTTTTGCCTTGGGGGAATTTCATTTTGGCAAAGGCAAGGATAAAACAGAAATGATTGGACTCACCATTGGCACAGGATTGGGCGCTGGCGCCATTGTCAACAAACATTTATTTGCAGGCCCTAATTGTGGAGTAGGTGAATTTGGGATGGTAGATTACCTAGACCACAACTATGAATATTATGCCAGTGGTCAATATTTCTCTCATTTGTACAATTTAAATGGAGAAGAAGTTTTTGAACGCGCCAAGGCGGGAGATGTGTTAGCCCAAGAATATTACAGCGAACTAGGCACACATTTGGGCAATGCCATTAAATTAATCATGTACACTTTTGATGCTTCCTATATAGTTTTAGGAGGTTCCGTGCGTCATGCCTATCCTTATTTTGAAAAAAATATGTGGGCACGTATTCAAACCTTTGCCTATGGGCATTCCATTACCAATTTAAAAATTGATTTGTCTGATTTAGACAATGCTGGAATTTTAGGGGCTGCTGGTTTATACTACGATCAATTATAATTTTAATTCTCCCCAACCTTTTCTGTATTCTCTTTTAATGAATTGATTCGCTGCTTCAAAATTAGTCACCCGCATATTGGCGCCATCCCATTTCAAGGCCTTGTATCTTCCAGAAAATTTATAGCCTTCCATATTGCCATAGACTGGATCTACTTTTTTTATTTTTTCACGAATATTAAAACTGCGCAACAATAAATTACCTAACAATACTGTTTCGGTTAAGGGCCCAGCATAACCCACAAAAGGAGAGTCTACTTCCATATTGCCATAGCCTGCAATACTTGCATCTACCCACTGCCACCAATGCCCATCCATATCGCCTTTGACTCTTGCGTATTTTTTAGGAACATTTATATCCTTATTTAAACTAAGCGGTAATAACCTGGGATGACTTCCACCCCAACCGCAGGCTACTTTTCCTTTGGTACCTATAAATAAAGTAGCGCCTTCAAAATCATTTTCACCAGGGAAGTCTCCAAGTGCATCATTAAAATTTAAATCGGGGTCTAATTCATTTACACGTTCTGGTGTAATGCCTCCATCCATCCAAAATAAATCTAAGTCCTTCCCGTTTTTTTGTTTGAACTTAAATTTTAAAGAACTGGATACAGGCCCACTTTCTGGGAACACGCCTTCTTTAAAAATGCCACTGTACACCGTACTTGCACTTCCAGAAATTTCTGTTGGATAACCCAATTCTAATAACTTAAAGGGTGGTCCCATAATATGACAACCCATATCGCCTAAAGCACCTGTTCCAAATTCCCACCAACCTCTCCAATTAAAAGGAACCAAGTTATCAATGTAATTTGTTTTTTGTGCCGTGCCCAACCATAGGTCCCAGTTTAATTCTTTAGGAATAGGTGGTGTTGTTTTTGGCCAAGAGATTCCTTGAGGCCAAACAGGACGATCGGTCCAGCAATATACTTTTTCAATATCACCAATCAATCCTGCTTCAAACCATTCACGCATGGTACGCATACCATCGCAAGAAGCGCCCTGGTCGCCCATTTGTGTGACTACCTTGTATTTTTCTGCCGCCTGCGTTAATATTCTGGCTTCATAAATATCATGTGTTAAAGGCTTTTGCAAATACAAATGTTTTTTTAACTGCATTGCAGATAATCCAACTAGTGCATGGTTATGATCGGGGATGGCTACGGTAACTGCGTCAAAGTTTTTACTTTCTTTATCAAACATTTCTCTCCAATCATGATAAAACTTTGCTTTAGGAAACTGCTTTCTTTTAGAAGCGGCTGGTCTTTCATCTACATCACATAAAAAAGCAATATTGGTATTTTTATTAGGGGTATTGGCTAAATGTTGAATATCATTGTCGCCTTCACCACCACAACCTATGGCGGCAATGTTTAGTTTATCGCTAGGCGCTACATAACCTACACCACCTAATACACTTCTGGGTACAATGTAAAAACCTGCAGTGGCCATGGCGGCTTTTTTAATAAAATCGGCGCGCCCTAATTTATTTTTTTTCATAATCGTATAAATTATAAATAGTTTATTTACTTGCTTTTTTAAAAAGGGGCTTTACTGCTACTTCTTTAAAATAAACCACATCTTCGTCTCCATGATTTTGTAAACCTAGATAACCCTCATTGGGACGAATACCAGGATAGGGTTCAAAATCAAATTGTCTTTTTGGCGTTGGATCGCCTTCGGTATAATCGGTTACTTTTTCTCCATTTAAAAATACAATTGTACGTGGGCCATCTAAAGTTATTTCTAGTGTATTCCACTCAGGCCCTGGTTTTCCGGGTTTAGCTAATGGTTTAGTTAAAGCATATAAGGTTCCAGAAATATGGTATTCATCTTCATTGGAAGTTTCTGGATGGTTATCAATCTGTACTTCATAGCCATAAAAAACGGGCATCCATTCTTCCTTGGGTTCTACTGGTACTCTTATAAATACACCTGCATTGCTATTGAACTTTTGCATTTTATAAACCACTTTTATAACACAGTTGCCTAATTTGCCTCCCGTCCAATACAATAAACCCATGCCTCCCTTGCTGGCTAGCAAACCATCTTCCACAAATCTTGATCCTCCACCCACATGCTTCCAGCCTGTTAAATCTTTACCATTAAAAAGTTGTTTCCAAACTGCTACCTCTTTTTTTGACTGAGCATTCAATGTATAGGAACAAAAAAATATAGCCAACAGCAATGCAAGGCTGTATTGAATACTAAGTTTAAATGGGCGCATCGTTTATTTTTTTACGTTTAAATTCTTGATTTATTGGTCCTTTAAAATTATGTATTCTAGCGCATACACTCCGTTTAATTTGAAAAATTGATAGCTTGGCTGTCTATAAGGGTTCAATTAAGCATTTTTAAAATATATCATATACAATTAATTATTAATCAATTATTTAAACAAAAATTGCTGCGGATAGGGGAATAAAACCACTGATGTATTTTTTTTATCAAGAAGTAGATGGAAAGCCTATTTCGCGTAACTTCAAAACATTAATTTATAGACCTAAATGCCTATTCCATGTTAACGACCAGAAGAAAATTAATTAAGCAATTTTTATATGTCTCTGCAGGCTTTGCCCTAGTGCCTGCTTGCATTCAAGGACCTAAAGGAAAAGCGGCACGTTTTTTAAAAGATTTAAACATTGCCGATGACAAAGAACTTTTGTTAGAGACTATTGTAGATTTTTTAATTCCGGCCACTAATACACCTGGCGCCAAAGAAATGGAAGCGCATTTATTTGCATTGACCATGATTGACGATTGTTACAAAAAAGAAGATCAAGAAAAATTTGTGAGCGGGCTCAATCAATTTGACGCCGCCTGTACCAAATTAGTAGGGCATTCTTTTGCAGAGGCTTCCAAAGAACAAAAAGCAACATTTATAAAATCATTGAATCAAAGCAAAGAAAATCCAACCGAGGTAGATTTCTTTTATTCCAATTTGAAAAGATTGACCATACAAGCCTATACCAGTTCTCAGTTTTTTCTAACCAAAGTGAAGGTGTATGAAATGGTGCCAGGCCGCTTCCATGGCTGCGTTCCAGTAAAACAAAATCTCAACTAATTTTTACCCACTAATTTAATTTTATGAGCGATAACAATCTATTTGATGTAATAGTAATAGGTTCGGGCATGACCGGCGGTTGGGCTGCGAAAGAATTTACTGAAAAAGGTTTTAAAACCTTGGTCCTCGAAAGAGGCCGCAATGTGGAGCACTTAAAAGATTATCCTACCACCAATATGCAACCTTGGGAATTTGAACATAGAGGGGAAATACCAAATAAAATCAAAGAAGCCAATCCCATTGCCAGTAAGACCTATGTTTTTAGAGAAGACGCAGCACATTTTGTAGTGAAGGACAATGAACATCCTTATGTACAAGAAAAACCCTTTGATTGGATCAGAGGCTATCAAGTGGGTGGTAAATCTTTATTATGGGCTAGGCAAACGCAACGCTGGAGCGAGTTTGACTTTGAAGGACCCAAAAGAGATGGCTTTGCTGTGGATTGGCCCATTCGTTATGCCGATCTTGCTCCTTGGTACAGTCATGTAGAAAAATTTGTGGGTATTTCCGGGAATAAAGATGGCTTAGCCAATTTACCTGATGGTGAATTTTTACCAGCACTGGACATGAGTTGTATTGAAAATCATTTTAAAGGGGTGATTGAAAAAAATTACAAAGATAGAAATGTGATTTATGCACGTTGTGCGCATTTGACCAAGCCCAATCAAATACATTTGGATCAGGGCAGAGGCCAATGTCAAAATAGAAATTTATGTCAAAGAGGTTGTCCTTTTGGCGGCTATTTTTGTAGCAATTCATCCACCCTTCCTTGGGCACAGAAAACAAATAATTTAACCCTACGTCCTCATTCTGTAGTGCATTCAATTATTTATGATGACAAAAAAGAAAAAGTAACTGGTGTAAGAGTGATTGATGCCATCACTAAAAAAACCTATGACTATTTTGCTAAAGTGGTTTTTCTAAATGCCGCAGCTTTAAATAGTAATTTAATTTTATTAAACTCTACTTCTAATCGTTTCCCCAATGGATTAGGCAATGACCATGGCGTATTGGGCAAATATGTGGCCTTTCATAATTACCGCGCACGCGCTTCTGCAACTTTTGAAGGCCTGTTGGATTCTACTACCGACGGGCGTTCAATGACCAGTGCCTACCTGCCTCGTTTTAGAAACTTACACAAACAAGAAACTGATTTTTTACGTGGCTATGCATTAACTTTTGGTGGAGGTCGAGGCAATAAAACCAATACAGATGGTTTTGGTACTGAATTGAAAGACCAATTGGCCAATAAAGAATTAGGTCCATGGTATGTTGGTGCACAAATGATGGGTGAGACCATTCCTAAAGAAACCAATTATCTAAAATTAGATCCAAATCAAAAAGATGAGTGGGGTATGCCACTACTTTCCATCCATATTGACTATGATGACAATGACGATAAAATGGTGAAAGATTTTACAGAACAAATTACAGAGATGTTTACCAAGGCAGGGTATACCAATATTAAAACTTCTGATTCTAAACAAGCACCAGGCTTGGACATTCATGAAATGGGCGGCTGTCGCATGGGCCATGATCCTAAAACTTCTATGTTGAATAAATGGAATCAATTGCATACTTGTAATAATGTATTTGTTACAGATGGCTCTTCTATGACTTCAACTTCTACTCAAAATCCTTCACTCACTTATATGGCACTCACTGCGCGTGCTGTCAATTATGCTGTGGAGCAGTTAAAAAAAGGAGAAATATAATAAGTCATTAAACTTCACTAATATTGCAAACAATTCCTCGTTTTTAAAATTATAGATGCGCATTAAATTTTATATTCTTAGCTTATTCTTACTGAGTTCGGTTTTTTTAAAAGCGCAAACTAAGGAAGTGCAATATGGACAACAATCTTGGTTGGATTATCTAAACCAAAATAGATATTCCAAACAATGGGGTTCTTGGATAGATTTACAATTGAAATTAGCGGAGGGCTATTATAAATCGGTCTATGCAACTGAAACTACACTAGGGGGAACTTATTATACCAAGAACAATTTAAAAATGGTTGGTGCTTTAACCTATGTGGATCAAATACATGCAGGCACTAATTCCTACCATCTGAGTGAATACCGTCCTTGGCAAATGGTTCAGCTAAATACAGAATCACCTCACGCAAAATTTTTACAATGGCTAAGGCTAGAGGAAAGATTTAAACAAACCGCAGTCCACGACGCCCCATCTTCTAATTATGATTTTACTTACCGACTCAGGTATTATTTCTTAAGCCAAATACCTTTGACCAAACATCATTATCAAAAAGGAAGTTTGTCATTTGTGGCTTCCAATGAAACCTATTTTAATTTTGGCAAAGGCATTGTGTACAATACTTTTGATCAAAACAGGTTATCGGCTGGATTTTATTATTATATGAACAAAGACAATATCTTCCAATTTGGCTACACCAATGTGTATCAACAATTAAGCGCTAAAAATAAATTTTCCAATTTGGATGTGCTTAGACTTTCGATTTTCAACAACATTACTTTTAAAAAGCAAAGCAAGCCTAGTTCATTTTAGCAGAAAAACTGGTTGATTGAATCGCTCTACTTAGGCTCAAAGCACTATTAAGCAATTAGTTGTACTTAAATTTTGTCAACCCTTTATCTTTCTTTAATTTACTATACTAATATTTTGACTATGCTTAAAACCATCCTAATGAAACTTAATACTTCGCTTGCTGCATTAGCTGCAATAGTCTTATTATTTGTTCTGAATTTATCTTGTAAAACTCAAGACAATACTAATAACAATTCAACAGATAGTTTAGCAGCACTTCAATCACATCTTTCAGAAAATGCTTTGAAAGGTTTGGCTATTGCGGATGGCTTAGCAGTGCATACCATTGCTACCGAGCCCATGCTTAAAAACCCTACCAATATAGACGTAGATGAAAAAGGTAGAATTTGGGTATCAGAAGCCTACAATTATCGTCCTGCCATCAATGGCAATCCCACCAATCCAAAAGGAGATCGTATCATTATATTAGAAGATAAGAATGGCGATGGTATTACCGATACAGCTAAAGTATTTTATCAGGGACCGGAAATTAATGCACCCTTAGGCATTTGTGTTTTGGGCAATAGAGTGATTGTAGCGCAAAGTCCTTATATCTGGAACTTTTATGATGACAATGGAGATGATGTAGCCGATAGAAAAGAAATTTTATTTCAAGGCATTGGCGGTGATCAACACGATCATGGCGCACATGCATTCACTTTTGGCCCTGATGGTAAATTGTATTTTAATTTTGGCAACGAAGGCAAAACATTAAAAGATAAAAATGGCAAAACAGTGTTGGATCAAGATGGTGAAGAAATTGGTCCAAAAAAATACAAGCAAGGCATGGTTTTTCGTTGCGATCTAGATGGATCTCATGTTGAATGTTTAGGCAATAATTTTCGTAACCCTTATGAAGTGGCTGTAGACAGTTATGGAAGTTTATGGCAAAGTGACAATGATGATGATGGCAACAAAGGTACCCGTATCAATTATGTTTTGCCCTATGGCAACTATGGATATACAGATGAATTAACTGGTGCAGGCTGGTCTGCCAATAGAACCAATATGGAAGATTCCATTCCATTTCGTCATTGGCATTTAAATGATCCAGGAGAAGTGCCTAATTTATTACAAACAGGGGCAGGTTCTCCAACAGGTATATTAGTGTATGAAGGGAATTTATTACCTAAAGTTTTTCAAGATCAATTGATACATGCGGATGCAGGACCCAATGTAGTTCGTTCTTATTCCATTCAAAATAGTGGTGCGGGTTATACTGCCACCATCAACAATATTTTAAAAGGTGACAAAGACCAATGGTTCCGTCCTGCAGATGTTTGTATTGCACCCGATGGATCTTTGATTGTTGCAGATTGGTATGATCCAGGCGTAGGAGGTCATCAGGCCGGAGATCAAACACGCGGTCGTATTTATCGTGTGGCACCTCCAAGTTCCTCTACTTATATTATACCTCCTCAAGATTATAGCACAGCTGCGGGTGCGGTGATGGCCTTGCAAAGTCCAAACCTTTCGGTGCGTTACCATGCCTTTAGGCAATTACAATCTTTTGGAGAAAAATCTATTCCCGCATTGGAAAAATTATGGAATAGTGCTGCGAATCTTAAAATGCGTGCAAGAGCTTTATGGGCCTTGGTTAAATTACCTAAGGCCGATGTAATAAAATACATCAATCAAGCGGTAAAAGATCCTAACCCTAATATACGCATTGTGGCCATTAGGGCTGCTGCTGAACTAAAACAAAATTTAATTCCAGTTTTAAATATTTTAGTGAATGATGGAGATGCACAAGTAAGAAGAGAAGTGGCAATTGCACTTCATCACAATAGTTCCAATGAAGCACCTGCTATATGGGCAATATTAGCAAGCAAGCATGATAGCAAAGATCGCTGGTACCTTGAGGCCCTAGGTATTGGTGCTGATAGACAATGGGATCGTTTTTTTAAAGTATATCTAAGCTTGGTAAAAGATCCATTGAAAGATGCGGCTAGTAAAGATATTGTTTGGCGTGCCAGAACAGATGAAGCGGTACCTTATTTAGCTTCGTTGGCAGCGGATGAAAAAATTATTTTAAAAGATAGGCTTCGTTATTTCCGTGCCTTTGATTTTAATCCTGGCCCCAAAAAATCAGGTTTCTTATTAAAGATGATGGATGAAAATAAAAGTGAAGATATTGCATTGAATAAATTAGTCTTGTTTGCCTTAGACAATAAGTCAGTAGCTAAATCTGCCATTGCTCAAAAAGCATTGCAAGCGGTGATTCAATCGGTAGATGGAACACAGGAGTATATTGATTTAGTCAAAAGATATGAACTAAAAGCACAGCGCAATCATTTACTTGAACTTGCGATGAGCAATAAGGACGAAAATATAGGGAAACAAGCTGCGGGCTTATTATTTTCTTTTGGTGAAACTAAATTATTATGGTCCACGCTAGCAGGAAAAGATACTACTAAGATAAAATCTTTATTAAATAGTATTGGTAGGGTGGGCAGTAAGGCATCCATTGACATGCTAGAAACGATTGCCATGTCAAATCAATATGAAAAAAATATTCGTAAAGAGGCGGCAAGTAAAATTGGAAAAAGTTCGGACGGAGAAGACAGGGCACTTGCTATTTTAAAAAATAAAAAAATCCCTCAAGATTTAATTCCTGATGTAGTGAACAGCGTGAGAGGCACTTGGCGCACAGCCATCATCACCGAAGCGGAAACTTATTTACCAGCGCATGTAACTGCGAATGCTACAGCCATGCCTACTTTAGCAAGTATCAATGCATTTAAAGGCGATGCGGTGAAAGGGAAAATGGTTTATTCCAATACTTGTGCAGTATGTCATAAAGTAAATGCAGAAGGCAATGATTTTGGTCCTAAGCTTTCTGAAATTGGATCTAAGTATCCAAAAGAAGGCTTGCTTAATACTATTTTGCATCCATCAGAAGGTATTAGTTTTGGATTTGAAGGGTACACTATAAAATTAAAAGATGGCTCTACTTTAACAGGCATTATATCAAGTAAGACAGAAACAGACATTGAATTAAAATTACCTGGTGGCAGTAGTCAACAGATAAAAACAAGTCAAGTGCTTTCCTCCACCCAACTTAAAGAATCCATGATGCCCGAAGGCTTGTATAAAACCATGAGTACTCAAGGCATGGCCGATTTACTTGCTTATTTGCAAACGCTGAAGAAGAAATGATCAATATCATGAATTACTTGCTATCAACAAAATAGTATCGTTCATCATATTATTTTTATTAAACAGCGTAAAATGATTATTTTGAGTAGGCTTCAACATCAATAAAAACCAGTTATTATGAAATCAATTAAAAAAGGAATCCTATTAAGTTTATTCTTATTCGGATCTTCTTATTTTCTATCAGCACAAAAACAGTTCAATGCTTTACTTGTTACCACTACTAGAGGATGGCACCATGAATCCATACACTCCGGTGTACTCGCTATTCAACAATTAGGGGTCAAGCATAATTTTAGAGTAGACTTATTAGAAGACAACTATGGCTTTACAGACAAAACTTTAGCCAATTATCAAGTGGTGATATTTTTAAATACTACTGGTGACATATTGAACAATGAGGAACAAAAAGTAATGGAACATTTTATACAGTCGGGTAAAGGTTTTATGGGCATACATAGCGCATCGGATACAGAATATGATTGGGCATGGTATACACAACTCGTTGGAAGAATGTTTCATATACATCCAGCCATTCAGTCGGCTCGTTTAAATGTTTTAGATGCTTCTTTCCCAGGTTTGGAAGGATTTGCCAACAACAAACAATGGACAGACGAATGGTATGAATTTGGTCCTGATCAATCCAATGATTTAAAAACTATTTTAGCGGTAGATGAAAATTCGTATAATCCTAAAGCAGATTGGGCAGCGAATCCACAAAGAGCAGCAGTTTCAGGAAAGGGCATGGGGGCTTTTCATCCCATAGCTTGGTACCATAATTTTGATGGAGGCCGCGCCTTCTATACCAATCTTGGACATGTACCAACCGACTTTACAGATCCTACTTATTTAAGTCATATTACTGCAGGCATTATTTGGGCCGCTACTGGAAAAAAATAAGCATTGATTTTTTAGTGTCACCCATAGTGTCACTTGAACTAAATAAAAAAGCCTTCCCGAAATTTCGAGAAGGCTTTTTAGTAGCTGTAGGGGGAGGGCTCGAACCTCCATGAGGCAGTTAGTTGTAGCACAAAGTTCAGTGGTCGACCCTGGTCGCCTATTGCTAGACGGCTCTATGCTATATTTATCCCGTTATCCCCACCCCCGAGACAAGGGGGCATGTATGCCAAGATTTCATCACCCCACAGTATTTAAGAACTCATCATTTGAGCGGTTATCCTTTCATTTGATAAATCAAAACTAAGGTATGTTCCAATACGTTGCAAATATTTTAAGTAAAATCTTTAAAATATAGAAAATTATTAATAAATTGCCTTATTATTTAATAATATACAAATATGGAGCCTAAAATTAACCCCAAATTAAACACAGACAAAAGCCTCGACAAGCTGGATTTGCAAATTATTCAAGCCATGATGCAGGATGCAGAAATCTCTTATGCCGATTTAGGCAAGCAGTTTTTTGTTTCAGGCGGTACCATTCATGTGCGTATTAAGAAGCTAGAAGAATTAGGCATTGTGCAAGGCAAAAGGTTGGCGGTAGACTTAAAATTGTTGGGCTATGACATCATTGCCTTTATTGGCATTTATTTGGAAAAGAGCTCTATGTACGATACCGTGGCCCTGGCCTTAAAAAATATTCCTCAAGTGGTTCGTGTGAATTATACCACAGGTAATTACAGCATGTTTGTGGAAATTGTTTGCAAAGACATTCAACAACTTCGTTTTGTCTTGCATGATGAACTTCAAAAAATTAAAGGCATTGAACGTACCGAAACATTAATTTCTTTGGAAGAAAGTTTCTCTCGCAATGTGAAGATTGTTTAAAATTTCGTTTGTAAATTACATCAAACCTATGCTTATGAAACCCTGTGATTCTTACAATAGTAGAAGGGGCTTTTTAAAAAAATCTGCTTCCATTGCAGCTTTGTATTTGGCACCCGCCACTTTAGTTAAAACTTTTGCTATAGACCGAGTAGTGCCTTTGCCTATCGCTAAAGAAAAATTAACCATTACCATCAATGGAAAATTAATGAATCTTGAAATTGATGCAAGAACTACCTTACTTAATTTATTAAGAGAAGATTTAGCCTATACTGGTACGAAAAAAGGTTGCGAGATGGGACAGTGTGGGGCATGTACCATTCACATCAATGGAAAAAGAACCAAGTCTTGTATTCAATTGGCCTTGAGCAATCAAAACAATAAAATTACCACCATCGAAGGCTTAAGTGATGGACCAACTTTGCATCCAATGCAGGCAGCCTTCTTAAAGAATGATGCTTTTCAGTGTGGGTATTGCACGAGCGGACAAATTATGTCGGCAGTAACCTGTGTGCGTGAAGGCAACGCCAAAACAAGAAAAAGTATCCAAGCTTATATGGATACCAATATTTGTAGATGCGGTGCGTATCAAAATATTGTAGATGCAATCGAAGAAGTAGCTCAATCGGGTGTTAAAATTTAATCTTATTAATTGAACCTTATGAAATCAAATATGAATTCAGTTTTATTGGAAGATGAAAGAGTAGATGGTGCGGATAAAGTAACTGGTAAAGCCAAATATGCAGCAGAACATAGTCTGCCCAATATGGCTTATGCTGTATTTGTGACCAGTACCATTGCTAAGGGAAACATTAAAACTTTAGATGTAACGAAGGCCTTGGCCATGCCGGGTATATTGGATATTATTTATTATGGCAATTGCCCTACCGTGCCTGGTTATTTAACAAATACAGCAGAAAGACCAAAAAATGTAACAGAATGGAGAGGCTATAAAGTTTTGTATGACAATAAAGTACGCTTTTTTGGGCAGCCCATTGCTTTAGTGGTTGCGGATAGTTTTGAGAATGCCAATGCAGCCATTCGTTTTGTAAAAGCAGACTATGAAATTGAAAAATTTGAAACCAATTTTGATAAAGCACGTTTAGATGCAACGCTTTTGAAAGGACCTATCTCCTACAAAAGAGGCACAGAAAAAAAGTATAAAGAAGCCACCAAGTTTATAGAGGCCGAATACAATATTCCTATTGAAGTGCACAATGCCATGGAGCTTTTTGCTACCATTGCCATTTGGGAGGGCGACGATAAGGTGCTTTTGTATGACAAAACACAGGGGCCTAAAAGTACACAGTCTACTGTGGCAAGAACATTTGGTATTCCAGATAAAAATGTAAGAGTGATTACCGAAAATGTGGGTGGTGCTTTTGGTTCTGGTTTAAGATCTTGGGCCAATGTTGCCGCAGCTTGTATTGCTGCTAAAAAATTAAATCGCCCAGTAAAATTGGTGTTGACACGCCCGCAAATGTTTACACTAGTGGGCTACCGTCCACAATCATGGCAAAAAATTGGTATTGGTGCAGATGCGGCTGGAAGTTTTATTGGCATTAGCCATGAAGCCATTAGTAATAGCTCTCGTTATGAAGATTTTAGAGAAGGCATTGTGGATGTTTCTAAATTTTTATATGCCTGTGAAAATGTAGATACCAAATACAGTTTGTTGCCCTTAGATATGAGTACACCTATTTGGATGCGTGGTCCTGGGGAAGCCAGTGGATGTTTTGCCTTGGAATCTGCCATTGATGAGCTTTCTTATCAATTAAAAATGGATCCGATTCAACTTAGAATTAAAAACTATACCACAGTTAATCCTGAAAATAAATTACCCTTCTCTGATATCAATATTAAAGATTGTTATACCTATGGGATGGAAAAGATTGGCTGGAAAAATCGTCCGATGGTACCAGGAAGTTTAAAAGAAAATGGTATGCTGATTGGCTATGGTATGTCGGTGGGTGTATTTGGTGCAGGTAAAGGTTCGGCTTCGGTAAGAATTGTTTTAAGTAATGATGGAAAATTATTATTAGAGTGTGCAGTGAGTGATATGGGTCCTGGTACAACTACTTCGATGACCAAGCTTGCTTCAGAAGCCATGCAGATGCCCATTCAAAAAATTAAATTTAAGTTGGGCGATTCTGATTTGCCTCCGGGTCCATCACAAGGCGGCTCGGGTACCACTTCCACTGTGGGTTCTGCTGTGGATTTGGCTTGCAAAACAGTGCAACAAAAATTAAAAGAAATGGCCATTCAGTATGCGCCTGCTTTTGCGGGTAGCACTGCGGATACATTAGAAGTGAAAAATGAAACAGTATTATCAAAAACAAATGCAAATGCATCTATTGCTATTCCAGCTTTATTTAAATTGGCCAATCAAGAAAAAATTGATTTAACCATTAGTTCTACTGGTAAAACTGCAGCGCAACTTAAATATACCAGCAATTCTTTTTCAGCGCATTTTGTAAAACTGGCCGTGAATCCTAAAGACGGAACCATTAAAGTTTTGAATGTAGTTACTACAGGAGACGCTGGTAAAATTGTAAGTCCTAAAACTGCCAGAAGTCAAATGTTGGGTGGTGTAGTTGGAGGGATTGGAATGGCCTTGACTGAAAAAGTGGAGATGGATCATAGCACTGGTCAAATCATGAACGCAAGTTTTGGTGGCTACCATGTGCCTACACATGCTCAAATTCCAAACACGGATGTGTACTTTGTCAATAAACCCGACCCAAATGTCAATGATATAGGATCTAAAGGTATAGGTGAGATTGCATTGATTGGTTTTGCGGCAGCCATTGCGAATGCAGTGTACAATGCTACTGGCAAAAGAGTTCGCGATTTGCCTATTACTCCAGATAAGTTAGGCTTTAAAAAAACAAAGGCATAGTAGGGCCTTTGTAAAAATGATTGATACTTAGCATAAAAAAGTCCCACCGAGCATTCGGTGGGACTTTTTTTAGAATAGCTTACTAGTTATTATTTCAATGCTTTATTTTCCTATAATTTATATCCATCATCTGCCACCAACTGTGCGCAAATTCTTCTACGCGCTTCTTTGCTGTTAAAGGCATCTACCTTGGTGAATCGCTTTAAGCCAATATTCATCATGCGTAATTCATCCCCTTCTGCAAAACTATTGATGGCATCTTTACCCGCCTTATTAATGGCATCTGCTGCATCATAAATATAAGTGCGCACAATATCGGCTTGTACTGCTACAGCAGCTTCACCTTTCATGGTGGTTAACTTTTCTAATCTTAACAAAGCAGATTCTGCATGATAAGTAATGATGGACATATCTGCGATATTCATTAATATTTCTTGCTCCTTATTCAAGGTCATCATTAACTTTTGAACGGCTGCACCTGCTACCATCAAAATACATTTCTTAAAATTAGCAATGGCCTGTTTTTCTTTGGCAAATGGAGTTTCATCTCCACCACCAAAATCAGGAATGCTCATTAATTCTTTTTGTACATTCATGGCGGGTCCCATTAAATCTAGTTTGCCTTTCATCGCACGTTTTAAAACCATGTCTACCGTTAAGAGTCTATTGATTTCATTGGTACCTTCGTAAATTCTATTGATGCGACTATCTCTATACGCTTTTGAAATAGCATATTCATCACTGTAACCATTACCTCCATGTATTTGTACGCCTTCGTCTACTATAAAGTCTAATACTTCTGATCCAAATACTTTTAAGATGGCACACTCAATCGCATATTCTTCGGCAGCACCTAATAATGATTCTGACAAAGATTTTCCTTGGGCCAATAAAATTTGTTCTTGCTCATCTATATTGTAAGAGACTCTGTACAAAGCACTTTCGCCCACCCACATACGAATGGCCATTTCAGCCAATTTATGTCGAATGGCGCCAAATTTTACAATGGGTAATTTAAACTGTTCTCTTGTTTTTGCATATTGTACTGATTCGCTCAATGCTCGTCTAGCACCCCCTAAGGTAGCGCCGCCTAATTTTAATCTTCCAATATTTAAAATATTAAATGCGATGATATGGCCTTTGCCAATTTCTCCCAACACATTTTCTACAGGCACTTTACAATCTTGAAAATACAATTGTACGGTGGAGGATCCTTTGATGCCCATCTTATGTTCTTCTGGTCCTTGGGTGAACCCTTCGGTACCTCTTTCTATAATGAAGGCAGTAAATTGTTCTCCATCTATTTTTGCAAAGACAGTATAAATATCTGCAAAGCCACCATTGGTGATCCAACATTTTTGTCCATTGATGATATAGTGCTTTCCATCGGCAGATAATTTTGCAGTAGTCTTTGCACTTAAAGCATCAGAGCCACTATTGGGTTCGGTCAATCCATAAGAACCTTTGTATTCACCTGTAGCTAGTTTAGTAACATACTTTTGTTTTTGTGCCTCAGTTCCAAAATATAAAATAGGCAAAGTACCAATACCTGAATGGGCTGCATTGGCTACAGAGAAAGAGTAACCACCTCCTAAATATTCTGCAACAATCACAGAAGTCACAAAATCCTTGCCTGATCCACCATAGGCTTCTGGAACAGTGATGCCCAATAAGCCCTGTGCGCCTGCTTTTTCTAGTAGGGAAGGCATCAAGCCGGGTTCTAATTTATCAATTCTATCTGCTACAGGCAATACTTCTGTATCTACAAATTGATTACACATATCACGTACCATCATTTGTTCTTCGTTGTACTGCTCTGGTACAAAAATTTCATCGGCTAGTACTTCTTTGATGATCCATTCTCCGCCTTTAATTACTGTCTTGGTAGTTTCCATAAAATATATTTTAAAATTTCATTCAATTAATTATTGTTAGCTCAAATCTTTATGAGTCAAATTATCATACACTCTTTGTAAAACATTTTTTACTACTTCTATTTCTTCTTTGTTGATATTTAATAAAGCTTCATTCATAGTTTGATTGGCCAATTCATAGGTTATTTGTTGCAAGGGCTTGGCGATGTCTGTTAAGTAGACTAAATTAATGCGACGATCTTCTTTGGAGGCTACGCGTACCACTAATTCTTGTTTTTCTAAATTATCAATGAGTCGGGTAGTGCTTGCTTTATCTCTAAAAGTTCGAATGCCTAATTCTAATTGACTGAGTCCATCTTCCTTCCAAAGATGGTACAAGACCGACCATTGTTCTATGGTGATATCTAATCCGGCCTTTCTAAAATTCTTTTGTAATCGACGGGCAACAGCGGTGGTAGCCATGCCATTGATGACGCTGTAAAGTTCTCCTCTTTTGAATTGGTTGTTTGACATATAGTTAGTTATGCAACTAATATAAAAATACAATCAATTTGGTGATTATTGCTATTTATTTGGCTTTTTTTGTGCTTTTTATATGAATTTACCCCAATTTTGGCCTAAAATGGGCCTTTTTTGTAGATATTGTAAGCTGGCCTTTACATCAAGTTTTTACGTCTAATCTTGATTTGAATGGCGTTTTCAATTGCCTTTTCAGAGACCAATATCAAATAACCTCCGCCACCAGCGCCTGATAATTTATAGCCAATGCTTTGGGGGGCATACTTTTCAATAATGGGTTGTATGGTCGCATCAATCATATTGGGGAACATCGCAATTTGTGCATGATAGGAAGCAAGAAAAGCTTTTCCAAATGCAGGCAAATCTTTCTTTAAGATAGCCCCCCAACAATCATTGGCCGCATCTGCTAAACTTTTTGCCCCTTCTTTGGTAATATTGGTATTGGCAAGTACATCATAATTACTTGATCTTGGATCGAGTGGAATTAAATATAAATGTTTTTCGAGCCAATCTAAAATGGATTCATCCTCATTTGATTTTATTGCTGTAGGCCAATAATTCTCCTCACTGTAATGATGATAGTTTAAACAGGGTAGGACAATACCTATGGCATCTTGCGCACCAGCAACATTCTTCGTGCCAGGAGGATTTTCATAACTAAATAAAACTTTACTTAAATGTATGGGATCTCCCTCAGGCAATTGTGCCTTCCATAATTCAATGGCTTTGTTTCTTGTGCTACTGGCCATACCACTTCGATTGTTAAATTCGATGGTAGGTTCAATGGATATAGTGAGCACTGGGCCTGGATATAATTTATTGACATAAGGTTGATCCAACCAGCCACCTGCTAAATCTATACGAAAAGGAATGATGGAATTGGTTCTTAAACTGGTGGTAGATCTTGCAGGGAGCCCTTCACTAGGCACTCTATCTAATACAATTAATTCAATATTTTTTGTTTGACACAATTCAATTTTGTTGGGTGTATTGCCATCCTCATTCACCACAAAAACATCGGGTTGGATTTCTTCAAGTTCAGCCAAAAAGTCTAGCAAACCACTGCCTTTGTTGATTTTACATTCTTTCACACAAGCCAATGATTCAATCATGTACTTTCTTTCCTCCTGCGTAATCACTGGATACCTTCCTTTTAAGCCATAAACGGTTTTATCTGAACCAATGCAAACATATAAATCACCATAAGTAGCCGCGTTTTTTAAAAAAGCCACATGACCACTATGTAATAAATCAAAACAACCACTCACTAAAACTTTCTTTTGCATAAAATTAGGTACGCTATTAAAATCGAAACTACAATTTAATTCTGAATTATAAAGCTCTATCTAAATGAACATAGCCACCATCCACATGTATTAACTGACCAGTGGTATGACTTGATTTTTCAGATAGTAAAAAAGCAACCGTATTGGCTATTTCTTCCTTGGTGGTAAACCTTTGGCCTAATGGAATTTTTTTAAGTATGGATTTTAATTTATCTTCTGGATTAGGCAAGTTGTTGATCCATTTTTCATACAAGGGCGTAAAACATTCTGCTACAACGACTGCATTCACACGGATGCCGAAAGGTAATAGTTCTACTGCCCATTCTCTGGTAAGTGCATTGCGTCCGCCATTGGCTGCGGCATAAGCAGAAGTACCTCCTTGCCCTGTTTCTGCTGTCTTTGAATTGATGTTGACAATATTGCCTTTTGATTTTTTTAAATAGGGTAGTGCATGGTGTGCTAATAAATAATAGTGCACTAAATTTTTATGCATGCTTTGCATGAATAATTCATAGTTGCCATTTTCTAAACCAATACTGTCATTTTCGCCTGCATTGTTCACTAGTCCATCGATCCTCCCAAATTTTTCAATAATTTTATTAATTGCATTTTCGCAAGCTGTAGGATTGGTTAATTCGGCAAACACCTGATCCGCCTGTAAGCCTTTTTCTTGAATGGCTTTGACCATGGCTAAATTATCTTCTTCACTTCTTCCAATAATGATAGGTACTGCTCCCTCTGCTGCTAAAACATTAGTGATGCCTTCGCCAATGCCTCTGGCACCGCCTGATACTATGATTATTTTTCCTTGAATTGCTAAGTCCATAACTTATAGTTTATAAAATTTTATTGCATTGCCTGCAAAAATAGCTTCTTGCTCGCTGATACTAAATGTATTAAAATAATTTTGTACCAGATTCAACCATTTGGAATAAGTACTCGCTACCAAACATACGGGCCAATCGCTGCCAAACATCATGCGCTCTGTGCCAAAAGCGGCTACCACTGCATCTAGATAAGGTTTTAAATCGGCTGCGGTCCAGTTATTCCAATTGGCCTCTGTGACCATGCCACTTATTTTACAATAGACATTGGGGTATTGCGCAAGCTGAGTGATTTCTTTTTTCCACTCTTCTATTTCCCCCGCTTTGATATTGGGTTTGGCGATATGATCCACTACGATGGGCATTGTTGGCAAATGTTTGATCAATTCATTCGCTTGATTTAATTGATGTGCGTATATGAGTAAATCGTAAGTATAATTATTTGCTTGTATTTTTTTTAAGCCATCAATAAAATTATTTTGCAACATAAATCCATCTGTTTCGCCTTGTAAAATATGTCTAAAGCCTTTGAGTAAATTTTCAGCTGCATATTTTTCTAATGCTTGCTCCATTTTAAAATCACATAAATCTACCCAACCCACCACGCCTTGAATAAAATTATTTGCTTTGGCTTGAGCCAATAAAAAATCAGTCTCTTGAATGCTTTGGTCTGCTTGTAGACTAATGCAGGCTTCTACATTATTTTCTTTTAATACAATGGCTATATCGGCAGGTAAAAAATCTTTTCGAATGGCCTGCATGTCTTCATTGATCCAATCCTGTTTTTGGGCATCGTAGTTCCAAAAGTGTTGATGTGTATCAATAATTTTCATAGTGCCTAGTTCTTATTTTTGATAAGCCACCACTTTTTGTTTACTTGTGCCTAAACCATCAATACCCAATTCCACCACATCACCTGGTTTTAAATAAATGTTTGGACTAAAGCCCAAACCCACACCAGCAGGGGTGCCCGTACTAATCACATCGCCCGGAAGCAAGGTCATGAACTGACTGCTATAGGAAATAAGTTGAGGAATATTAAAAATTAAATCATCGGTATTTCCATCCTGCATCATCTTCCCATTTAAACTCAACCACAATCTTAAAGTATGCGGATTAGGAATTTCATCTTTAGTCACCATCCAAGGACCAAGTGGTGCAAAACTATCGCAACCTTTTCCTTTGTCCCAAGTGCCCCCACGTTCTAACTGAAAAGCTCTTTCACTTACATCATTGTGTAGTACATAGCCAGCCACATAATCCATGGCTTCGGCTTCGCTTACATAACTGGCTTTTTTCCCAATGACTACGGCTAATTCTACTTCCCAATCTGTTTTCTCTGAATTTTTTGGGATGATGATATTATCAAATGGGCCTGTTAAGGAAGTAGTGGACTTCATAAATAAAATAGGCTCTGTTGGAATAGCGGCGCCTGTTTCTTTAGCATGCTTGGCATAATTCAATCCAATACATAAAATCTTAGAAGGCCTGGCCACCGCAGATCCGATTCTTTCACTGTCATTAATGGGAGACAATTTTTCTTTGGCAATTACTTGAGCTAATTTTTCTATACCCTGATTTGCAAAAAAACTTTCGTCGTAATCTTTTACATAAGCGCTTACGTCATAGTTCACACCATTAATATGTACCCCTGGTTTTTCTTGTCCTTCTTTTCCGAATCTTATTAATTTCATTTTCTTATTTTTTGCTTAACTGTTTAATGTGGTGAATCCGCCATCAATGGAATAATCGCTACCCGTAATAAAACTGGCTTCATCACTGCACAAATACAATACTTGATGTGCAATTTCTACGGGCTTGCCCATTCTACCAATGGGTTGTGTCTTAGATAATTTTTCAAACATTTCAGGTTCTTGGCCAGGATAATTCTTTTTTAAAAATCCATCTACAAAGGGCGTATGCACTCTGCCTGGTGAAATACTATTGCATCTTATTCCATCTTTAATAAAATCTTTGGCCACACTGAGTGTCATCGCATGCACTGCGCCCTTGCTCATGCTATAAGCGAAACGATCGGCCACACCCACTTTGGCTACAATGGAACTTATATTGACGATGGCACCGCCGCCTGTTTTTTGCATGACTGGAATGCCTGCAAATAAACTATTGTAAACACCTCTTACATTCACATGAAATATTTTTTCAAAATCTGCTTCACTGGTATTGATGGCATTACCAATATGTGAAATACCTGCACAGTTCACCATCAAATGAATTTTTTCAATGGCTTCGTAGGTTTTTTTCATGGCTGCTTGATCGGTTACATCAATAGCAATGGCTTTAGCGCTGCCTCCATTATTTTCTATGGCTGCTGCTGTAGCATGGGCATGCTCCGCATTTAAATCCAATACATACACTGTGGCCCCTTGCGCTGCCAATACATTACAAACTTCTTGGCCGATACCACTTCCGCCCCCTGTTACTACCGCTGTTTTATTGTTGAGTAAAAACATAATTGTATTTTTTTATTTTATAAGGATACACCTCTTTTCCAAGGAATAAAATCTTCTTGTTGCAATTGCACCGCTTTAGGTATGACTTCTCCGCTAGCGGCAAGTATACAATAAGCTAAAATTTCTTCGCCCATTTCTTCAATGGTTTTAATTCCATCAATAATATCTCCAGTATTAATGTCGATGATGTCTGACATTCTGTTGGCCAATTTGGTATTGGTGGCTACTTTGATGACAGGACAAACAGGATTACCTGTAGGTGTACCTAAACCGGTGGTAAATAAAATTAAAGTGGCCCCACTTGCAGCCTTGCCTGTAGTAGCTTCCACATCATTACCTGGCGTACATACTAAGCTTAAACCCGGCTTGGTAGCGGGTTCGGTATAATCCAATACATCTACGACGGGTGCTGTGCCTCCTTTTTTACAGGCGCCTGCACTTTTGATGGCATCGGTAATTAATCCATCTTTGATATTGCCAGGGGAGGGGTTCATGTGAAAACCACTTCCTACCGCATGCGCCATTTTATTGTAGTCCTCCATCAATCGTATAAATTTATTCGCCGTTTTTTCATCTACAGCTCTATCTATTAATTCTTGTTCTGCACCACACAATTCTGGAAATTCTGCCAAGAAAACTTGACCACCTAAGGCCACTAGTAAATCTGCGGTATGACCCACTGCAGGGTTAGCAGATATACCACTAAAACCATCACTGCCACCGCATTTTACGCCAATGCATAATTTACTTAAGGGGGCGGGCTTTCTTTCTATTTTGTTGGCTTCGGTGAGCGCTTGAATGGTTGATGCTATGGCAGATTTTATTAATTGTTCTTCACTTTGTGTTTGTTGTTGTTCAAAAACAATTAAAGGCTTATCAAATTTTGGATTTCTTTTTTTTAAATTGATTTTGAAATCATCAATTTGTAAATGCTGACAACCTAAACTTAAAAGCGTGATACCTGCTACATTGGGATGATCGGCATAGGCTGCTAGTAAATCGCTTAAGGTGGCAGCGTCCTGTCTTGTGCCACCACAGCCACCATTGTGGTTTAAGAATTTAATGCCATCTATATTTTTAAATACTCTTTTTTGATGTTCTGGTGCATTTGCGATTTGTTCATCAATGACTATATTTTTTTCATTGCCTATATTATTGACCACTTGTTCGGCAAATGCTTTGTATTTGTCGGTGATGGTATAACCCAATGCATAATGCAATGCTTCTTTGATCACATCTAAATTTCTGTTCTCACAAAAAACAGTAGGAATAAACAACCAATAATTGGCCGTACCTATTTTTCCATCGTTTCGATGATAGCCATTAAAAGTTTTATGGGCATATTTAGAGATGTCTGGTGCCTGCCATTGGTAGTTGTTATTTCTGTAGGCATAAGCATCCGCCTCGTGTTTGGTATTTTCTACAGACATTCTTTCCCCCACTTCTACTTGTTCAGTGGTTATCTTACCCACGGTAATTCCATACATGGTAATGCGGTCCCCTTTAGACAAGGTTTGTATAAAAAACTTATGCTTTTCTGCAATGTCTTCTTTTAAAATATAAGTTGCTTGTTGGTAGGCAATGGCCTCCCCCTTTTTTAAATTAGTTAAGGCAACCAGTACATTGTCTTTAGGATGTATTTGTAAAACAAGCTGCTTTTGAATTCGCATATTTTGATTTCTATTAAGGAGAAGCAATGGGTATACAATTTAAATAAAACAATCAAAAAATCCTATTTCTTCCTTATAAAAGCGGTTAACTTTGTAGCATGCACCACCTTTTAGATTGGGCTGTAGCCATTTTAACCATCTTGTATGCTATTTTATTAATGGCTTACAGGTATTGGTTTGGGCTTTTGCAAAATTTTAAAGCAGCGCAGATCGATTCCACCCAATTTCCTTCCAAGCCCACCCATTTTTCTGTCGTTATTCCTGCACGCAATGAAGCCGCTAATATTAAAACTTGTGTGGAATCCATATTAGCACAAAATTATCCAACTGATTTTTTTGAAATCATCGTCATGGACGATTTTTCTGAAGACGATACTGCCTTTATTGTTAAAGCCTTGCATGACCAATATCCTAATGTACATTTATTAAGTTTGGCAGATTATTTTAAACAAAATGAAATAAGTTCTTTTAAAAAGAAGGCCATTGAAAAAGCAGTGATGCATGCCAAAGGCAATTGGATTGTCACAACAGATGCCGATTGTATAGCGCCACCCAATTGGTTATTATTGTATCATCAATACATCGAAAAAAACCAACCTGTTTTTGTGGCAGCGCCGGTCATGTTCATTAAAGAAAAAGGAATCTTAAATCAATTCCAATTGCTTGATTTTTTAGCCCTGCAAGGTATCACAGCCGCTGCAGTAGGCGCTGGCAAACATTCTATGAGCAATGGAGCCAATTTGGCTTTTGAAAAATCGGCCTTTATTGCGGTAGGGGGTTATCAAGGCGTGGATGCTATTGCAAGTGGTGATGATATGTTTTTAATGCATAAAATGAAAATGACTTTATCTAATCGCATTGGATATTTATTTCATCCTGGTGCAATTGTGTTAACCAAGGCCATGCAGGATTGGAAAAGTTTTATCATGCAAAGAATTAGATGGTCCAGCAAAGCGCGTTTTTATGATGACCGTTCTATTTTTTGGGTATTGCTTTTAGTGTACCTTTTTAACTTTAGTTTTTTAGTGATGCTTTTGATGGGGCATTTTGGTAGCTTATTCATTGCCTTGGCTTTTAAAACTTTTTTTGAATTGTTCTTTTTAGATCCTGTGGCCGAATTTTACCTCTTGCCCAGCCAATTAAAATATTTTGTTTTTTACCAACCCTTGCACATTAGTTATACCATTTTGGCGGGCCTTTTTGGGCAAGTAAAAACCTATACCTGGAAGGGCAGAAGGGTAAAATAAGGGTCTGTGGAAGAAAATGACCTAAAAACTGGCATTTTGCCTAGCAGTTCGGCCTATTTTAAACCTAAAAACGATACATAAATTGAAGTTTTATAGCTTAAAATTGACCTTCTTTATGTAATTTTGCCTACTTAAAAATTGAATCAATATGTCGACTGAAACAGTAGAAACCACAGTAGCTGCATTAACAGCCAAAGATTTTGCAACAGACCAAGAAGTACGTTGGTGTCCTGGTTGTGGTGATTATTCCATTTTAGCCTCTGTACAAAGAGTAATGCCTACCATTGGCGTTCCTAAAGAAAACATAGTGATCATTAGCGGTATTGGATGTAGCAGCCGTTTTCCTTATTATATGAATACTTACGGTATGCATTCGATCCATGGTCGTGCTACTGCCATTGCAAGTGGTTTAAAAGCGAGCCGTCCTGAATTAAGCGTATGGATCGTAGCGGGTGATGGAGATTCAATGAGTATTGGTGGTAACCATACCATTCATATGTTGAGAAGAAATTTAAACGTTAATTTTTTAGTGTTCAATAACCAAATTTATGGTTTGACCAAGGGTCAGTATTCTCCCACTTCTGAAGTGAATAAAGTAACAAAGAGTTCTCCTCAAGGAAGTATTGATCATCCATTTAATCCTGCAGCATTGGCCTTAGGCGCGGATGCAAGTTTTGTTGGACGTACCATGGATCGTGATCCTAAGCATATGCAAACAATGATTGCTCGTGCAGAGAAACATCAAGGCACTTCTTTCTTAGAGATTTATCAGAACTGTAATATATTCAATGACGGTGCTTTTGAAATTTTTACTGAAAAAGCAACCAAGCAAGTTCATGGATTATATGTGGAGCAAGGAAAGCCTTTAACCTTTGGCGCGAATGGAGAAATGGGTATTCGTTTTGATGGCATGCGTCCAGAAGTAGTGGAGATAGGTAGTAAGTACAGCGCAGATGATATGTGGATTCATGATGAAAAAGATTTTTACAAAGCACAAATATTGACCCGCTTGTTTGATAATCCTTCTGAAGTTGGTGCGGTATTCCCAAGACCATTTGGTGTTTTCTATACCAATGATCGTCCTTGTTATGAGGAAATGATGACCTTGCAAATTGAAGAGGCTTTGGCCAAAGGGGCAGGAGATTTAGATAAATTAATTCGTGGTAAAGAGACTTGGGAGATCAAATAATTTGTACTCGAGTTTTAAAATAAAAAAATAAGCCTTCCAAAGAGGCTTATTTTTTTGCTTATAAGTCAATGTAATTTCTTTTAAGTGCGGTCATGACCATGGCCGTGCGCTGCTTTACTTTTAATTTTCTAAAAACACGATCTCTATAGCCATAAATGGTATTGACGCTTTTATTTAACACCTTAGCAATTTCATCGTAGTTCATGTCCTTACTGCATTGTTGGATGAACTTTATTTCATTTTCTGTGAGTGGAGATCGATTGTAATTGAATTCCTTGATATTGATTTCTCCCAACACATTGCTGGTAATGAGCTTAGTTTTATCTGCTGACAAATTAAATCTTGTTCTGTTACGCACCGTTTTTTTAAAATCAATCAAGGGTTCGTCCGTAAAAAACAGTCCATGCAAGCCATTCTTCATTAAAAAACATATGGACTTCATAAATTTAGCATCAGATTTTAGCAAGATAAAAGGGTGGTTGCTTTTTGACTTGATTGCTTTAATGACTCTTTGTAATTCAATGTAATTGTAGTCGTCTGAAATAATACATAAATCAGGTATTACTTGCGCGGTTTGTATATAATCACAAAATTCATCTGCCCTGCCAGTGCTGTACAAAACTTTACAATCTTCTTGCTTTTCAATGGCCAATTGAAAAGCATTGCGTGTGGCAATTTTTTCTTCAAGGTAGAGTATGGTAAACATGCTTTATTGTTTGTACAAATTAAACCTAAACTAATTGGAATAAAAACAGGTAAATTTGTATTCTACACTATATGCTAATTAGAATACATCCCGAGAATCCGCAAGCTAGACAGCTTACTATGGTTAAAGACTGCTTAGAAAAGGGCGGCATTATTGCTTATCCTACGGATACTATTTATGGGCTTGGTTGTTCTATTTTGCATCACGAAGCAGTGGAGAAAATTTGCGCCATCAAAAAAGTAAATCCAGAAAAAGCGCAGCTTAGTTTTATTTGTGCTGATCTAAGCGATTTGAGTACTTATGCTAAAAGTATAGACAATGTTTTATATAGAATTTTGAAAAAAACTTTGCCAGGGCCCTTTACTTTTATTTTACCTGCAAGCAAGCAAGTGCCAAAAATTTTACAATCAAAGAAAAAAACAATTGGCTTGCGTATTCCAAATAATAAGATTGCACTTTCTATTATACAAACATTAGGACATCCAATTTTATCGGCCTCTTTCCCAGGAGAAAATGTAGAAGACTATACCGATCCTGAAATTATTTATGAAAATTGGAGTAATCAAATTGACATGGTCGTTGATGGAGGCATTGGTGGTATGGTTCCCTCCACTGTGATTGATTGTACTACTGAGGAATATGTATTACTGCGCCAAGGCCTGGGTGTTTGGGACTATTAGCACTACTACAACAAACTTAGTTGTGCTGGTAGTATTTTGAAACTTTTTCGATGTTCGAAACATAAACCATATTGGGCGATGGCCGCGCGGTGCGCGGCAGTCCCGTATCCTTTATTTTTATCCCAACCATACTGCGGATATTGCTTATGTAATTTTTGCATCCAACTATCCCGCGCCGTTTTAGCTAGGATACTGGCTGCGGCTATATTGGCATATAGCCCATCGCCCTTAATGATTGTCTGATGAGGAATTTTTTTATAGGCATAAAACCTATTCCCGTCTACCGCAATAAATTTTGCTTTTGGTTTTAATTGGTCCAATGACAAGTGCATGCATTTAATAGCGGCCTTTAAAATATTGGAGGCGTCAATCTCTTTAGCCGTTTGCTTTGCCACAGCCCATGCTATGGCTGCCTCTTTAATAATAGGCACCAATTCTTCTCTTTGTTTTTCAGTAAGCTGTTTGCTATCGTTGAGCATGGGGTGATAAAAATCCTTAGGCAAAATGACTGCCGCTGCAAATACAGGTCCTGCATAACAACCACGGCCCGCCTCATCGCAGCCGGCTTCTAATAATAAGTCTTGATATTGATTCAGTAGTTTTGGCAATTGTTATTTTATGAAGGGTAATCTTTTTTTGGAATGATTGTTCAGTTTTGCTTTAAAGTATTGCTGTAAAATTGAAACATATTGAGCAGAAACCAAAATCAATCTGTACGCCTTGTTCCTTTACTTTGTACCTTTGTAGCCTAAATCAAAGCCGTGGATTTGAACGATCATAAATCAAAAAAAGTAGCCAATTGGTTATTAATAGGGGTGATCATGACCGTGGTTCAAATTGCCTTAGGCGGCATTACCAGGTTAACAGGTTCTGGCCTTTCTATCACCGAGTGGGATGTAGTCACAGGGTCCTTACCTCCTATGAGCGAAAGCGCATGGCAAATCTTATTTGAGAAGTATAAAACCACGCCTCAATTTCAATTACTGAATTTTGATTTTACCATTAGTAATTTCAAGTTTATCTTTTTTTGGGAATGGTTTCACCGTTTATGGGCCCGAAGTATTGGTTTGGTATTTGCATTTGGTTTTATTTATTTTTTAGTGAAAAAATATTTCCAACCTAAAATGGTTAAGCCTTTATTGGTTTTGTTTTTATTAGGTGCTCTGCAAGGAGCCATTGGTTGGATTATGGTAGCCAGTGGTTTAGAAGGTGATGCTGTTTATGTAAAGCCAACGCGCTTAGCGCTTCACTTTATTTTTGCTTTAGGATTACTTTGTTATACTTATTGGTTTGCCTTATCGCTAACAGTACAACCTATTCATCGTAATAGTGGTAATGACGATGCAAGTAATAAAATAACTACCATTCGAAATTTTGCTTGGGTAATTTTATTTGTTTTATTTTTTCAATTAATATATGGGGCATTAATGGCAGGCCATAAAGCCGCTAATGTAGCAAGTACTTGGCCCACTATTAATGGAGAATGGATGCCTTCGAGTTTAATACAGGGTTCTAGTTTTTTCTTGAATGCCATTAACAATACTATTTGGATTCATTTTGTACATAGAGGACTAGCTTATCTATTATTAGTGCTCATTATAGTTTGGAGCCTGCGTTTATTAAAATTACAAGGCAACCCATTTTGGGTGCGTGCTAGAATTGCCCCTGTTTTGTTGGTGTTCATACAAGTTCTTTTAGGTATTTTTACAGTGTTATCCAGTGTACATATCATTCCGGGTGTTTGGGCTGGCTTTGAATGGTTGGCGCAATTGCATCAACTGGTGGGAATGCTTTTATTATTGTCGGTCATAAATATATTGTACGCTACTAAATAATTAATGTATGCAAAAAGATATTGCTTCTATACGCCGTGATTATCAAATGGCTTCCTTAGATGAAGCTGCTAGTGCTGCCAATCCCATGGATCAGTTTACACATTGGTGGGAGGAGGCTATGACTAGCAATATAGATGAAGTGAATGCCTTTGTACTTTCCACTGTTGATGCTAAACGCGCTCCTGCGTCGCGCGTAGTATTGCTCAAAGGCTACACCCCCGAAGGTTTTATTTTCTTTACCAACTACGATAGCGATAAAGGCAAAGAGGTAGCGGCTAACCCTAATGTAGCTATGAATTTTTTCTGGAAAGAATTAGAGCGTCAAGTGCGCATTACAGGTACCATTAAAAAAATTAGTGCAGAAGACAGTGCTGAATATTTTCATTCACGACCCTTGGGAAGTCAAGTAGGGGCTTGGTCTTCACCACAAAGTCAGGTAATTCCGAATAGAGAATTTCTTGAAAAAAGTTTTGCAGATAATACAGAGAAATATAAAGAGGGTATAGTGCCCTTACCTCCACATTGGGGTGGTTATATCGTACATCCAACGCAGGTTGAATTTTGGCAAGGCCGCAGTTCACGCTTGCACGATCGTATTCGTTATAGTTTTGAAAACCATCAATGGACTAAAGTAAGGTTAGCGCCTTAGGTTATTACAACTTTAGTACTTAGACATTGTCTCCTTTCATAAAGCCAATTCTAGTTCTATTATCCCATTTATTTTTTGCAACTGTTTCATCCATTATATTTTCAATGGCATCATATATTTGATTCAATTGTGCATCGTAGCCACTTAATCTATCTTTTATAAGATCAAGCTGTAGTTTAAAATCAGA
>CANFXV010000018.1 GCA_947451115.1 Bacteroidota bacterium
CATGCAGCAGATGGTGCTTATTGGTACGATTCCAAAACAGGCAATTTTATTAGTTCCACCTATTATGGGAAAACTTTACCAACTTGGGTAAGTAATTACAATGCGTTGCATCGTCCCGATAGTTTGTACAATAACAATTGGAATTTAAGTTTAGCAAGTTCCATCTACGAAGCCAATTGCGATGCAGACGAAAATGTATATGAATCTACTCCTTTTGGGAAAGAAGCAAAACATTTTCCTTACCATTTGCAAGATTATATTGGCAAAGATTATGGTAAAATCACGTCTACACCTTATGGCAATAATTTAGTGGTTGAATTGGCTAAACAGGCTTTATTAAACGAACATTTAGGGGCAGACAATATTACGGATATGTTGGCCATTAGTTTTTCATCCCCAGATTATATTGGTCATGCCTTTGGCCCAGATTCTTGGGAAACCATGGATGGCTATGTAAAATTAGATGAATCCATCGCAGATTTATTTAGCTTCTTAGACCAACAAGTGGGTAAAGACAATTACACCGTATTCTTGACTGCTGATCATGCTGTGGCCAATATACCAGGCTTTGCAAAAAAACACAATCTACCAGGAGAAAATTACGATGATGGCGCATTAAAAACAGATGTATTAGCGTGTTTAAACAGCAATAACCTTAGCCCAAAATTAATCAGTGCAGTTAGCGAATACAATATTTATTTTAACCATGCGGTGATGGATAGTTTAGTCATCTCCAATGATAAACTATCCAGCCTACTAAGCAATTATTTGGAAAAGAAAGCAATGGTCTTGCAGGTGGTCGAAAACAGAAAAGCAGCCTTAGCGCCTTTGCCACAGAGTATGAGAGAAAAAATCGTGAATGGTTTTACTCCACAACGCAGTGGCGATCTGATGTTGGTGACTAAATCCGGAGTGGTTGATGGCTATCCAACAGGCACCAGTCATGGTGTATTGTACAATTACGACGCACATATTCCACTTTTATGGTTTGGCGCAGGTATTAAGAAAGGGGCAGTGAATGGCATAACCTACATGACAGATATTGCGCCTACCCTAAGTACCTTATTGGGTATCCAAATGCCAAGTGGCTCTATTGGCAAGCCAATTTTAGAACTATTTCAATAGAAAAATTTGCACCACTATTTTTTAACATAAGCACAACTAGATAAAATGTGTTCCAATAAAAATAATATCCTAAATTAGTAGGTATAAAACTATTGTTCACTTAAAATTTATAACTATGAAAAAATTATTATTCGCTGGATTGTTTTTAATGGCCGCTAACTTTTCATTTGCTGCAGACAAATGCAGTGCTGATTGTCATAAAGCAGAACATAAATGTACTGCTGCTTGTCACAAAAATGGAGCTGGTCATATTGCCAATCATGGAGAGAAAGGGCATATGTGCAGCGCTAAGGACTGCAAGCATGATTGCAGTAAAGATTGCATGAAAAAAGCTTAATTAAAAGTACAAACCTAAAAAAGCCATCTCGTATAAACGGGATGGCTTTTTAGTTGAATAAAAGCTGGCAATATTATTTGGCCAATTTTACCTGTAAATTTTTATCTAAGGCATCTAAGAACTCTTCAGTATAAACATAGTGATCACCATGTTTTACTTTATTCCCATGCACACATACTGCTAAGTCTTTAGTCATAATACCAGACTCTACTGTCTCCACACAAACTTCTTCTAAAGCTTTAGAAAAACGTATTAATTCTTGGTTATTGTCTAATTGACCACGGAATTCTAAGCCTCTTGTCCATGCAAAAATGGAAGCTATTGGATTGGTAGAAGTTCTATTTCCTTTTTGGTGTTCACGGAAATGGCGTGTGACTGTGCCATGTGCTGCTTCTGCTTCCATCACTTTACCATCAGGTGTAATTAAGGTAGAAGTCATTAAGCCTAATGAACCAAAGCCTTGTGCTACTGTATCTGATTGTACGTCACCATCATAATTCTTACAAGCCCATACAAAATTACCATTCCACTTTAAAGCAGAAGCCACCATGTCATCAATTAAACGGTGCTCGTAAGTAATACCTGCTGCATCATACTTGGCTTTAAATTCATTTTGATATACTTCTTCAAAAATATCTTTGAAACGACCATCGTATTTTTTCAAAATGGTATTTTTTGTAGATAAATACAAAGGCCATTTTTTAGCCAAGGCTTGGTTAAAACAAGCACGGGCAAAACCATAAATACTTTCATCGGTATTGTACATCGCCATTGCTACGCCATCCCCTTTGAAATTAAATACTTCAAACTCTTGCTTCGTACCATCTTCTCCTTCAAACTTAATAGTTAATTTACCTTTTCCTTTAGTTACAAAGTCGGTCGCACGGTATTGATCTCCAAAAGCATGACGACCAATGCAAATAGGTGCCGTCCAATTAGGCACTAAGCGAGGCACATTATTACATACAATGGGCTCTCTAAAAACAGTACCATCTAAAATATTACGAATGGTCCCATTAGGGCTCTTCCACATTTGTTTTAACTTAAACTCTTCTACTCTTTGTTCATCTGGTGTAATGGTGGCACATTTAATACCTACTCCATATTGCTTAATAGCATTGGCGGCATCCACTGTTACCTGATCGTTGGTCTCGTCACGATACTCCATACCTAAATCATAATACTTAATATCAATTTCTAAATAAGGAAGTATTAATTTGTCTTTAATAAATTTCCAGATAATTCTGGTCATCTCATCGCCGTCCAATTCTACTACCGGATTGGCTACTTTAATTTTTTGTCCCATAGTGTATAAATTTTGTCAAATGTACAAAAACTAGCTTTAAAAATTACTGATATTAAACATTCACAATAAGTACTGGAATTTTCACTTTATGTCTAACAGACTCAATGGTTTCCCCAAAGATATAGTCCTTCCAACCTTGGTGGCGATGCCCTCCCATGACCAGCAATTTAGCCTCATAGCTATTCACAATTTTAACAATCTCCTTCACCCTATTTTCATAGCCTAAATAGGTGGTGGCTTTATAGCCTTTTAAGGTTAATGCTTGTGCGTAGGTATCTAGTCTCGCCTGGTCTTTTCTGGTTTCATTATCATCACTTGATTCTTGTAAATATTTTGCAGTAGCACTTTCTACCACATGTATAAAAATAAATTCAGTAGCCTGATGTGCATGTTGAATAGCCGTTTTAATCAACTTTGCATCGGCTACGGAAAAATCAACCGCAATGGCAATTTTATTGACAGGGGCGTCTTGGGTCCAATCTAATTCAATCATCTCTCCATGAAAACCTTCCTCCACTTTCGCATGATGCCTTTTTAAGAATATTGGAAATACAATGATATAAATAAGTAAGGCTAAAAATAAAAGCACCAGTATTATCAGTAAAATTTTCACAAACCCATAGCCTGCTCCTTCAATATAGTTTAGTACAAAACCCAAAACTAAGTTCCCATTCAAAAACACCAATATACTTGCCACCACCCAAGCCATCAGTTTTACTTTCCAATTAATCACAAATTCACCCATAGTGGTTTTATCACTAACAAAATGAATGAGTGGAATAACGGCAAAACCTAATTGTAAACTTAAAATAACTTGGCTCAATATTAAAAGCGCATCAACATGCGCTTCCCCCATGATGCCTATTACTAATAATGCAGGTACGATAGCAATAAGCCTGGTTAATAATCTTCTTATCCAGGGGTTCAATCTTAATTTTAAATAACCTTCCATCACTATCTGACCCGCCAAAGTACCCGTCACTGTTGAGCTCTGGCCCGCTGCAATCAAAGCAATGGCAAATAAAATAGGCGCTAATTTTGAGCCTAACAAAGGGGCAAGCATCGCATGCGCTTCTTCAATTCTAGCCACATGGGTATTACCTGTAGTAAAAAAAGCGGTGGCTGCTAATATCAAAATGGAGGCATTTACAAAGAAGGCGGCATTCAATGCCACCGCACTATCAATAAAATTATACCAAATAGATTTTCGGATACCCTTACTCGTTCTGTCAATTTTTCTGGTTTGCACTAAGGCAGAATGTAAATATAAATTATGTGGCATCACGGTGGCCCCAATAATACCTACTGCTATGTACAAGGCCTCTGGAGATAAATTTGAAGGAATAAATCCTTTTATGGCATAAGATAAATCAGGCTTAGCGATAAACATTTGCATTAGAAAACTAAATCCAATAGTAGCCACCAAAACTAAAATAAAGGCCTCCATTTTACGAATGCCATAGCGTTGTAAAAATAAAAATAAGAAAGTATCAAAAACAGTAATCATAGTGCCATACATTAATGGCATACCTGTCAATAATTTAATACCAATGGCCATTCCTAACACTTCCGCTAAATCGGTGGCGGCAATGGCTAATTCTGCTAATAGATATAATACAAAATTGATAAAGGGTGGATAAGTCTCTCTATTGGCTTGCGCTAAATCCAACCTTCGCACAATGCCTAATCTTGCACTTAAACTTTGCAATAAAATAGCCATTAAATTACTGAGCAGTAAGACCCAAATTAATTGGTAGCCAAATTTTGCACCTCCCTGTAAATCGGTGGCCCAATTACCCGGATCCATATACCCCACACTTACCAAATAAGCAGGGCCTATGAATGCCAATAGCTTACGCCATCCAGTCTTATTTTGGACTGGGACAGACTCATTTAAGCTATCTAAAGACTTTTCTCTCATAATTATTATTCCCTAATTGGCTAATTAAATCTATTTTACCTCCCTAGTAGAGGCGAAATGGATCATGCCCGTAGTAATGTAAATTTAATGATAAAAGCTTTTGAGAAACTCGGTTTGATAGTCTATTTTAGCAAAAAATTGGATCATGCGTAGGTGTTTAGTTTTAGGACTGTTAAGTTTAATGCTGGCTTGTGCTGATGAAAAGCCAGATTTTACAGGTAATACGCCTATTAAAATCAATGATTTTAATAAAATTTTTAAAGTAGCTACTTTACCTATTTCTTTGTCAGATACCAGTTTGAAACAATACACCGACACTTTGATCATTGGTAGAAAAGCATTGGCGCAATTTGTACCTGAAGCGATGGTAGAACAAATTGTAAGCAAAACAGATAAAAAAACTGTTTTACATCCCATATTAAGAATTGAAAAAGAACAAGAGTATTATCTGCTATTGCGCGTTCAACATATAAATAGTTTTGAGATTTGTGTAGTCGTCTTTAGCAAAAAGAATAAATTTCTTGATTACAAAGTCATCACAGAGTTTAAAGATGAAAACAAAGGATCAAGACGCTATGGAAAAATTTTAAACATCAACAAAGAACCCTCCTTTTTAGTAGAAGAAAATAAAATGAATGAGGACAATTCTTTGATTTATGAAAAAAAGGGCTGGGCTTATACAGACAGTAATTTTAGATTGATCTATTTTGATAGCAATAAAAAACCAGAAAACACCAAGGTCATCAATCCTTTAGATACCCTTCCTATGAACAATAATTATAGTGGAGATTATGGAAGAGATGCAAAAAATTTTATTTCTATTAGAGATTTCACTACCGCCAATAAATATCAATTTTTCATGCATTTCGAAAGAGACGGCAGAGATTGCTCAGGCGAACTTAAAGGAATCATGACTTTTACAAAGAACACGGCTATTTATTCAGAGAAAGGAGATGCTTGCATTATTCATTTTAAGATAGAAGGCAATCAAATTACGATCAAAGAAGATGGCAATTGCGGCAATCATCGCGATATGACTTGCTATTTCAATAATTCTTACGACAAGAAAAAGAAGTCAAAAAAGAAAAAATAATCCACAATTTAGCGGCGCAAACGGTTGTTATCCACAGTTTATTGGGTATTAATTACATTTTCTTCAAATACCATTATATTGCAGCCTAATTACCAAACAAGTTTATATGAGTTTTAGAAACTATCAAGTGCCTTATGCAATTAATGATCAATTCAAAAAAAAGGCAGCTTATTTTTCTATGGAATTTGCCATTCACCAACCCTTAAAAATATACAGTGGTGGATTGGGATTTTTAGCTGGTTCACATTTAAGAAGTGCCTTTGAATTAAATCAAAATTTAATTGGGGTTGGTATCTTATGGAAATATGGGTATTACGATCAAGCCCGCAATCAAGACCAAACATTGCAGGTAACATTCATGGAAAAAATTTATAGCTTTTTAGAAGATACAGGCATAAAATATCAAATACTTATTCATGACCATCCAGTATGGGTAAAGGCTTTTTATTTAGCCCCAAATACTTTTTGCAGTGCCCCCCTATTTTTATTAAGCACCGATTTACCAGAGAACGATTATGTTTCTCAAACCATCACGCACCGTTTATATGATGCCAATGTGGCGACCAAGGTGGCTCAATTTATTTTATTAGGTGTGGCAGGTGCTAAATTAATTGATGAATTAAACTTCAATCCAGAAGTATATCACTTAAATGAAGCCCATGGATTTTCTGCGGCCTTTTATTTATTGAATAAATACAAATCATTAGCAGAAGTTAAAAAACGTTTGGTATTCACTACCCATACACCAGAAGAAGCCGGCAATGAAAAACATGATATTTATTTATGTCATAAAATGGGCTATTTCTGTGGCTTAAGCATGGATGAAGTAAGAAAATTAACAGGCATCGAAGATGATCAGTTCAATCACTCTTTGGCAGCCCTTCGTTTTGCAAGAAAAGCCAATGGGGTTTCTGAATTACATGGTCATGTAAGTAGAGAACTTTGGGGTAAATATGATGGCATTTGCCCTATAACACATATTACCAATGCACAAAACTGGCGTTATTGGGCAGATAAACAATTATACCGTTTTGCAGAAAGCAACGACGATGCTGGTTTTGATGATCGTAAAATGTATTTAAAAAAGCGCGCCTTTGAAATAGTGGCTGATCAAACTGGAAAAATATTCGACCCCAATGTATTGACCATTGTTTGGGCAAGACGATTTGCAGGTTATAAAAGAGCCGATTTCTTGTCTTGGGATTTAGATCGTTTTGAAAAATTGCTTTCTAATGCAAAATATCCGGTGCAAATTATTTTTGCTGGTAAACCCTATCCTGTAGATCATCCAGCCATTTCTCAGTTTAATAATTTAGTACACTTAAGCAAGAACTATCATAATGTGGCTGTATTAATTGGCTATGAATTAGGCTTAAGCAAAAGAATGAAACAGGCTTCCGATGTTTGGTTAAACAACCCACGCGTGCCTCGTGAAGCCTCTGGAACCAGCGGTATGACTGCTGCTATGAATGGAGCGGTGAATTTTTCAACCGATGATGGATGGATTCCAGAATTTATCAATCATGGCAACAATGGCTTTGTGGTACCTAAGGCAGATTATGCGAATATGAGTACCCAACAACAAGACGACTATGATTTAGATGAAATGTATAAAATATTAGACGAGCAAATTGTGCCCATGTATTATGAACAAAAAGATACCTGGCGTCAGATTACACAAAACGGAATGAAGGATGTTCGTTTCCAATTTGACAGCAATAGAATGGCCGAAGAATATTATGAGAAAATGTATAAAGTAGATTAATACTTAAATACTTTTCCATTCGCCATCACTTCTTGAGTAGCTTCATCAAAGGTAACTTTAGCGCCTGTTTTACAAGCCGCATTGGTCATTATAGTGGCAATGGAATGCTGATACCCCGCTTCCACAGGGGCATTGGGTTGTTTTCTACTTCGCACACATTCCATCCAATTTCTTACATGCGCTGAAGTAAGTAGATCTCCTCCTGTATTGGCCGATGCCACTACCTTAGTGGCATTGTTGGATAGATCATAATTTGGCAACAAGTTCTCTTGCAGGTGCATTGCCGCAGCCGGAGCCGATCTAAGCCCTCCATTGGCAGAAACTTTATTGGTGACCAAATTCAATTCTCCCCCATTGGAATAATAAATTTCAGAAGGATTTTCATCTCCGTTGTGCATACGTGACATAAAGACCACTTGAAATCCTTGGCTGGCATCATCAAGGGGGCCGTATTCAAATACAGCAGTGGTTGTGTCCCAGTTTCTTCGACCATCTTTCCAAACATATACACCACCATTGGCAGTGACGCTTCGAGGATGAGGCAATTGACTGAACCAATTCACTGTATCAATTTGATGGCTCATCCATTGTCCTGGCATACCAGAAGAATAAGGCCAAAACAATCGATACTCTAAATATTTTCTTGGATCAAAATCTTCATGAGGACGATTCAATAAAAAACGATTCCAATCTAAATCCTCTTCTTTACATTTTGCCACTAGTTCTGGTCTTCTCCATCTGCCAGGTTGATTGACATTCCAAGTTAATTCCACCATCGTGATAGGGCCAAATTTACCTGCTTGAATAAAATCGGCGGCTGCTTGATAATTAGGGCCGCTTCTACGTTGTGAACCTATTTGTACAATTCTATCTGAAGCCTTTATTGCTTTGAGTGCATTGCGATTGTCTTCCATGGTTTCTGCAAAGGGTTTTTCACAATACACATCCATTCCTGCTTTTACCGCTTCGGTTGCATGGATGGCATGTTGAAAATCTGCAGTACTAATAAATACCCCATCAATGTCTTTGCCTGCATACAATTCCTCATTGTTGCGGGCTGCTCTGATAGAATGACCAAGGGTCTTTTGTAAAAATTCTGTTCCTTCTTCTCTTCTAACTTTCCATATATCTGAAACGGCTACTATATCAAAATTCAATTCTTTAGAATGATTCAAGAAGCAGGGTAAATGAGACCCTCTAAATCTATCTGAAAAGCCAACCACCCCCAAACGCACGCGGTCATTGGCCCCAATGATATTGGCATAACTTTTGGCACTAAAACCAACTGTGGCCGCATAGGTTGCAGCTGTTGCTTTGGCAGTTTGCTTAATAAAATTTCTTCTTGAATTTTTCATAACCTACTTTTTATTTTTTTAAACTAGTCTTTATAATTCTTTTATTTTAATACTTCTAAAAGCCACATGGGTACCATGTTCTTGCAATAAGATATGTCCCTTCTCGGCCATACCAAAATTTTTCCAATTAACATATTTACTTTTGGCCACCAAGGCATAGAAATATTGAGTCCCTCTTTGGTATTCCACCACTTTCCATCCATTGATCCAATGTTCTATTTTACCGTCAGGAAAAACCACAATCCGCCCTCTGTTCCATCTGCCAATAGGAATCTTTTCTCTGCGGCCTTCTCCAATTCTAAGTGCAGGAATTAAATCATACAAGGAAGCATTGGTTCTATTGCCAATAGATCCTTGTAATGCATCAGGATGTTTGTCATCATCCAAAATTTGATATTCTAAACCAATGGCAGAGCCTTTATTGTTTTCCTTTTCTGTTACAAAATATTTTACACCACTGTTAGCCGTATCAGACAGTTGAAATTCAAATTGTAAATCAAAAGCGTGAAACTCATCTACTGTAACAATATCACCTCCATTAGAGGCTTCTGCTCCATTGGTACCTTTTACATGCAAAACACCCTCCTTTATATACCAAACATTCTCAGGAAAATAGTTTTTATATGCCCCTCTCCATCCTTTGGTACTCTCCCCATCCCATAATAGCCTAACACCGTTTCTTTTTTCATCGGCTGAAATAGTATTGGGAATTAAATTCACTACAAACAAATTAGAAGGGGGTGCAGGTTTTAAATTTTTAGTTTGAATTTTGATATTTTTCCAACGTACTTCTTGACCAGCATCTTTTGGATTTCCAATTTCATGTACTTGCAATGAAATGAATCCAATGGGGGTCATATTGTCTATCAAATGTGCACAAGGAACTCCATTCACCCAAGTACGAATGCTTGTTCCTATGGCTTCTATCTTATAATGGTTCCATGCATTGTTTTTAAATGCCGATTTAGCGACCGTATTGTATTCTAATGGATACAACCATTCTCTTCTGGCTTCATCGTAAACACCCCCACTCCAAGCTCTAGAGGAAGGATCTACCTCCATTTGATAGCCATGTACCCGGTTCGGTGTATGTGTATCGGTTACATTACAATGGTCATTGGCATCATTGAGTTCACTTCTAAACTGAATGCCCGAATTCATATGCTCATCTACTTTAAGATCTAATTCTAAAATAAAATCACCATATTTTTTTTCTGTAGATAAGAAACTATTGGGCTCACCTGGAACAGTTCGCCCCACCAATTCACCATGCTCCACTGTATACTTTGCTTTCCCATTGTATTGTACCCAACCTTTTAAATCTTTTCCATTAAACAATGGCTCAAAATTATTTTGTGCCAACAAATGCCCCACAGAGGTCAGCACAATTCCAAGCAATAAAGCAACAGGTTTTTTCATAAAGTTTTCTTTAAAATCATTCAATTGATAATGGTAAGTTAATTATTTTTTCTTTGGGCACCAACCATTTCATGATGCGCCATGCCAATAAATAAGCGGTAGCACAAAAAACAAACATATAACCATAAGCAATGGCCATTTCTTGTTGAATGAGCAGCTTTTGTAAAGAATAGAACTGTTCAAAATGAGTTGCATCCATAGCTTGAATGGGTTGCAAAATATTATCGGACAAATGAGCCCACTCTTTTTCTGATAGTTGGATAGGCAAGCCTTTAGCATCTAAAGCATGGAGGGTATTTAATTGTTGAATGAAGGGGCCTAATCCCTTTTCATTCGCTGCAACAAGGGTCTGCTGAATCCCTTTTAATTTATAGGCATCAAATAACCAGCCACCTATTTTAGAAACCACCACGCCTCCCATTCCGCCCGCCATGCCGCCCATACCAATTACTGTAGCAATAGATTGTTTAGGAAACATATCAGAAACGGTGGTATAGATATTGGCTGACCAAGCTTGATGTGCTGATGCACCAATGCCAATAAAAAAAACAGGTATCCAAAAACTAAGGTAGCCCAATGGTTGCACCGCTAATACCACCAAAGGAATAAATGCAATCATCAGCATAGCTTTCATTCTGCCCTCATAGGGTTTATAGCCTTTGTTGATAAAATAAGTAGGAAACCATCCACCACCAATACTGCCCACCATGGTCAAACTGTATAAGACGGCCAAAGGCAAAATGATTTTAGTGCCTTCCATATGGTATTGATCTTTTAAATAGCTAGGCAGCCAAAATAAAAAAAACCACCATACTCCATCGGTTAAAAATTTACCAATTGCAAAGGCCCAGGTTTGTTTATACCCCAATAAGGTAGTCCAAGTAATTTTTTTTGAATGCTCCTCTTTATAAATAGGCTCTACATCCATGTCTGCATGTATGTAGTCCATTTCTGCAGCCGACAACCTTTTTTGTTGCTTAGGTGTATCATAATAAAGAAACCAAAAAATCAACCATAAAAAACCTACTGCTCCAATAATAACAAAGGCTGCTTCCCAACCCCAATTTTTTGCAATCCAAGGAACAGACAAAGGCGCAAGAATAGCGCCCACATTGGTTCCTGAATTAAATATACCCGTAGCAAAAGATCTTTCTTTTTTAGGAAAATATTCAGCGGTTGCTTTAATGGCTGCAGGAAAATTTCCTGCTTCTCCAAAACCAAGTATGGCTCTTGAAAACATAAAACCTGCAATGGAAACAGGGACGGCAGCAATGCCCATCCAACCTAGTACCGTTGCTATTCCTGTGCCCACTGGCACTGAAAACGCATGCAAGATGGCTGCTAAAGACCAAATAATAATGGCCCAAGCATAACCCCATTTAGTACCTAATTTATCAATGATTCGGCCAGCAAACAACATACACAAAGCATAAACAAATTGAAAAACAGAAGCAATATTGGCATAATCACTGTTGCTCCAGTCAAACTCTTTTTCCAAAACTGGCTTCAATAAACTAAGCACCTGTCTATCCAAATAGTTAACAGTGGTAGCAAAAAAAAGTAAGGCACAAATAGTCCAACGATAATTTCCGATGGTTTTAACTGCCATATTTATTTTTTAAAAGCTTGTACCAAGCCAATGAGTTTTTTTGTTTCAGCAACTAACAATGCATAATTTTTTGTATCTATAATTTGTTGGGTAAACAATTGGCTGCCCAATCCTACCCCTACTACTCCAGCTTTAAACCAAGCATCTATATTTTCTTTAGTGGTATCCACCCCTCCTGTAGCGATAAAATCCATGGAGGGAAACAAAGGTTTAATTGCAGCAACAAAACCTGGCCCCAATACATTGCCCGGAAATAATTTGACCAAATTACATCCAGCGGCAGCAGCGGTATGTATTTCTGTAGGTGTCATACAACCTGGGATCCATAATTTTTTATGCAAATAAGCAGTATCCGCTATCGATTGATCAAAGAAAGGACTAATTAAAAAATCTGCACCTGCATCTATAAAGGCTTGCGCTTCTTTTTGCGTATGAATAGTGCCAATAGCAAGTACTAGATCTGGGTAATGCTTAACCCTATTTTCTAAAATGATTTTAAAATTGTTTAAAGCAGATGCCCCTCTATTGGTATATTCAATACATCTTACCCCTGCTGTGTACAATGCTTTGATGATGTCCACTGAAATTTCTGGATCCTGATGGTAAAACAAAGGTAAAAATCCAGTAGATTTTACCAACTCAATCATTTCATTTTCTGTTTTCATGCCATTCTATTTTTAATTTGTTCTACTGTTTGTGTGGTTGCATCACCCAATTCGTATTGTTTGCCTATGCCTGCAGCTGCAGCAAAATTGATGAGTTCCGCTGGTTTATATTTTTGTTCTGTACCATAGATTAAACCAGCCATAAAACAATCCCCACTACCTACCGTATTGATTACATTTTCTGCAGGGTGAATTTTGGAAATATAGACTTGATTATCCTGATGCATTAACCCATAATATTCTTTTTCAAGCCTAAAAGTGTAGGCAACACATTTAGCTTTGGGGTACAAGGCAATCAGTTGACGCATACTTTCCATCGCAGCTTCATTCAAGGCTTCCTTAGTACAACCCATACTATTTGCTACAGCCGATTTAATACCTAGCATCACTTCCACTGACCATAAATTGCCCATAATATAAGTAGCATGTTTGACTAGTGCGGGCATTACTTGTAAAGGCGTTTTTCCATATTGCCATAATTTTGGTCGGTAATTTAAATCGATAGAAATGGGTATGCCCATTGCAGTGGCGGCTTCCAAGGCTTCTACACAAAGATCGGTAGCAGATTGGGATAAAGAAGCAGATATGGCAGTGATATGGAACCAACCTATGTCTTTTAATTGTTTGGTCCAATCGATAGCTCCTTTTTGTAAACAAGAAAAGGAAGAATCTTTTCGATCAAAAACAACAGCAGCATTTTTCATGTCCTTACCTTGGGCTAAATAAAACACCCCTATTCTATCACCTGAATATTGAATGGCAGAAGTATCAATATTTTTTGAAGCCAAATAACTAGCAATGGTATTGGATAAAAAATTAGCAGGCATGCCAGTGCCATAAGCCACTGGCATGCCCCAATTGGCCAAGGCCGAGCTTACATTTAATTCGGCACCGCCTAAATAAAAGGGCATATTTTGTTCCCCAATAAATGCTGGATCCCCCGAGGGTGAAAAATGCAATAAAATTTCTCCAAAACAAAATACTTTAACCATGGCTATACCTTAAAATATTTTTTTGCATTATAATAACAAATGTCTTGTATCATTTTTCCCACCCAGGCTGCATCATTAGGTAAAATGCCCGCCTCCATTTCTTTGGCCAATAAATTACAAAGAATTCTTCTAAAATATTCATGCCTTGAGTAAGATAAAAAGCTTCTGCTGTCGGTAGTCATGCCTACAAAAGTGGACAAAAGACCCATGGTAGATAAGGCATTGATTTGTTGCTCCATCCCTTGTTTTTGATCCAAGAACCACCAAGCTGCGCCAAACTGAACCTTGCCTTTAACCCCCGCTTCATTAAAATTACCACACATGGTAGCAAACACATCATTGTCTGCTGCATTGGAATTGTATAAAATGGTTTTAGCCAATTGACCTGCATGTTCTAAAGTATTTAAAAAATTAGACAAGTTCACTGCTTGAGGATAATCGCCCATTGAATCTGACCCTGCATCTGCGCCTAATTGTTTTTGTAGAGTTGAATTATTGTTTCTGATGGCGCCTAAATGAAATTGCTGCACCCAACCATTTTTAAAATACATTTTAGACAAGGCCAATAAAACTACCCCCGCAAATTGATCTAAATATTCAAAATCATTGGCTTTTTTATCTTGCATAAAAATTTCAAAAGCTTCCTCTAATGCTTTGGAAGATTTACAGCTGGCCGGCATATGAATCAAACCATGATCGGCAATTTTGCAACCATTTTCATTAAAGTAAGCCACTCTATTTTTTAGCGCGGCCAATAAAGTGGATAAGGAAACAATTTTAATTTTACTCGCCCCTTCAAGCTCCTTGATATAGCTTTTAAAAGCAATGGCATTTTGTATGTTCAACACTTTATCTGGTCTAAAGGTAGGCAGCACTTTAATAGAAAATTTCTCCTTGGCCAATTGCTGATGGTATTTTAAATCATCACAAGGGTCATCTGTGGTGCCCACAAGTTCTACCTTGTACTTGCTTAATATGCCTCTAGTACTTAAACTTTTTTTCTGCAATTGCTTATTTGCATTTTTATAAACAGCTGCCGCATTTTTTTCGTTTAAATAGGCATCAATGCTAAAAGTATTTTTTAATTCCATCAAGGACCAATGAAAAAGTGGATTGCGCAATGTTTGCGGCAAAGCTTTTGCCCAGGCAGTAAATTTTTGTTCATTGGTTGCATTACCAGAAATTGATTTTTCGGGCACGCCCAATGCACGCATGGCCCTCCATTTGTAATGATCGCCTTTTAGCCAAATATCGGTGATGGTTTTAAAATTTCTATCTTCTGCAATGTCTTTAGCAGATAAATGATTGTGGTAATCTATAATGGGTAAATCTGCTGCATAATTTTGATACAATTGCAAAGCCAATTTACTTTCTAATAAAAAAGAATTGTTAACGATGGTATTGCTTTTTGAAATAGCCATGAAATTATTTTTTTAACCTAATTTGTTTTACTTCTTAATACGCCTAATTCCAAGCCTCTTAATTCTGCCAATCCCCTCAATCGTCCAATGGCTGAATAACCAGGCTGTGTTGTTTTTTTCAAATCATCCAACATTTGGTGTCCATGATCGGGACGCATAGGAATACTTATTTTTCTTCTTTGCATGATTTCTACCACTTCTTTGATGACCGCATACATGTCTACATCCCCTTCTAAATGATTCTCTTCATAAAAATCACCTAACTCATTTCTTTTGGTGCTTCTTAAATGCAAAAAATTTATCCTGTCTCCAAATTGTTGGACCATGGCAGGCAAATCATTGTCTGCACTCACCCCAAAGGAACCCGTGCAAAAACATAAGCCATTGCTTAAGGAAGGCACCGCTGTAAAAATGGTTTCCAAATCTGCAGCCGTACTTACCACTCTTGGCAAACCCAAAATTGGAAATGGTGGGTCATCTGGATGAATGACCAGCTTCACCCCTGCAGATGCTGCCACAGGAACAATGGCTTTTAAGAAATAAATTAAATTATTTCTTAACTCAGTAGCACCAATGCCCTCGTAAGTTTTTAAAGTAGACTTGAATTGTTCTAAGGAAAAACTTTCCTCACTGCCTGGCAAGCCTTTAATAATATTGTTTTGAATGCTTATTTTTTCTGCTTCCGACCAACTATCAAATTTGTTTTTCGCCAATGCAATTTGTGCTTGGGAATATTCTTTTTCAGCGTCCTCTCTTTTTAAGATAAATAAATCAAAAGCCATCAAAGCAGCATAGTCAAAATGCAAGGCCAATGAACCATCGGGCATGGGCAATGCCAAATTAGTTCTGGTCCAATCCATCACAGGCATAAAATTATAAGTAACAATCTTTATACCACATGTACTTAAATTTTGAATGCTTAGTTTATAATTTTCAATATACTTTTTATAATCCCCGGTTTGCGTTTTGATAGATTCATGCACTGGAATACTTTCCACCACAGACCATTTTAAGCCCATGGCTTCAATCAAATTTTTTCTTGTATTGATTTCTTCGATAGTCCAAATAGTCCCATTAGCAATATGATGCAAGGCTGTAACCACGCCTTTGCAACCTGCTTGTTTGATGTCCGCTAAACTAACAGGATCCTTTGGTCCATACCAACGCATGGTTTGCTCCATGGCAAACCCCGTTGATTGATAGGAAGGAAAAGTTGCACTCATATAAAAGAATTAAACGCCAGAATTAATGGTAAAACCTCCGTCCACGCCAATGTCCATTCCTGTTACAAATTTAGAAGCGTCACTCAACAACCAAATCAAGGCCCCAATTAATTCCTCTGGCTGACCAAATCTTTTGAATGGTGTATTTTTTATAATCAAGCCTCCTCTCTCTGTTAAAGAGCCATCTTCATTGGTCAATAAATTCTTATTTTGTTTGGTCAGAAAAAAACCAGGCATAATGGAATTAATTCTTACTGCATCTCCATAACGATTGGCCATTTCCACCGCAAACCATTTAGTATACATATCAATGGCGGCCTTGCCCATACTATAGCCCAAACCTCTAGTTACAGTTCGCTTTGCATTCACCGATGAAATGTTAACAATACTACCCGCACCTGTTTTGGCAATTTCAGGACCAAATATTTGAACAGGAAGTACCGTACCCCAAACATTCAATTCCATGGTTTTTTTCATCCCTTCTATATTCATTGTAAAAACATCCTCCTTGGGAGATAAAATTCCTTCAGGCAAATTACCACCAGCACCATTGACCAAACCATCGATGCGACCATATTTTTCAATAATGGTATTTTTGGCCTTTATTAAATCGGCTTCTTCTAAGACATTGGCGGCAACAAAAAATGCTTCATGGCCATTGTCTTTTAATGTGGCTACTCTTTCCTTACCAATGCTTTCATTTTGACCAATCAATACCACTTTGGCCCCCTGGCCGGCCAGGGCATGCACAAAACTTCCTCCTAATACTCCAGTGCCTCCAGTAACAATGATTACTTTGTCTTTGATTGAAAATAATTCCATTTTAACTTCTACTTGTATTTATAATTAACCCTGCTTAGGCTTTAAGCAAAGATCTTGCTGTAAATTAATTATAAAAATCCATCTTATGCAAGATTTCGCCTCTAAATACATTGGCCTTTAAGAATTCAACAATTAGTGCCTATTTTTGTTAATAGTATATGAATAAAATTGTAATTGCCATCACAGGCGCTAGTGGCGCTATTTACGCTAAATGTTTAATGGATTGTTTAAGCCAAATGACCGACCAATATGAGGCCGTGGGCATTGTCATGAGTGATAATGCAAAGACTGTTTGGGAGACAGAACTAGGCAATCAAAACTATCTCAACTACCCTTTTACATTTTACCATAAAAACGATTTCAATGCCCCCTTTGCCTCAGGTTCTGCTCAATACAATATCATGATTTTGCTGCCATGTAGCATGGGTACCTTGGGCCGAATTGCGAGTGGTATGAGTGACGATTTAGTGACCAGGGCGGCAGATGTTGTATTGAAAGAAAGAAGAAAACTAATTTTAGTGGCTAGAGAAACACCTTATAATTTAATTCATATAAAAAATATGGAGACCGTGACATTAGCAGGTGGTATTATTTGTCCGGCCACACCAAGTTTTTATAGTAAGCCTCAAACCATTGAAGAACTGGCCTATACAGTAGTGCACCGCATACTAGACTTAGCTGGGTTAAAAGCAAATAGTTATCGTTGGGGAAATAATTAATCAATAAATGATTGAACCTTATAAAAAAGGACCCCTAATTTAGGAGGCCTTTTTTATGCTATGGTAAGATTTAGTCTTCTTTGGGTTCTTTAGGCGCCTTGGGTGCTTTTTCTTTTTCCTTTTTTTGTAAAGTAAAAACCAGCTTCCCATTCTCTTTATCTAAATCGCCTACTAAAGTATCGCCTTCTTTAACGCTATGGTTTAAAATTTCTTCTGCAAGAGGATCTTCGATGTATTTTTGAATGGCTCTATGCAAAGGTCTTGCACCAAATTGAACATCATAGCCTTTATCTGCAATAAATCCTTTGGCTTCTTCAGATAAAACTAAGTTTAATCCTAAGTTCACCAAACGACTCAAAACATTTTTCATGATGATGTCGATGATTAAGAAAATATTCTCCTTAGTCAATGAATTAAATACTACCACATCGTCTACTCTATTTAAAAACTCTGGAGAGAAGGTTCTCTTTAATGCTTTTTCAATCACCGATCTATTGTTCTCATCGGTTTGTTGCACACGGGTAGCAGTTGCAAAACCAACGCCATCACCAAACTCTTTCAATTGACGAGCGCCAATATTTGAAGTCATGATGATTAAAGTATTTTTAAAATCTACTTTTCTACCTAGGCCATCTGTTAAAATACCATCATCCAATACTTGTAATAAAATATTATAAATATCTGGATGTGCTTTTTCTATTTCATCTAAAAGTATGACGCAGTATGGTTTACGGCGCACTTTTTCAGTTAATTGCCCGCCTTCTTCGTAACCCACATAGCCTGGAGGTGCTCCAATTAAACGGCTTACAGAAAACTTTTCCATGTACTCACTCATGTCAATTCTAATTAAAGAATCTTCTGAGTCAAATAAATTTCTGGCCAATGCTCTGGCTAACTCCGTCTTACCCACTCCAGTTGGACCTAAGAAAATAAATGTACCAATAGGTTTTTTAGGATCTTTCAAACCTACTCTATTTCTTTGAATGGCTTTCACCACTTTACCTAAGGCTTCATCTTGTCCAATGACTTCGGTTTTCATTTCCTCTGTCATTTTTTTCAACTTCGTAGTTTCTGCTTCCACCATTCTCTTTACAGGAATGCCGGTCATCATACTCACTACTTCCGCTATATTTTCTTCATTGATCGGGAAACGCTTGTTTTTACTTTCTTCTTCCCAATTGGTTTTTGCTTTTTCTAATGCTTCACCTAATTTTTTCTCTGTATCTCTCAAACTAGCCGCTTCTTCAAAGCGTTGGCTTTTAACCACTCTGTTTTTTTCGTTCTTAACTTCTTCAATTTGTTTTTCTAAATCAACAATATCCAAAGGCACATTAATATTTTTCAAATGCACTCTAGCACCTACTTCATCCAAAACATCAATGGCTTTGTCTGGCAGTAAACGATCCGTCATGTAACGATCACTTAATTTCACACAAGCTTCAATGGCTTCTTGATCATAAACCACACTATGGTAGTCCTCGTATTTAGACTTGATATTGTTTAAGATGATAATGGTATCAGCTACACTTGGTGGTTCAATGATTACTTTTTGGAAACGTCTATCCAAGGCACCATCTTTTTCAATGTGCATTCTATATTCATCTAAAGTGGAAGCACCAATACATTGTAATTCTCCACGAGCCAAAGCAGGCTTAAAGATATTAGAAGCATCTAAGGAACCGCTTGCTCCTCCAGCACCCACGATGGTATGTATTTCATCAATAAATAAAATAACGTCTCTGTTTTTTTCTAGTTCAGTCATGATGGCCTTCATACGCTCTTCAAACTGACCTCTGTATTTTGTACCTGCAACAAGCGCTGCCAAGTCCAATGAAATCACTCGCTTATCAAATAATACCCTGCTTACTTTTCTTTGTACAATACGAAGTGCCAAACCTTCTACAATGGCGGTCTTACCCACCCCAGGTTCCCCAATTAAAATGGGATTGTTCTTTTTTCTTCTACTTAAAATTTGGCTTACTCTTTCTATTTCTGCTTCACGACCCACAATCGGATCTAAAGCATCCATTTCGGCTAGCTTAGTAATATCACGACCAAAATTATCCAATACGGGTGTCTTAGACTTATTAGGTGTGGCTGGTTTAGCCTTGGCTGCTGCCCCATAGGCACCCGATCCACCTCTTTTCTCTTCTTCGAATTCATCCTCTCCTTCTTCAGGAAATTCTGCACTCGGCGGATTGATGGGTTCAGCACTTGTACCAATAATGCCTAACTCAGTTCTAAATAAATCATAGTCAATATCAAATTGATTTAGGATTTGAGTGGCTATATTTTCTTTATTTTTTAAGATGCTTAATAGCAAATGTTCGGTTTCGACCATGGGGCTTTTTAAGGCCTTGGCTTCTAATACCGTAACACGGATTACTTTCTCTGCCTGTTTGGTTAAAGGCAAACTGTTAATATTGGCTACATTTTTACCAGACTTATCCTTGACCGCCAATTCAATCTCTTTTCTTAATTCGGCAAGATTTACATTCAATTGCTTTAATACCTTAATGGCCGTATTCTCTTGATCTCTAATAAGGCCAAGCATTAAATGCTCAGCGCCTATAAAGTCATTACCTAATCTCAAAGCCTCTTCACGACTATAAGAGATGATTTCCTTAACTTGTGTTGAAAAATTATTATCCATAGAATTAATTGGAGCTGTTACAAGAATAACGAATATTTTTGACCTAAAGTATGTTAAGTATTACTTGTTATTAACCATTTATTATTAAGCCCTATGCAATACAAAACAGAACAAAAGGAGAAGTTTACGGTCATTACCCTTCTTGAAAATAGTCTTAGTTCAAATCTCGTGCCAGAATTGGCCGAATTGACTACTAAAATTGGTGCCCAGGCCCCTAAAAATCTGGTACTTAACTTTTCTAAGGTAGCCCATTGGGAACTGCCCGTTATTGAACAATTGGCCAATGCCCAACAGGCCTTTTATGATAATAATACCTCATTTGTCATTTGCTGCCTGTCAGATAGCCTGCAGGAAGTACTGGATTTGACCGATTATGCCGAAGTCATGAATATGACCCCCACAGAATCAGAGGCATGGGACATAGTCCAAATGGAAGAAATTGAAAGGGAACTCCTAGACAGTGATGATATGGAGTTTTCGACCCAAGAATAGGCCTAGAATCGGTCAATATTAGTTATTTTCGCCGTCATGATTACCTCTAATACGATACAACAAATTACCAGCCGAATTGACATCATTGATGTGGTGGGTGAATTTGTGAAGTTAAAAAAGAGAGGGACCAACTTTATAGGCAACTGCCCTTTTCACAACGAAAAATCTCCTTCTTTTACCGTTTCCCCTTCCAAGGAAATTTACAAATGCTTTGGCTGTGGCAAAAGTGGCAACACCATCACCTTTTTGATGGAGCATGAGAAGTATAGTTATGTAGAATCTTTAAGATGGTTGGCGGCTAGATACAATATTGAAATTGAAGAAACAGAAACTAGCCCAGCCCAAAAAATAGCCCAACAAGTAGCCGATAGTTTATATGCCATCAATCATTTTGCGATGGACTTTTTTGCAAAACAATATTGGGAAACAAGCTCCGGTGAAGCCATTGCACAAACCTATATGCAACACCGAGGCTTTTTAAAACCCATTGTAGAAAAATTTAAAATTGGTTACAACCCTTCTGATCGAGATAGTTTGGCCAAGGCCTTGATTCAAAATCAATTCAATCCTGAACTTTTTGCCAAAACAGGTTTGGTGGTAGAACGCAATGGAGAGTGGCAGGACAATTACAGAGATCGTATAATTTTTCCCATTCACAATACCACAGGAAAAATTATTGGATTTGGTGCCAGACAAATTGCCAAGAATGATAAGTCTCCTAAATACATCAACTCTCCAGAGAATGAAATTTATGTAAAGAGTAAAATATTATATGGCTCTTATTTTGCAAGAACTTCGATAGATAAATTAAATGAATGTTTATTGGTAGAAGGTTATACCGATGTAGTGAGCTTGCACCAAGCTGGTATTGAAAATGTAGTGGCCAGTGGGGGAACTTCTTTAACCATTGACCAGTTAAGGCTGATCAAAAAATATACGCAGAACCTAACCATTATTTATGATGGAGATGCGGCGGGTGTAAAAGCAGCCTTGCGTGGATTAGATATGGCCTTGGAAGAAGGTTTGAATGTGCAATTGGTTTTAATTCCTGATAAAGAAGATCCAGATAGTTATGTCAATAAAGTGGGCCCAGATGCTTTCAGAGCGTTTGTCCAATCCGCTAAAAAAGATTTCGTACTCTTTCAATTAGAAGTACAGTTAAAAGAAGTGGGTGGAGATTTGAATAAGAAGAATGCATTGGTCAATCAAATTGCGGAAACCTTAAGTAAGATTAATAAGCCCGAAGACTTTACCAAGTTGCAAGAATATGTTAGAAAGTGCGCTTCCCTACTGCGTATTGACGAAACTGGCTTAACGCAATTGGTGAATAAGTTTAAGCGTGATAAGATAGTAAAAGAAGAAAAGAAAATGTCTTATGACGAGGCAGCCATACTGCTGCCCAGTTTTCCTAAGGAAAGCGATTCGGACAATGACAATGATTTATTGGTAGACAGAGATTTGTCCCATGAAAAAAACCTGGTGCGCTTGGTCGTAGAATATGGTAATGAACCTGGGCCTAAAGATAAAAAAGTGGCAGACTGGGTTTTTGAAGAAATCGAATCCTTCCCATTTGAAAATGCCGATATGGTTTATTTAATGGACGCTTATAAAAAATGGATGAGGGAAGGTAAAATGGCCAATAGCAAAACCTTGCAATACCATGAGGACGAGCGTGTTCAAAAATGGGCGATGAATTTGTTTGAACCAGAACACGAACTCAGTCAAAGATGGAATGAAAAATTAGGTAAACCAGAACGCGAAGAAGTTAAAAATTATATCCTTGAAATTGAGATTGGCCTGATGTACTATAAACTTAGAAAAGTTAAAAAGATGATAGGTCAAAATCAAATGGATTTAGAAACTGCACCTGAAAATGAACAAATTCAATTGTTGCAAATACATAAGCACTTAAAAGAGGTGGAGCGTGAATTAACCCAAGGCATTGGAACAGTGATCTTGAAGTAATTACCCAGTAAAAAAAATTAATAAACCCTACTTCTCGGAGGGGTTGTTCTTCCCTGCCAATAATTTTTCTAAAGTAGCTTCCAAACGCTTTTGTTTGGTTTCTTCTTTCTTAGCACCTTGAATCCAACTTAAATATTCTTTTTGATTCAAAATAGATAAGGAGGTAAAAAACTCCCTAGCCTCTTCGTGTGCCCCAAATAATTTATCCAATTCAATAGGAAGTGCAATTAATCTTTTTTCAAAATCGTCTACTTTAACATCGGCCGCTTTGAATTCAACAAACGTCCTATTTCTATTGGGAATTTGATCTAATTTCTTAAAACGCATCGCTGTCCAAACATGGTCTAGGGTAACTTGTCTTACTGCTTCGTATTCATTCTTAGACAAAATTTCCCAGCTGGCGTCTCTATTTAAGTCAGATACAATTTTTGAAGTGGTTTTAGGGTAGGCAATCCACAATTTACTTTCTGGATGCAAAGCCGAAAAAACCTCTTTTAATATATTGTTTAACTGTAATTGATTGATGGCAAAAATCAAGGCAAAATCAATCTTGCGCGCCTTTAACAATGGCGTAATGTTCTTGTTGTAGGACAATTTTGCAAATTGCTTCTCTACTGACGATGGTAATCCTTGAACAAGTAAATTTTTCTCTTCTTTCAACTGTAATTTCTCCAAAATGTTCTGATTACCTGACATAGTTGTTTATTTTTAAAAGGACGACGAAGTTACGAAATTCTAACTGGAAGTAAAGGTTTAATTGCGCTTCAACTTATTTTTGAAACTAGGCACTTTATTCTCTGTGCCTTTAAACAACCTACTGATGTTTTTTTGATGCGTGATCACCACCATCAAGGCCACTATAATAGCGAAAAGGCGATACACGGTCTCCCTTTCATTAAAGATGAATAAAATAAGGACCATAAAAGCAACACCTGCCAACATAGAACTTAAGGAAACGAATCGGGTAGACAATAAAGTAATTAAGAATACTCCACAACAAATTAGTGCTACCATGGGTTGAATAGCCAAGGCCATGCCTAATAAAGTAGCCACCCCTTTTCCACCTTTAAAATTGGCAAAAATGGGGAATATATGACCTAAAATTGCCATCATGCCAAGGGCTATCATAAAATTGGTTCTAGCCAATTCATTGGTTAAATAGTAAGGAATAAAAATGTATAAAGAAGTGGCAATAATCCCCTTGGTAACATCTACTAGCATCACCAAACTACCCCATTTAGAACCCAATATTCTAAAAGTATTGGTCGCCCCTGCGTTTCCACTACCATAATCTCTAATGTCAATCCCAAAAACGGACTTACTAATCCAAACTGCTGTGGGAATAGAACCAATCAAATAAGCTAAAATAATAAGAATAATTTCTGTCATAGCTGTCTCTTAAGTTTTCCTTAGGGGGCAAATATACGCCAAAAAAAATTAATGTTTTGTTAACAATAGCGACTAAACATTAAACTAACCCATCCGTTTAAGGGCTGTGCTTTAACAAAATTCCAACCTAAATTTGACGTTAAATTAGTTATATCTGCTTGATCTTCAATAAGTAAGCCACTTAAGACTAAAATACTGCGAGGCTTTGCGGATTGAGTGAGGGCCTCCAAATTAGCCTCAATGATATGCCTATTCACATTGGCTAAAATCACATCAAAAACCTGACCTTGCCCTGCAGTTTCCACTTTTTCGACCCTAATATTGGCGGCATGATTGTTTTGAACGTTTTCGATGGCGTTTTCGATGCACCAATCGTCATTGTCTACCGCCAGTATTGAGCTTGCCCCAAGTTTTTGGGCAAGGATGGCCAAAACTCCAGTGCCAGTTCCAAAATCATAGACTGATTTATCTTTAAAATTGATCCCTTCCATCAATTCAATCACAGAAAAAGTGGTGGCATGATGACCAGTACCAAAGCTCATTTTGGGGGTAATGGCAAGCTCATATTGAACTGAAGGCTCAAAATTTGGATGAAAATGAGCACGAATACCTACAAAATTGCCCACTCGTACGGGCTCAAAATTAGACTCCCATAATGCATTCCAATTTTGTTCTTTAATGATTGATTTAGAATATGTTAAACTATGTTGTTTAAATATATTGTCTAATTCATTTTGTACATAATTAGCCTCAAAATCAGCGGCTAATATAAAGGTTTTACAATGGCCTGCCCCTTCCCCTAGTCCATTGGACATTTTCACCCCATCATTAATGCCTTGGCTCACCTCCTCCTCATTAAAACCGTCAAATCCAAGGGCTGAAAGTTGGGCGACGATCATTTCAAATTGGTCCTGCCGCTCAAAATCGAAGGCTATTTGTATGTATTCTTTGGACATAAGGATGATTTAATAAAAAGATTGGTTAATTCTCATGGAGAAATTAGAATAAATACTATTCCGTAGCGAACATTCGAGCGAAGCGAGCTGAGCGCCTAGGGATAGGTATTTATTCTAATTTTAGTTTTGTTTAGTTGCTTTCACGACAAAGTTAACTTCAAAAAAATGCCCCGCATTAGTAGCAGGGCATTTATATTGTAACTTTCTAAATTCTATTGTTGAGAACCGCGATCTTCACGAGGAGCTTGCTCTGGACGAGGCAATAAAGCTTTATGGCTTAATTTGAACTTGCCTGTTTTAGGATCCAAACCAACCAATTTCACTTTTACTACATCTCCTTCGTTATAGATACCATCCATGGTTTCCAAACGCTTCCAGCTTATTTCACTAATGTGTAATAAACCTTGTTTGCCTGGCATGAATTCTACAAAGGCACCAAACTCTTTCACGCCTTTCACTACCCCTTCGTATTCATCTCCGATTTCTGGAACAGCAACAATACCATTGATCCATTTAACCGCTGCATCTAAGCTATCCTTGTTAGCAGAAAAGATGCTTACTTCGCCATGGTTGCCCACTTCCTCAATATTAATCGTTGCACCAGTTGTTCTTTGCATCTCTTGGATGATTTTACCACCTGGCCCGATTACTGCTCCAATATATTCTTTATCAATAATCAACTTCACCATTCTAGGTGCATGTGGTTTCACATCTGCACGGGCAGCTGGCATACAAGCATACATGGCATCTAATATATGTAAGCGACCTTTTTTAGCTTGAGACAATGCTTCACGCATAATGTCCATACTTAAACCGTCTACTTTAATATCCATTTGTACGCCACAAATACCATCGCGTGTACCAGTAACTTTAAAATCCATATCTCCTAAATGATCCTCATCACCTAAGATATCTGTTAAAATTGCATACTTACCATCTTCTCTTGAAATCAATCCCATCGCCACACCACTTACGTGCTTAGGCACAGGCACACCCGCATCCATTAAGGCTAGTGATCCAGCACAAACTGTTGCCATTGAAGATGAACCATTAGACTCTAATACATCAGAAACAACTCTTAAAGTATAAGGGAATACTGTACTATCTGGTAACATTTGTTTTAAAGAACGCATGGCTAAATTACCATGACCTACTTCACGACGTCCTACACCACGCATCATCTTTACTTCTCCAGTTGAGAACGGAGGGAAATTATAGTGTAAGAAAAATTTAGTGTATTCAGCACTTGCTGCAGTCTCTTGCATTAACTCATCCAACTTCGTACCTAAAGTAACGGTGGTTAAAGATTGAGTTTCACCTCTTGTAAATAAAGAAGAACCATGTGGTGTTGGTAAAGGATCTACTTCCATCGCTAAAGGACGCACTTGGTCTAATTGACGACCATCTAAACGTATACGTTTGTCCACCATCATATCTCTTACTAATTCCCATTTTAAGTCCTCGTAATACTTACCTGCTAATTTCTTTTGCAAGTCGGTAATATCAGCGCCTAAATGTTCGATAATTTCTTTTTTCAATGCAGTGAAGGCATCGCTTCTTTCATGCTTCGCAGAACCCATTTCAGCAATCGCCGTTACTTTCGCTTTGGCAAAAGCATATACTTTATCTTTAATTGCTTGGTCTTGTTCTGGTTTTTTATAATCACGCACTTCAGTAATACCTACTACTTTTCTTAATTCCGCTTGTGCTTTAATTTGTTTGCGAATGGCTTCATGCGCAATTTCTAAACATTGAACTAATTCTTCTTCAGAACATTCTTTTGCTTCACCTTCCACCATCATCAAATTCTTTTCAGTAGCTGCAATTAAAAATTCAAAATCAGAAATAGCCAATTGTGCTTTAGAAGGATTAATAATAAATCCTCCTTTGATGCGACCAATACGTACTTCAGAAATAATTTCTTTAATAGGAATATTTGAAACCGCTAATGCTGCAGAGGCAGCTAAACAAGCTAATGAATCGGGCATTACATTCTCATCACTTGAAATCAACGAGATTAATACTTGTACATCACATAAATAATCTTCAGGGAATAAAGGACGAAGTGCACGGTCAATTAAACGGCTGGTTAATATTTCATAATCGTTTAAGCGCGCTTCTCTCTTAAAGAAAGAACCAGGAATACGACCTGCAGAGGCAAATTTTTCTTGGTAGTCTACGCTTAAAGGAAAAAAGTCTTGGCCTTCTTTAGGATCTTTATTGGCCACAACAGTGGCGAGTAAAATACAATTGCCTTGTCTTACGGTTACCGCGCCGTCTGCTTGACGTGCTAATTTTCCTGTTTCAATGAATACTTCTTGACCAGGATTTATTTCAAATTTTACCGATTTTGGTTGTACTAACATTTTAATTTTTTTTATACAGTTGATCGCAAGGAAAAACTGAAAGTATATAAACAACTAATCCCAACCGTGTTGTGCAGTTGGGACAGCTTATTAATAAGTTCTTTTTGAATTATTTTCTTAAACCTAATTTTTCAATTAGAGCGCGGTAACCAGTTAGGTTATGTTTTTGTAAATAAACCAATAAACGCTTACGCTGACCCACTAATTGCATCAACCCTCTTTGAGTGGAATGGTCTTTGTGGTTTTCTTTCAGGTGACCTGAGATGTGCGCAATACGCTCGGTTAATAAAGCGACTTGTCCTTCGATAGAACCAGTGTTTGTTGCTTTACCGCCAAATTCGGCAAATATGCCTGCTTTTTTTTCTTTTGTTAATGTAGCCATTGTAAAAACTTCTTTTTTTGTAGTTAACTGTTAACTACGGTTTTATTTTTTTATTTCGGCTGCGAAGATACGTGGAAAAGGCGTAAATCAATCAAAAATCTCGACGTTTTTTGGATATTTGGCTCGATCAAATAGGAATATTTTATCGATCAATACAGCAGTGTAGTTGATAGACAGTACTTTAACAAAGGTGCTGTTATTGCTCTTATCCAAAATGGTGGCGGTGGAAAGTGCCGATTTTAGCTTGTCAATCACTAGGGTTACTTTTTGAAAACTCTTGCGTTTGTCAATTGGAATAAGTTCGATGGTTGCATTGTTATTATTTTGACTTAAAACGCTGTAATTGAAGTCTTTATCGTAGTTACCTGATAATAATTTTTGAGGGCTAAGTGTCTGATCAGACTCCGAAATATTGGACTTGGAAATGGTATTTACGCCATCATAATTATAAATGGTCACCCCATCACAAAGTATCTCGGTCAGCCCCTGCTTTAATAGGTATTTATCCCCTTTCATCTTTAAACTGATGGATTTGGTACCCAAGGCTTTTCCGCTGCTGTTTTTGGAGATCAGTTGAATACTTACTAAAATACCCTTAGACCCCTTTACTTTAGCCCCAATTTGATCTAAAATAGCCTTGGCTTGACTGTCTTTTTGAGCTGAGGCAGTGAAAAAAGTAAAAAAAGTGGCCAATAGGAAAACTAATCTCATGGTATATATTTAATGCTGATTCAACTTAGACAAAAATAATGATTTAAGGTCTAAGGAAGCCTAAGTGCGTTTTTTTAATAAAAAAATAACTTTATTATAAGTTCTTTTGCAAAAATGTGTTCAATTCAGCCTCTGTTTTGTACAAAACCTCTCTTGGCTTACTTCCCTGACTAGGGCCAACCAAACCAGCAGATTCCAATTGGTCCATCAATCTTCCTGCTCTATTGTAGCCCAATTTCATTCTTCTTTGAATTAAGGAGGTTGAGCCCATTTGCGCATGCACAATCAATTTTGCTGCCTCCTCAAATAAGACATCCCTTGCACCTGCATCAAAATTACCTGCGTCCATTTCTTTTTCATCCATATACTCTGGCAATAAAAATGCTTGTGGGTAACCTTTTTGATCTGCAATAAAGGAACAAACTCTATCTACTTCTGGGGTATCTACAAAAGCACATTGCAAACGTGTAATTTCTCCATTGTAACTCACCAGCATATCTCCCTTACCAATCAATTGCTCTGCCCCACCGGCATCTAAAATAGTTCTACTGTCTATTTTACTAGACACTTTAAAAGCAATACGTGCAGGGAAATTAGCTTTGATGGTTCCAGTAATAATATTTACACTTGGTCTTTGTGTTGCAATAATTAAATGGATACCCACCGCTCTAGCCAATTGAGCCAAACGTGCAATGGGCATTTCCACTTCCTTACCTGCTGTCATAATTAAATCGGCAAACTCATCCACCACTAAAACTATAAAAGGTAAAAACTGATGGCCTTTTTCAGGATTTAATTTACGTGCAGTAAATTTTTCATTGTACTCTTTAATATTTCTACAGCCTGCTTCTTTTAATAAATCATACCTATTGTCCATTTCGATACACAATGCATTTAAGGTATTGATTACTTTTTTGGTATCCGTAATAATCGCATCTTCTTCTCCAGGTAATTTAGCTAAAAAATGTTTTTCAATGACACGGTACAAGCTTAATTCCACTTTCTTAGGATCTACTAAAACAAATTTTAGTTGAGAAGGATGCTTCTTATATAATAATGAAACTAAAATAGCATTTAAACCCACCGACTTACCTTGACCTGTTGCACCTGCCATTAACAAGTGTGGCATACTGGCTAAATCAACGATGAAATTTTCATTGTCAATTTTTTTACCAATGGCAATAGGTAAAGAAAATTTACTTGTTTGAAATTTTTCACTGGCTAATAATGTTTTCATACTTACCACCGACTTGCGTATGTTGGGTACTTCAATACCAATGGTGCCCTTCCCTGGAATGGGGGCAATAATACGAATACCTAATGCGGCTAAGCTCAATGCAATATCATCTTCCAAATTCTTAATACGACTAATGCGCACGCCAGGCGCTGGAACTATTTCATACAAAGTAACAGTAGGCCCCACGGTAGCCGCAATTCTTTGAATGGCAATATCATAATTTTTAAGTGTGGCGATGATTTGATTCTTATGTGTTTCTAATTCTTCAGGGTCCTGCACAATTTTTTCAGAGCCATGTGTCTCCAATAAATTTAAATGCGGATACTTGTAATTTTTCAAATCCAAAGTGGCATCGTATTGTGTACCGATACTGCCTACAGGCACAATAACTTCCTTTGCTACATCTTTTATTTCTAAATCAAGATCCTCTAATAATTCTCCATTAAAATCTTCTATATTAGTAGGCTCAATAATACTGACAGGTTCTTCAATTAAGGTTGGCGCTAATTCCATTTGTGCAATGGTAGGCTCCTCTACTAAATCAATTTCATCGAAAGAGGTTTCATTGGTCAAAGGCTCAATTACTGAATCGTTTTTTAAAGTATTGGCACTAAATGCTTCATTTTTATTTTCAGGGGCATTCAAATCCCATTCTTGTTTCACTGCTTCTTCGGTATCCTCTGTCACAAAAACTTCTTCCTTTACCTTAGGTTTTAGAAAATCAAAACTAGGTACATTAAAGCTTGGATTAAACCTCCAGATAAAATAACTAAAACCGGCGACCAACAATAAAGCCCCTGTACCAAAACTGCCTATCCATTTAATTAGCCAACTACTACTATATTCACCCAATGCCCCACCCCAAGAAAACAAGGCCCCCTGCGTGACAAAGGCAAAGGAAGTACTTAATACCAACAATCCTATCATTACATAACGTAGGTTTCTCCACAAACTAAAAATGGGTTTGGTAAAAAATAGATTCACCCCTAATACAAAAAAGAAGGAGCAGAGTAAATAGGCAGGGATCCCGAATCCATTGAACATAATTTGATAAGCTACAAAAGCCCCTATATAACCCATTAAATTATTTGCCTTCAAATCATTGACTGTAAATAAATGGGTACGCCAAAGTTGAACCATGTCTTGGTCTTCTTGCCAAGTGAATAAATAGGAAGTGAAGGCCACAAATAAAAATAAGGTAACCAGCAAACTTACAGCACCAAATATTTTAGAAGTACGTTCGTCCTTGACTACTTCCGTAACAGAAACATCAGCTTCTTTGTCTGGGTTAAGTGCGTCTACTGAAACCTTGGGTTCTTTTTTGCCTTTGAGCGTATTTGCCATGATAACAAATATAAGTTATCTGTATAGGACGAAAAAGGAATTTGAGCAAATGTGTAAAATTGAAAAAGGAGAAGGCTACTTATCCACTTTATGCTTATAAACAACCCTTAGCCAGCTGATCCACCCCAGCATAAAAAACAAACCGCCGATGGGTGTGATGGGTCCTAAAAAACTGGTCCATGAAATATTAAAAATGGTAGATAAAACCAAGAAATACAAGGACCCACTAAAACAGAAAATCCCAATAATAAAAAAATGAGCTGCCCTTCCTAGCCATTTTTGTTCCCCTAAAACAGATTGGTTTTGGCTGCCATAAATAGACAAGGCAATCAGCGCCATTGCATGAATGAATTGATACCTAACGCCGGTTTCAAAAATGGTCACCCGGTCTGTCAAAACATAGGATTTTAAAGTATGCGCCCCAAAGGCACCTAGTAGCACAGCAATTAAAGAAAAAACCAAACCCCAAATTAATATTTTACGATGCATGTTTTAAGATTAGTTTTTTTAATCCAGCCTCTGTGATTTGTGCTGAACTTAATCGGTAGGTAGCCTGTTGATAATAAGCATGTCTTTCCACCAACTTTTGCTGAATGAAATTGGCAATTTCTTCATCAGACAAATTGGCGATTAAAGGACGATGGTCTTTTTGTGCGATCAATCTTTCCACCAACACATCAATCGATTCATCCAACCAAATAACAATGCCTTCTTTTTTCATCCATGCCATATTCTCTTGAAAACAAGGTGTGCCCCCACCCGTAGCCAACACAAACTTTTTTTTCTCCTTGAACCACCTTAAAATTTTAGCTTCTAGTTTTCTGAAATGATCTTCTCCATCTTCTTCAAAAATTTCTGCAATGGTTTTTTCTTCAGTCATTTCAATAAGCTCATCTAAGTCATAGCCGGCCGATTTAATCCACTTGGCCATTTTTTTGGTCCAGAAACTTTTTCCCGCACCCATCATCCCTATTAAAAATATTTTTTCAGCAGCCATCTTTAAGTTCTATTTAAAAGCATTGAAACCAGTAATATCCATTCCAGTAATCAATAAATGAATGTCATGTGTCCCCTCATAGGTAATGACACTTTCTAAGTTCATCATATGTCTCATGATGGAATACTCTCCTGTGATACCCATGCCTCCTAAAATTTGTCTTGCCTCTCTTGCAATCTGCGTAGCTATTGCACAACTATTTCTTTTGGCCATGCTAATTTGCGATGGTGTTGCGCGACCCTCATTCATCAATACACCCAATCTCCAAACCATCAATTGTGCCTTGGTAATTTCAGTCACCATTTCGGCCAATTTTTTTTGTTGCAATTGAAAAGCGGCAATGGGTTTCCCAAATTGAACACGCTCTTTGCTGTAACGCAAAGCGGTATCATAACAATCCATGGCGGCACCTAAGGCCCCCCAAGCAATTCCATATCTTGCTTTACTTAGACAACCCAAAGGACCTTTCAATCCTTTCACATTGGGTAATATATTTTCTTTAGGCACTTTTACATTGTCAAATACCAATTCTCCAGTGGCACTGGCTCTCAAACTCCATTTGCCATGGGTAGTAGGTGTAGAAAAACCTTCCATGCCTCTTTCTACAATGATGCCTTTAATTTCTCCCGCTTCATTTTTAGCCCATACCACCGCTACTTGTGCAAAAGGGGCATTGCTGATCCACATTTTAGCCCCATTTAAAATAACATGGTCTCCTGCCTCTTTATAATTGGTCAACATACTCGATGGATCTGATCCATGATCGGGCTCCGTTAAACCAAAACAACCCAACCATTCGCCTGATGCCAATTTGGGTAAATATTTTTTCTTTTGCGCTTCACTACCATAGGCATAAATAGGAAACATCACCAATGAACCTTGCACACTTGCGGTACTTCTAACACCGCTGTCCCCTCTTTCTAATTCTTGCATCATGAGGCCATAGCTAATATAATCCAAGCCACCACCGCCATACTCCACAGGTACCGTTGGACCAAAACATCCAAGGTCTCCTAATTGTTTTATAATTTGAGTAGGGAATTCTGCCTTTTGTGCATAGTCCTCTATGATGGGAGAAATTTCTTTTTTTACATAATCTCTAATGGCAGAGCGCACCATGCGTTGCTCTTCTGAAAGCAATTCATCCAATTGGTAATAATCGGGTGATTCAAATAAGTCGGCTCTGACTGCCATAATGGATAATTTTAGGTAATAAACAAACTCGTACAAAGGTAGCAGAAACGACAGTAAAAAAGTATATTTACAATAACAATAATTCAAATGAGAAAGGTAATCACGCACTTAAGTTTCTATGTTTTACTAGCCATTATTGCAGGTATTCTCTTAGGCATTTATTCCCCGGCAAAGGCGGTTCAACTTGAACCATTGGCTAAAAGTTTTATTAGCCTGATAAAAATATTCACCTACCCCATCATTTTTCTTACCGTTTCTTTAGGCATTGCCAGCATGGGCGATTTAAAAAAAGTTGGACGTATTGGGATTAAATCATTGGTCTATTTTGAAATTGTAAGTACCCTTTCTTTAGCCATCGGAGTGCTCATGGCTTTATGGATTCAACCAGGGAATATCAATAAAGAAGGTTTGCAAATGCAAGACCCTTCTAAATATACAAAAGCCACCCATTTTGATTTATGGGCCATCATTCAACAAAATACAAATTTGCAAATTTTGTTGTTGGCTATTGTGCTTGGCATCTCCTTAAACTTTTTAAATAAAAGAGAAAAATACATTCACTTTCTTGGACGAATCACCCATTATGTTTTTCTTGGTTTAAAATATGTCATGTATTTAGCGCCTTTAGGTGCATTGGGTGGAATGTCCTTTGCCATTGGTAAATATGGCTTAAAAACTTTGATCCCGCTAGGAAAATTAATGGGTACCATGTATTTAACCATGGCCATTTTTATTTTAATTATTCTTGGACTCATTTTAAAATATTATCAACTTTCTATTTTTAAATTGATCCAAAACATTAAAGAGGAATTACTCATTGTATTTGGCACTTCCTCTTCTGAACCCGCCATGCCATCGCTGATGAATAAATTAGAAAAGATGGGTTGTTCTAAGTCGGTAGTGGGCTTGGTGGTGCCTACTGGTTATTCTTTTAATTTAGATGGCACTTCCATTTATTTATCCATGGCCGTGATATTTATTGCACAGTTGTACAATGTGCAATTGAGTACCGCTGAAATTGTAACCATGATTTTAATCTTGATGCTTACCTCGAAAGGTGCTGCAGGAGTGACAGGCAGTGGGTTTATTGTACTAGCTTCAACCTTAGTCACCCTTCAAAAAATACCTATAGAAGGTTTAGCTTTTTTATTGGGGGTAGATAAATTTATGAGTGAAGCACGTGCCATAACCAATATCATTGGCAACAGTGCTGCCACCTTGGTCATTGCAAAATCGGAAGGAGAAAATATACAATTAGATTAAAAGCGCTTTCATTTCCTGTGCATAGTCTTGCGCAGCGATGGCTGCTTTTTGAGCAAAGTCATTGCCATTGCTAGCAAAAATAATGGCCCTACTTGCATTGACCAATAATCCTACTTCTTTGTTTTTACCATACTTAGTTACTTCGGCTAAACTACCACCTTGTGCACCCACGCCAGGCACCAATATAAAATGTGCTGGAATAATTTTACGAATGCTTTCAAATTCTTTGGCCTTGGTGGCTCCAACCACAAACATGATTTGATCTGCTGTACCCCAAGAAGCAACTTGTTCTAAAACAGACTCATATAAAAATTGCCCACTTTCTAATTTTTGTTGTTCAAAATTTTGACTCCCTAAATTTGAAGTTAAGCCAAGTACAATGGTACATTTATTACTAAAGGCTAAGAAAGGTTCAATACTGTCCTTGCCCATATAGGGCGCCACTGTAATGGCATCAAAAGGCAATACCTCAAAAAAAGTTTTTGCATATTGCGCCGAAGTATTTCCGATGTCCCCTCTTTTTGCATCTGCGATGGTAAAATGCGTGCTCGGAATATGCGCTAAAGTATCTTCCATGGCTTGCCAACCTTTCACCCCCAAGGATTCATAAAAAGCAGTATTGATTTTATAACTTACACAGTGAGCTGCAGTGGCATCAATAATGGCTTTGTTAAAATCTGTTACTCCTTGAGCTGTCTTAGGCATACCTGCAGGTAGCTTCTCTATATCGGAATCCAAACCCACACATAAATAGGATTGCTTAGCAACAATCTGTTGAATCAATTTATCTTTAATCATAATTAGGTGGTTGGTCCTATTCGCAAAATTAATATAAACCAAGCAAGCTGCCAATTTACAAAACCAGCGTTAACTCAATTATAAATTGGCTTAACTTTGCTCCCAATGAAACCACTAATGACAAAAGCCTTTATACTCATCGGAATGCTTATTTTGGCGATGAGTTGTAGCGACAAGACCAATCATGAAATAGCAGACAATGCCCTTGACGGTGGAAGGTATTTCTTAGAAAATTGCAATCAGGGTGATTTCAACAAAGCCAATAATTACTTATTGGACAATCCCGAAAATCAAAGCTTTTTTAAGGGTATTTCCCTTAAATATTTTGCCTTGGACAAGGAAGGAAGGCAGCAATTAAGGCAGGCCTCTATTCAGATAAATGAAGTGAAAGCCATAGATAGCAACCAAAGCATCATTAGCTACCAAAGTTCTGTAGATAAAATCCCCCATCAGCTAAAAGTGGTCAATAGCCCAAAAGGCTGGAAAGTAGATTTAAAATATACCTACAGTCCAAAATAATAAAACAAAAAATGTATATTTGCCTCGAATAAAATATCCTCTTTAAACAATTATATTAATTTCAACAATGGAAGCACAAAAAAACACAAAAAAATATTGGGCACTATGCTTTACATGGGTGGTCATTTTAGTAGCCTTGCTTATCTTACACAGAGAATTTTTCTGGCTAGCGCTTCCAGGTGTTTTTACTTATTTTGTAAAAGCCATGGATTTGATCTAAGCTTAAATTTTAAAACATATTCCCTATAAATAAAAAAGCCTCCTGATTTTTCAGAAGGCTTTTTTTTATTTCAATACGTTATTTTTTTTCTTTATTTAAGAATGGACAAAGCCGCGTCTATATAAGAAAAATTTTCAGGCTGAGAATGATGGATGGGTTTAATCACTTTTGATTCGCCCAATCTTACCACGATTGCATTTTTTTCCTTGATGATAAAAACATATTGGCCAAACAATCCATTTTGTGCAGGTATACTTAACCCTCTGTGATGGACAATCCAATATTGATAGCCATAAAAATCCACAGGATTGTTGTTTTCATAAGTGTCTTTTAAATAAGTAGCAGGTGTGGTAGCTGCTTGTACATAACTTTCAGAAACAATTTGTTTGTCGCCCCATTTGCCTTTGTTCAATACCAATTGACCAAACCTAGCATAATCATGCGCCACTCCGTTGAAACAACAAAATGTTTTCTCATGTTTTTTAGCTCCATCCAATAACCATAATGCGTCTGCTTCGGCGCCCATGGGTTTCATAAAACGCTCGCTAACTAGATGGGAGATATTGTCCCCAAATGCTTTTTCTACGATAAACCCCAACACTTGCGTATCCGCACTACGATAATCCCAAGTAGTGCCTGATGGTTCTTTGTATTTTAGTTGATCAATCAAATAAGCTTCATCATCCCCATAATAACCAGTCGCATTTAAACTAAAATAGCTCAGGTCTGATTCTTTATAATTGGTACCAGAACTCATGGTCAATAAATCTTTGATGCGTACTTTTTCCAAACCACTGGTTTTGAAATGAGGTACATAGTTGCCTACTGGCTCGTCCAAGGATTTTATTTTTCCTTCATCTAAGGCGATACCAATAAGCAAGGAAATAATACTTTTAGCTGCCGAAAATGAACCACTTAAAGTTTTAGGCGTATACCCATCCCAATATTTTTCATACAATAATTTTCCATCTTGAATCACCAAAAAAGCATGGGTATCGTTAGAGTCAATAATTTTCATCAAGGAATCTGGAATTACTCCTTTATTGTAATTACTATCTAAAGGCCAAAACTGAGGTGCTCCCCCACTGGCAACTACACGAGTAGGATGTGTTTTATAATCGTGAATGGTATGTTTTCCCCAAAGGGCAAAATTTCTCAAGTGAGAGAATCTTGGTGTATACGATAACCCTATCAATACAATAAGGATAAAAGCAAGCCCAAGAAGTACTTTTTTTAGCATTAGTTGGAAAATTTTGGTTTATTTGCAAGCCGCAAGTGCTAAATTCCAGCACTAATTTAATATAAATAAAGCAAAAGCAATATGTATTCTAACGAATTTCAAGAAATAATTAACAGAAGAAGGTCCAATAGAAAATTTGATCCCTTGGTAGAAGTACCAGCTGAGGTCATCAAAAGAAGTTTAGAAAGAGCCATTTTATCTCCCAATAGTAGCAATATGCAATTGTGGGAATTTTATTGGATTAGATCAGAAGAAGAAAAAAAGAAATTTGGCGACTTATGCTTAGGACAGAATGCTGCTAAAACTGCCAAAGAGATTGTGGTCTTTGTTACGCGAAAAGACTTATGGAAAAAACATGCCAAATGGAATTATGATAGATTGATAGCTGGCATCAAAGGAGAACCCAATAAACTTCAAAAAAGAGGTTTGGATTATTATGGGAAATTAATGCCCCTTGCTTATCGTTCTGATATTTTTGGACTATTTGCTTTTCTAAGAAGATGCATTAGTTTTTTTATGGGACTCCGCAAACCCTTTATGCGTTTTGGTGGCAAGGCAGACCAAAGAGTAACTGTGCATAAATCTTGTGCATTAGCCGCGCAAACTTTTATGTTGTCAATAGCAGCAGAAGGTTTTGAATCCTGCCCAATGGAAGGCTTCGATGAACTAAGAGTAAAAAAAGTATTGCAATTACCTGCGGGTGCAGAAATCAATATGATTATTTCTGTGGGTAAGGGCACTGAAGAAGGTATTTGGGGACCAAGATTTAGACTGCCTTACGAAGAAGTTGTATTTGAAAGATAGCAACCCAAGGTTTAAATTAAAATAATTTAAACCTTTCAAAACATTTTTTCGAAAGTGCTTCACGGTCATCGGGATGTGCGATATTGATTAATAGCTGGGCTCTTTGTCTTAGATTTTTTCCATACAAATAAGCTACTCCATATTCTGTCACAATATAATGTACATGCCCTCTGGTGGTGACTACCCCTGCCCCTTCTTGCAAATAAGGAACAATTTTAGATTTTCCTTTGTTGGTTCTACTGTTTAAGGCAATAATGGGCTTGCCTCCTTCACTTAAGGCCGCGCCGCGCATAAAATCCATTTGCCCCCCAATGCCGCTAAATTGATAACTGCCAATACTATCTGCACAAACCTGACCAGTGATATCCACTTCTACGGCACTATTGATGGCAATCACTTTAGGATTTCGTCTAATCACATGCGGATCATTCACATAATCAATATCTAAAAATGCTATGGCTGGATGATCATTAATGTAATTGTATAATTTTTTTGTGCCTAAGGCAAAAGAAGTCACTAATTTATTGGGGTGAATTTTTTTCTTGCAATTGTTGATGATGTCTTTCTCAAATAAATCAATGACCCCGTCACTAAACATTTCGGTATGCATGCCTAAATTTTTATGCCCGCTCAAGGCTTTCAATACCGCATCAGGTATCGCCCCTATGCCTACTTGCAGTGTACTGCCATCTTCAATCAAACCAGCTACATGGTTTCCAATTTTTAATTCCTCCTCAGTGATAGATGCTGCATAATTTACTTCTGGCAATGCTTCATCATGAAAAACCATGGCGGTAAATCGGTCGGTATGTATCATCCCATCCCCATGTGTTCTAGGCATTTGAGGATTCACTTGAGCAATAATAATTTTAGCACAATTCACTGCAGTGCGCGCCACATCTACAGAAGTGCCTAAAGTACAATAGCCATGTATATCTGGAGGGGATACCTGCACCATGGCTACATCGATGGGCAAAACACTGCGCATCATGTCGGGAATATCACTTAAAAATGCAGGAATAAAATCGGCACGACCTTCGGCCACCGCTTGCCGAATGGGTTCGGAAACAAAAAGCGAATTGATATGAAAGGACTTTTCATAGCCCTTTTTAGCCAGTTCAATTTCGCCTTGTAAAGTGATCGAAACAATTTCAGTGCCCACCAATCTATCTTTATGCTTTGCCAATTCTCTTAATAAAAACAAAGGGGTGCAAGCACTTCCATGAACAAATATCCTTTGTCCACTTTGAATTAAATTTAAAGCTTCATTCGCCGAAGTGTAATTAAAAGGGTGCACCATTGCTTATTTTTTGTTTTGCACAAAATAAGCGCCTTGCGAAAGCATTAAACATGATTAAAATCAATACCCCTATTGACCTTTGATAGTTCAAAGTAAAAAGCCCCCAAATGATGGAGGCTTTTTCTTGTTCGATATTAACTATTGCTATTTAGCAGGTGTAATAATAATATTTCTGTATTCTATAGGCCCATGGTCACCTTGCATCATAATTGGACCTGGCTCGCCTTCATTGGCATCCAAGGCGCCGCCTGTTACACCAGGGATGGGCTGGCTTTCAATTACTTTTTTCCCGTTGACCACCACCGTCACTAATCTACCTACTAAGGTGATGTCATAAGATTGCCATTCCCCTGCTTCTTTAGCCATCATCCATAAAGGATCAATGAAACCATATACGCCACCCAAATAAATATTTAAGGGATCTTTGCCTTTACTGTCTTCTACTTGTACTTCATACCTGCCTCTTAAATAAACTCCACTATTGCTCTCTTTTGGATAACGAAATTCAATATGTAATTTAAAATCATTAAAAGTTTTATTGGTTCTTATATTGACACCTGATTGAGGACTTTTTAAGATACCCTTCTCCACTACCCATTGATTGTTTTTTCCAAGTGGCATCCAACCCTCCAAATTTTTTCCATTGAACAAATGAATAGGTGTACCCCAAACAGGCGCTTTTTCTCTTATTAATTTAGGTGCACGAACCCCAGTGAATGTATAGGTTTTGCCCACGGTACTTTGAATCGTTCCTTCTAATTGATCGTCTTTGTAATTGGCTTCTAAAATCATTTCCTTATCCGTTTTTTCCCATTGTGCTGGAATATGAAAGCTAAGTTTGCCTTCTTTAAATACCACCAACGAAATAGGTCGAGCACTTCCACCATCTCCCACAAAACGCCCAGTCAAACAGTTCACACCGGAATGTCTAACTTCCAACCATGAGGCTGCGATACGACCACCGCCCATGTTCACGGTTAAATCCCAACGACCTTCTACAGGGGCTGAAAATTCTGGGTCATTGTTCGCCATGCTGGCATTTGAAAAAAGCAATGCCAGCAATGCCAGTCCTAGGTTAAATAATTTTTTCATGATTTAAATTTTTAGGAAGCTCAAGTTAGTTGGTTTTTAAAGCTTTTTCAATGATAAAAATCATGGCAGCTCTGTGCGCTTTGGTTTCTTCATTACCAAGAGTTGCAGCAATCAATTTTGTTTTTAATTTTTTCAAAGTATAATAAAGCGCCGATTTTGATACTTGATCTACCGCTGGATTGTCTAACAATTGCGCAGTAGTTTTTACAAAAGAAGTTTGCAAGTATTGTCTGTACACATTTACATTTCCACCTAAGTCCGCCTCAAATACGTTTTTCACTAAATCATTCATTACTTCTGCCACGCTGTATTGATTGCCATACAAACTTGTATTGGTAATTCTTTGCAAAGTATTTGGATGTAAAATATGATCAAAGGCACTTGTAGACAATGAATTTAAATTGGCAGTCACTTTATAATCTTCCCCTCTACCTTGATTGAACCCTCTTCTTTGTATTTGTAAGTAAGGAAATACTTGTGCGTCCTGATCGTATACATTGGGTGCAAATGCATATTTAGCTAAGGTAGCCATGGCTTTTTTCTGCACGGCCACTGGAGTTGGTGTATAAGGCTTGGTGCTAGATTTTTGCTCAGGGAAAGATCGGTCAATATACACACCACCAATATAACGACTCACCGCGCCAATCATGTTTCTTCTTTGATTTAAAAGACTGCCGTACCTAGCTCTTAATTCGGCATAAGATTTTCCTGTCTTGGAATACTTCACTACTAATTTACCCATCAAATTGTTCACGATCTTAAATCTATCTTCGGCATATGCAATGGCATCATTGGTAAAATCATTGGTGTTAATTCTCGGATCAATACCAGAACCAGGTGCACGCATATCGTCTCCATCATTACCAAAGGCCAAATTAGGTTCTGTACTTCTTGATAAAATTTTATTTAAACCAGCTGTTTCCTCATCGGCACTAAATTGTCTATAACCATATTCAATCGCCCATAAATCATAAGGCCCTGCCTTGGTGGTATAGAAATCTCCTTGTTTAGTTTTATCTAAAGCGAAATTAATGGCTGGATAATCCATCACAGAACCCATCAATCCAATTTTATGGGTAAGGCTGGTATCATTCACTTGCGCAGGTGACAACATTTGGCTACTTTTCATATTGTGATTTAAGCCCAAGGTATGCCCCATCTCATGTAAGATTAAATAAGTTAAATATTGTTGGTGTAACAATTTAATTTCTGTTGCAGGCGCCCCATCTACTTCTAATAAAGTCAAGCCTGCACTGTATTGTGCTTTTAATTCATTGGCCAAATTACAATTGTCCTTGGTTCCAAAATGAGCAACAGTTAAGTTGTCCAAAGATTGGGTGGAAGCACCATTGTACAACTCATCATTGATAGGTGAGGCATTACCAGAAAACCACTCTACTGTAATGTCCGCTCCTAATATTTGACCGGTTCTTGGATTCACAAAACTTGGTCCGATGGCACCGTAAGAAGGTTGTGAAGAGGCCACCCATCTAATCACATTATAATGAATGTCTGCTGGATCCCAGGTAGCAGTATCTGGCATTATTTTCATTTCTAAAGCATTTTTAAATCCAGCTTTTTCAAATGCTTCATTCCATTTCATACCTGCATCATAAATAATTTTTCTGTATTCAAGGGGTGTGGTATTTTCAATCCAATACACCAAGGGCGCCACTGGCTCGCTAATGGCTGCAGCAGGATCTTTTTTCTGTAAATCCCAATGATGTATCATGTCTTTATAAGGGGTTGGGCTAATGCTGGTTAAATCATTGCGTTCTGTCATAAAATAACCCACTCTTGGATCATCTTTTCTTGGCACAAAATGATTCTCTGGCATGGCAATAAAACTATGTTGCATGCGCACTCTTACATAACGAGGATCTGCTATGTCTGGTCCACCATCTGCAGTGACGGTTGGATTGTCATAAGAAAGATCCACCACTACATCTGTGTTGTCGCTGAAGGAACGCAGGTGTGCATACTTAGACTTACTTTGATTTAAGTTACCTAAATTAAAAATTCCTGCCGATCCAGGACCTGGAGGCATATTAGGTTTTACGGGATCCAATTTTTCACTAATAAATAATCCATCAGCACTGACTAAATAGCCCAAGGAATCTTCCACAATATATTTGTCTGAAAAGAAAATGGCTTCCGGCTTGTCTACTTCTGCAGTTTTACTTACAGGATTATTTTTATCATAATAAAGTCCAGTATTCACAATAGCAAACTCAATTTTATCAAAAGCCTTCTTAATTTTAAAAACCAAATTGCTACGGTGCATGCTTTGGTTTAAAAATAAACTAGTAGGTCCACTTATAGAAAAACTTTCATAAATGAATTCTTTGCCTAGTTGTTCTTTTTTAATGTACAATTGTACACTGCCCGTTGCAGTATCCTGATACAAGGTAAATAGTCCCGCATTTTTTAACTGTCCTTTTACTTTATCTGCCAGTGTAGGTTTTTTACTTGCAGGTTTTGCCGTATCCGCTTTTTCTGTAATTACTGGTGGTGCAACTTTTTGAGCAAAGGCATTCGAGGCCCCCATCAATAGCACTAAAAATAAGAAGGTATATTTTTTCATAAACTTGTTTTGGAGCAAACAAATTACATCTATTTTTATAAATAATGTAGCGATCTATCTACCATTTATAAAAAAAGCCCCCACATTTAATGTGGAGGCTTCATCATTGAACTAAAATGTTCTTTTGTGGAGTCGAGGGGAGTCGAACCCCTGTCCAAACAATGTTACCATTGGTCTTCTACATGCTTATTGTTTTATTACTTGTCGGCGGTAAACAGGAAAAACACAAACCAATTTACTACTTAGCTGGATGGTACTTAAATAAAAGGCACAGCCTACTTTTATCGCATCCTGTTTTGTTTTTAATTAGGCTGAGGAGCGGGCAACAGGCCTGCCTTCTCTCTCGACCAAAATGGAAGTTAATTCACTGAATTAAGCA
>CANFXV010000019.1 GCA_947451115.1 Bacteroidota bacterium
ACAACTAAACAACGGAGAAAGATGAATGATTAACAAAGAATTATTAAAAGAAAGAATGAACGACAATCTTAATATAAACGATATTAAGGAGGTATTAGGAATAAGTGAGGTAAGTGTATACCGATTGAACAAAGAGGGTAAATTACTACCTAATTTTAAGTGGAAAGGAAAGAACTATTGGAAAGGAACAAATGTATTTGAATTCTGTATTGAATTGGGTATAATAGATAAGGAAGTGACGGAGGTTGTAAATGGATAAGAATAATTTTGAGAATGAGATTTATTCAAAAAAGATATTCCTATTGAATAAACTATTTTATATCATAACCCATCAAAGTTTCAATTTTAGAAACCTTAATGATTTAGATAATTTAATAAATCGTTTTGTTGATCTGTCGGATAGTATAAAACAACCAAAGGATGAAATGAAGTTGAAAAATATTAAAAGAAAATTTGATACAAATAAGTGATTAAATAAGGTTTAGGATAGGTATTAGTATCAAACCTATTTAGACGATATACACATTCATTGTAATGAAAGAAAAAACCCTACTACAATTTAATGTAATAGGGTTTATTTCTTATGTTTCATTTGTTTTAATTTAATATTCCTTCTTTAATTGAATATTTCTTTTCATCTTTCAAAGATTGTTCAGTTCTTTCAATAACAGTTTTATTATTATATTTCCATCCATTTTTTAACCATTCAACTAATTGATTCTTTGTAACTACACAATTTTCAGATAATAATTCAAATTCAAAAGGGTTGTCATTATCTTTTCTAATGAATGTATCACAGATATATGATGATGTTCCCTTAATTTTATCACCAACTATAATTTTATCAACTACTCTTTTTACTTTCCCTAAATCTTCATCATAATAAGATAAAGTATAACTATCTGAATGATTCATTAATGATTCAGTTTTAGTGTTATGATTATAACAATATAGAGTATATGTTTGTAATTCATATTCACCACCAAAATTGATTGTATGATTTATAAAATCATTCATTTTATTTTTCAATATTGATTCTTTTTGATTTTCTAAATTTTGAATTTCAGTTTCAATATTAAAAACCGAAACTCCCATTTGATTTAATAAATCTATTACTTCTGATAATTTACTTTTAATAATTATGAACTGTTTATAACCTATATAATAATCGTTTAACATATCTATATCTAATTTTTCATCAAATAGTGATAATTCAAAACTATCATAAAATTCAAAAAAATACTTACCCCATCTATTTAATTTCTTAAATAATGGTTTCTCATTTATTGAATATGTTATTTCCTTATCATATGAATACATTGGTTTATTTTCATCAATGTTAAGTATCAATTCAAAATATTTAGTTTTTATTATGAATTGGGTTGGGTATAAATCATCTTTATCATAGTGAAATCCATAACTATCAATCAATTTTTTTACTTTTTTTAATGTATCATTTTTCACATTTGAGATTTCACTATTTTTTTTTGTAATCTCACTATCTATTAAATTTATCATAATTGTATTTTTTTTATAAAATAAAAAAGGTATCACATTGGATACCACTAAATTTTCTTACTCTTTTTAGGATTTTCAGAATAACTCCTTTGATAACAATTACAACCAACCATAAATGGATACCTAAATAATAGGGTTGTTATCTTTACTTTGTTGTTTTAATACTAATACTACATATTTTTTTAATTAAATTGACACAAATGAAAATCTAACCAAATCCATTGAACCCTTTATATTTTTTAACCAACCCTTTTTATTTACCATTTTGTGATACATAGGGTTGTTTTTTAACCCTTCCATTAACTTTCTAATTGGAATTACATAAATAGTATTACAATCATCACAACACCTATCATTATCTCTTTTCATTAAAGGATGAGGATTGTTCCCTAAATTCCAACCAATCATATTTGTTTCTATTTGATTTCCACAAAGTGAACATTTGATTGAATTCTGTTTTGTGTTTATTGTGTTATTACACATATTTCATAGATCAGTTTTTATAGTGGTAAAACTCCACTTTTGTTTTATAATAATTTTTTTAACATCCCAATACATAAAGTTATTAATGTTCATTTCCTACAATTTGGGTAAATCAAAATTTTGTAGGAATCTATCAACTATATCATATTTTAACATCCCAATACATAAAGTTATTAATGTTCATTTCCTACAATTTGGGTAAATCAAAATTTTGTAGGAAATTTATACAAATCATTAATTATGAAAATTTCTGTTGGAATTTATAAGAAAAAATGGGACTCTCAAATTGAATGGATAGATAATAACAAATATTTGAAATTAACTGAGAGTGATAAAAAGAAGTTGTTGAGATTTCGTTCATTACACAGTTATACAAATAAAATGAATAAATCCATTGAAAAAAGAAATATAGAAATCCAAAAATTAATTTCTGAAGTAAATGAGAGAGAAAAAAAAATAAAAAAATATGAAAGTGAAAGTAAGGGTTTATATCAATTTTTAGAAAAGTTGAAATCTAATTTAGAAATCACACTCTATTACATTGAAGGTAAAACAACAAAAAAATCAAAAAGGTTTAGTGATATCTCAAAAACAAAAGAGATTGTATATACACAGTGTTTATTGAGATTCAAAACAAAAAATAGTAGTAAACTCCATTCAATAAATTTAGGACCAAAGAGGGTTGATATTTTGAATGAGATTAAGAGGGTTGATATTAAATGGTATGATGAAATTGGGAAAAAATTGATAAAAGAAGAAAATATAGATTTTAAGAAGGTTTCAAATCAAATTAAAATCTATTTCAAACCGTATGTAGAAAAGTTATTTAAGAAAAACTATCAGAGAATATTGGATGGAAAATATAGTTTAACAAAGGATAAGATATATTCTGAAATCTCTAAATCAAAACAATAATGACATTTCTTTAACTATTATCTGTGTTAAGAACATTCTTTATATAATCTATGATTAATTCAATTGGTATTCCACTTAATTGTTCAAAATATTCTTCTTTATCTTTTTTTTCAAATTCTTTGGTATATAATTTTTTCCCCTTATCAATATCCTTATCTACCACAGATACATATTTTTGGAATGAATTGATTGTTTTGTGACCACTCAATTTCATAATACTCCAATTATCCATTGTATTCAAATCAATAAGATTTTTGATAAAACTTCTCCTACCACTATGAGAGGAGAGGAGTTCCCAAATCTGTTTCTCTTTTTTGGTTGTATCCCTAATATCAACACCAACCATTATTTCTCTCTTAACTAATCGGTTGAACTTCAAAATTTTTCCAATCTCTTTTATGTGTTGGTTAAATCTTTGTTGAGTGTAAGGTGGGAATACATTTTGACCTAATGACTTCCCTTTGGAATACTTCATAAATATTCCTTTAGATATTGGATTTTGAGGAACTAATACAGAGGATTTAGTTTTCTCCATCGTCCAACTGAAATAATCATCCTTATACTTAAACATCCCCACTTTCATCTTATGTATATCACCCCATCTACAACCAATAGAACATTGGAATGTAAATATATCCTTTACCAACTCTAAATTGTTCCAATAGATTATATCACCACTTTTATTTCTATCCTCTATAAGTGAACAGTTTTCATAGGTTTTAGGGTAATTGAACTTATCGTAATCAAACATCTTTTTGACTTCCATTGAGTTAAGGAAAACCAACTCATCATTCCTTATGGTTTTGAGAGATTTGAACTTTCTTATATCAGTGATAAACCTATTTTCCTTACACCACCATAGGAATATTTTAAGGTTAGATATTGTTTTGTTTATGTAGTTGTTAGATAAACCCACAGTGACAACCTTACCTTTTCTTTTGATTTCAGTATCCCAACAGAACTTCTTAAAATCTATCTCAAAACCTCCATCAATTATGTAATCAAAGGATAGTATCTGTTTGGTTTCATTTTCAAAGTGTTCTAACTTATTCTTTAATGTATCCAATGTTTTAGTATAACCCTTATGATACATTGACTTCTCTTTCAAAAACAAATCATAACACTTCCAAAAACTCTGTTTAATGGGTTGTTTCTTTAATTGTATGTTTAGTGATTGTTTAAGTAAATCACTCACCAAAGTAGTGGTTGGTAGTTGTTTATTCTCCTCAATTTGATTGACAATCTCATTCAATAAATCAATCTTATTGGTAATCCTTTTTTGTATATCAATGTAGTTGGGACAACGATTGGATAAACTACCATTTTTCCAAAATTGTAATTCAACAAAAGAGTTAGTTGAAAATCTTTTAGATAATCCTTTGTATGAGTATTTTACATAGATAGGATACACAACCTTATTCTGTTGTTTCTTTTTATCCTTTTTGACTATCATTAAAGAAATACCCATAATCAAATATAATATAAATTAGTATATGAGGTAGGAAATACCTACCAAAAATAGGTGTAAAGTAGGGTGTTGGTATATCTAACTAATTGATAATCAAGCACATTCATATCCTGTCTTCCCGACCAAAAAAGAAAACAAAGCCTCAACGAAAGTTGGGGCTTTGTTATTTAACGAATGAGCAAATCAAGTTTACTTGAATTTGTGAATGAGTTAAATAACATAAAGGCCGCGAAGTGGTCTTTTGTTGAGGCTATTGTTTTTATGCTTTTGCACTGAGGGTTTGCAGGATGCCGGAGCGAAGCGACGGCTATCCTCTATCTTTTTAAAAAGATAGAGATACAAGAACGAAGTGAGGTGATCCGATATGCTTTTAAAAAAAGTATATGATTGTTGAGCGAAGCGACGGCTATCCTCTATCTATTAAAAAAAATAGACATATAATTTTTGTTTAATCTCCAACGCATTCATCTCTAAATTTCTTTAAACAAGCATCTTTTATCTATATATAGAAGTATCTCTAAGTACCTAAAAACCTAACATAAAATTTAATAAAATTATAAAAAATATTATTTCATAATTGATTGTATATCAATGGTTCAGTATTATAAACGACAATAACTGATTTTAATCATGTTTTAATTTTTTCTGAGACTATAGGATAAGATATTTGGCTTAGATAATCCTCCTAATGCAAATTTTAACTCGATTTACTGATTTCATAAATACGTTGTTTCCCTCCAAATTAGGGTTTCAAAATATATTTGAACATTACTTTTTTGAACAAAAGTATTATCTACATACTTCCGCTTCTCTTGAAAATTTCGCCAAATTATTGAATACTAACGCTGATAAGTTAAATCATATTTCAAATAAATATAATTCGTCTTCTTTTGAAGAACTTATTCAACAATCTCGTTATGAACATCTTATGAAAGAGTTTCAAAATCCTTTCAATGCCTCCCTTCCAATAGATTCTGTGATCAAATTAAGTGGGTTTGATAACAACGAATCCTTTGTGAATTATGCCAAAGAAATACAACAAAATAATCTTAAAAGTATAAACCTATAATCATGTCAACGCCCGTAAAGACAAAAAAATTAGACATTTTTAACCTTTTTTACAGCGGTGCTGCCGTTGTAATCCTTATTGGGGTAATTGCCAAATTACTAGAGTGGCCAGCTCAGGATTTATTGATCACTGGTGGTTTGGCCATTGAAGCAATCGTTTTTGGCGTATCTGCTGTTAAGTTTGTTGATGTTGAAGTGAAGCAAGATGTAGCCACTGAAGCTACCTTATCCAAAGTGGCGGAAGGATTAGGTACTATCGCAGCCAATGCTAAAGCATCTGCTGGCGAAACTTATATCAATATCCAAACTGGTGATAATACAGAAAATGCTTCAAGTTTAAGTACTTCAAGTAGTATGAACGCGGTTGTTGATACTTCCAATAGATTAGTTTCTGAAAAAAATGTTTCCATTGAAATTAAAAATCCAGAAACAGCTGCAGCTACAGTTGCTCCAGTAACGGTTCAAGTGCAAGCGCCTCCAATGCAAATGCCAAGCAATGCACATACTTTATGGCAGTTGGAACAATTAGATATTTTGAGTTTGGCCAAGGACTTATTTTTTCAACCTAAATGGGACAGTTTGAGTTCAGAAGAGTATACCATTTTGAGTCAAATATTCAAACGTGTCTTTGACAAGAAACTTCCTAATAAAGAAGCTTTACAATTTTTACTACAATTCCCAGTTAAATTACCTATACCTGAGATAAATAAATTGACCATTGAAACAGCACACAATTTAGATGCGTCTGAAATCGAATTGCTATGCAAGGCGCTTACCATGATTGGGTTTAATAGTTTCTTTGAGAATTTTATTTTAGAAGCAAGTGGTGAAACTTATTTAATTAGACCTAAAAAATCAGGAGATGTACAAATTTATGGCGGAGAAGATGATGTCGTTCTAGCGCATGCGAATAACTTCTTTGCTAAGGAACTAATTGTAGGTCCACAGATTGAATGTTTACAAAGCTCCATAAAATTAAAAGGGCAGTCATTATTAGAATTCTTTATCCAAAAGGTAGACATCAAAAAAGAAGATCAATTGGGCTCATTAATCAACTTGTTGCAATCGCAATCTGATGATTTGAAAAAGAAATTGTGGTCTAGGTTTAAAAAGATCAAGTACAACCATTCAACTAATGATGGCTATGCTTATTTAAAACTATTGGCACAATCTGCTATTTCATTTAGCAATACCAGCATTGGCGCGCAATTGTTTAATAGGATCATTGAAATTCAAATCAATGATAAGAAAACTATCACTTTAAATGACGTAGTCAATTTTAGTGCTGAAACAATATATTTTGGTGCTAAAAATGAGTATAGTGTAAACCTGAAAGAGTTGTTTGTGAATGGCGAATTAGAAAACTTAGGGTACACGCAATCATTAATTGAAAAACTCATTGCAGAAAATGTTGCCTCTAAACCAAAATTGATGGAACTATTTAGTTTAGATGGGCAAGATTCTAAAAAAGAAGTATTTGATAAATTAAACTATCATTTAGCTAAAAACAATACAAGCCCAAGTGGAGCGCAATTGGCCTTTGTATTATTATATAAACAATATCATAATTCTTAATAAGTAGTATATGGCGGAAGGGCATGTAGACGTCAAAAGATACCAGATTATAAGTCTTTTGTACATTGTTTTTATTTGTTTCTCAGTAATCAATATCAAGATATCGGTATTGGATTCTAATATCTATACCATAAGGTCATTCCAGTCCTTGGACAAAGAAGAATTGAAAAAAGTAGACATTAGTAATAAGATTATTCAGGATAATATTGACTTATTAAACAAAAGCGAAAAGGCTCAATCTTATTTAAAAATCCGAACTAGACTTTTAACCAGTAAAACAGTTGCTGAAAAAGTTTTAAGGCATGTGGATGAGGAATTCGCAAAAAATAAAACTACGCTATCAAAGCAATTCAATGGGAGAAATTTAATTGAGGAAATATTAAAGGGCGATCAAGGTATTTCTTTGTTGGAAAAGGATTTATTTGATTTATCTGAATATATAAAGAAGGCGCCTTTTAAAATTCAAACTTCTTTAGATTCGTTAATCCCTATTAAAAGAGATGTAACTACCAATAAAGGAAAAGTAGAAAAATGGGATTATTACTTGTTTTTACACAAACCTTCTGCCATTAGCTATATGCAATTGGAACGTATCCGATTCTTGATTACAAAAACACAGTTGTTGTACCAAGAAGCTGCTTTGGCCGAAATTGGTTACCAGCCAACTTATTTCTCTCAGTTCAATCCTAAATTATATGTTTTAAAGGCAAGTGTGAAAGAATATAAAGAAGAAGAAATTATCAAGCCAGGTCAAAAAGTAATTAGTGTCAATGATCAAGTGTTTGATGTATTGTTCCAAAAACTTTTAGCTTCCTTACATACAGAAAACATATTTGTTGGCTTGAATAATACATTGCTAGCTGATTTTGATTTTATGATGGGCAAAGAATTTGATGTAGAAATCACACCCAAAGTGAATATTGTTAAAAACAACAATAATTACAGTGTCAATTTTAATAAAGTAGGAGATTATATGCTTCGTTTCTATGATATGAGAAAAGAAAGGAAAGTATTGTTTGAGAAAAAAATAGTAGTGAATTCAATACCAGACCCTATTGTTAAAGTAAAGGGCGATAACTTAAACAATTATCTAATTAGTGTTAAAAATTTATTGAGCGCAGAGCGTTTAGAAGCGAAATTAGAAATCAACAATTTGAATTTCTTCCCTGGCCGTATCAATAGCTTCAAGGTAATACGCATACACAATGGTAAAGAAGAAGAATCCGTGAATAACTATGGAGAACTTTTTCAGTCCCCTACACAAAAAGTACTGGCGGCACTTAAGAAAAATGATTTAGTGATTTTTGATAATTTGAATATGTCTTTGGTAGATGGTTCCACAAGAACCTCTGCGCCAATTATTTATAAAATATCAGATTAAAAAGATTGAATAATAGTATGATGAATAGATTGAAAAATATTAGAATTCTTAAAGTGACGATGGCCTTGGTTATCTTCAATGCATTATCTATAGATGGTATTGCTCAAGATACCATTGCGGGCAACTATGCGGATTTGGTTATTAAGTCCGGCATCCATTTTATTAAAGAATCGGTTACTGTAAAAGGAAAACTAGAAATTCAACCAGGTGCTAAAATTGAATTCACCGACCCAGGTGTTTTAGTTTGCGAAGGTGCGGTTTTAATAAAAGGAGAAAAAGGCAACAAGATTGAGATTTATGGCAAATTAAAAAACGAGGGAGTTGGATTAGTGATTAGAGGGATAGATTCTATAACTACTAGTAAAGTTGAAATCAGCAATACTATATTTAAGGGTTTACAACTGCCCCTTTATTTTGACTTTGGATGGAAAAGGGCAGCGGTGAATATTGAAGACAATAATTTCATTAATAACGTAGGTAAAGTATCCGTAATACAAGTGCTTAATCCACCGTTTAATTTCAATATGGATTCAACTTCCATAGATTTTAAAATTAAACACAACTTATTTACTGGAAATAGTGCAGCTATTTATTTTGAAGATTTAAAAAGTGACCACGTTAATACCGAAGTAACAAAAAACACCTTTTACGGCAACAATGTATATGGGTATAAGAATTACAATATATCCACCAATGTATTCTACGGAAGAATGGACCAGTTGTTTACCAGGTTTATTCCGGTTATTGAAAACAATAGCTTTGCTTTCAACTATTTGATAGATAACTTTACCGATACTGTAGTGCATGTAGCAAATTTTGGGGTGTATGGTACAGACAAACAAATCAATTTAAGAAATAATTATTTAGGTGCAAATAACAAAGAACAAATCTTAAAAGGAATACATGACCAAGTTCTTAATTACAATGCCCCTAAAGTAGAATTTGAACCTTTTTTGAATGTTCCAGGACAAGACAATCCTTCACATATTTTTGCCATTAATAACTTAGATAATTCAGCTATTCCAGATTCTTTAAAAATTCTAGAACCATTAAAAGGCTTTATTTTAAAAGCCAATAATAATGTTGATTATTCAAAAGCGGTACTTACTTATTCTTATTTTAAAGATGATAGCAGTTTAAAAAGAATAGATACTGCGGTGACTTATGATATTCAACCCAGTGGTTTAGAGACAAAGATTACAATCACAAAAACATTAAATAGTGCTAAAAAAATTGGCTTTTATAATTTTAGCAAAATAAGTAATAACAATGCAGACATTGTTCCTGATGTAAACATTGGGCACAATGCCTATTTAATTGATTTAAGAAGAAGAACTATAATCGCCGAGTTGCAAAAGGATAAAAAAACCAATGACAGTATTAGAAAACAATCACCTCCTGCTGACTCCTTAAAAAATATATTCCAAAAAATTGAAGCACCATTAAAAAGTAAAATTGAAGTTAGTTTACTTACAGGCGGGTCTATTTTTACAGGAACCATTAGTAATAAAGGCAATTTGTTTTCCAATGACATGAACATGTTATTGGGTGTAAACATTAATTACACATTGTACTCTAATTTAAGTGCAAGTTTAAATATTGAAAGCTTTAAGTTGAGCAACGCAGACGCCATGTCCAATAACAATGACCAATTGGCAAGAGGTATGAGTTTTTCTACTTCTATGTTAGGCATCTCGCCATCTATCAATTATGATTTTGTGGACAATAGATTGTATACAAAAGCAAGAAGAATTAGACCATCTATTGGTTTAGGTTTGGATATTGTAAGCTTTACACCAACTGGTATCTACAACGGCACTGTATATAACTTACAACCTTTGGGCACTGGCGGGCAAATTGCAGACAGTACCAAAAAGGCCTATTCTACTTTGGCATTTGGTTATTTCTTGAACTTTAAAGTAAAGTATCAAATTAACAGATTCAATAGTGTTGGATTGCATCTGTCTTATCACTGGAGTATGTCTAACTATTTAGACGATGTAGGTCCAGATCCATACCCTAGTGCAGCAAGTATTTTAAATAGCAAAGGTCCAAATAAAGATGCTGCTTTATTTTTCTCTAACCCAACTTCTAGAAACGTAGTTGGGCAATACAGAAATAGTCCGACCGATGCGCAAGACAGTTATTTAAATTTTGGTATTTTTTATTCAAGAAGATTATTTAAATAAACCATGAGATTAAAAAACACAATATTATTTTTCGCGATTGCTGGTGCAATTTTTATCCTATCCTCTTGTGCAAAGACGGTGGCTACTACACCTATACAATTTCAGAAGCAACTATTGTCTGGTACGGGTACTTATCAAAATACGCAACACACTTGGCAATTAGATTCTACCAAATTGAATGGCGTTAATTTTCCATTAACTACCTTGCAAAAAAATTTTAAAAAGACCTACACATTTGACGGTGGGTATAGTGATACGGATAATTATACTGGTAAATGGGAAATTACTACCCTAGGCAAACTTAAAGAAACCTTTATCTACAAAGCTACTAATAAACAAGACAGTACAGTGTATGATATTGTTTCCATCAACTCTGTACAATTAAGTTTATCAAAAAAAGCCACCAATGGCCAAGTAGTCAGTTATGCATTTAAAATAGCCAATTAAACTTGAAATACATTTTTACCATATTATTCATCGTTTTTTTCTCATTTGCATCAAAAGCGCAAATGAGCATTACCTATTCTATGGGTGTGCTAGGTGGGGATATGAAATTAAGTACAAGTTCAAATCCTTTGTCGGTGAATTTGGCGGCCTGTCTTCAGGTGTCCAATGGCATATCAAAATTCTTAGTGGCTAATAATGGGGAGTTTATAAATAATTGTGTGGTGAATCTTAATTATACAAAATTAAGCATACAAGTGGCGCCAAATCCTTTTGTAGATGCCGTATATATTACATTTAAGAGCAAGTTAGATGAGGATAATCATTTTAAAGTGTCTGTATTTAACAACTATGGACAATTAGTAAAAATCACCAATATCTATCAAAATTTATTTTTATCAGGATTTAAATTACAATTAGCTGAATTGCCTACAGGCATTTATTTCTTGCAAATAAATTCAAACAAAGTAAATGAAGTATTTAAAATAATTAAAGACAATTAAAGAATGAATACTATTAAAAAAATATCATTTCTTATACTATTACTTATAAGTATATCAGTTCAAATGAAAGCGCAGGTGGCGCCAAGTGGAATTAATTTCCAGGCGGTTGCCAGGGATGCAAATAATAATGCAGCATCAGGTCGAACCATCTATGCGAAAGTAAATGTGCTAGAGGGTTCATCTTCTGGTGCCAATATGTATGCAGAAACTTTTCAAGTAATATCTACCAATGAGGGTGTTTTTACCATAACTATAGGACAGGGTAAGCGAATTTCAGGTGCTGCCAATTTGAAAGATTTGGATTGGATGAACAAAACCTATTTTGCCAATATTAAAATTGCCATTGAACCTTCTTTACCAGATCCTAGTTGGACACCAGATAATAATTATTTAGATGTGGGTACCACCCAGTTTTGGTCTGTACCTTATGCTTTTTCTGCTTTAAATGCTAGATTTTCAGATTCTACAGGTACCATTACTTCTATCTTACCAAGTACAAAAGGGGGTACTGGGGTAAACAACAATGGCAACACTATTACACTTGCTAATAATATAATTACCAAAGGCATTGGTGATTTAACCATTACTACAACTGCAGCAAGTAATTTAATATTTCCTACTACGGGTACCATTGCTACTTTAGCAGGCACTGAATCATTGACCAACAAAACCATTGTATCTCCAGTGATTACCGGAAGACCTGTCACCGTAACACAGGATTCTACCGTTGCAGATAGTACCATTGCCACTACTTTATTTGTGGCTAAACAGATTAAAACATTAGCAGTAGCAACAGGTGCAACAGCAGGGGAAAAACTAAATATTGCAGATACTGCCGCTATGTTGACTAATAGAATTGGCAGAGACACGGTTTCCTTATCTAATAGAATTAATTTAAAAGCAGATAAATTAAATGCTAAAATTGACTCTTCTTTATATGTAAAAGGTAAAACAACCATCACCGATTCACTATTAGCAAAAGCCAATGTGGTGATTGATTCTAATTTGTATGTGAAAGGAGGTTTAAGATTGGGAGGAAAACTACAATTAGATTCTGGATTGGTATTCAATGATTCTTTGTTGGTTTCTAGAGGGGCAAGAATAGATTCAAGTTTACTTGTGAAAGGTAAAATTTATGTAAAGGATTCATTGGTAGCAAGTAAAAGAATCTATGCTTTAGGTAAAGTACAATTGGATTCTACATTAACCGTAAATAAAGTAACTTCTTTGAATGATTCATTGTATGTAAAAGGCAAAGCAAGATTTGATTCTTTGTTAACCATCAATGATTCTTTAAGGGTGAAGGGCAATACATTGATTGATTCGAATTTGACTGTTGGACAAAATTTATATGTTGGAGGGAAATTAACAGTAGCATCAGGGCTGAACTTTAAAGACTCCTTAACGGTCTCTCGTGGTGCAAGAATAGATTCAAGTTTACTCGTGAAAGGTAAAATATTAGTGAATGATTCCTTAATTGTAAAAGGCGTAAGCTTGCTTGCTAAAATTAAAACTGATTCTACAATTTTAAGCGATAGCATCAGTAAAAAAATAAACATTAGAGATTCTGCAGCTATGTTGAGTAACTATTTAGCTGCTTTGAATAATTTAAGAAGCACCAAATTGAATGCAGCAGATACAGCGGCGATGTTAAGTAGTCGTTTTGCAAGAGATACGGCAGCTTTGTCTTTGTGGAAATTGAATGCGGCAGATACAGCAGCGATGTTAAATAGTCGTTTTGCAAGAGATACAGCAGCTTTATCTTTATGGAAATTGAATGCAGCAGATACAGCAGCGATGTTGAGTAGTCGTTTTGCGCGAGATACTGCTGCCTTATCTAGATGGAAATTAAATAAAGCAGATACAGCAGCAATGTTAAGTAACTATTTAGCTGCGTTGAATAATTTAAGAAGCACCAAATTGAATGCAGCAGATACAGCAGTGATGTTGAGTAGTCGTTTTGCAAGAGATACGGCTGCCTTGTCAAGATGGAAATTGAATAAGGCGGATACAACAGCGATGTTGAGTAACTATTTAGCTGCTTTGAATAATTTAAGAAGCACCAAATTGAATGCAGTAGATACAGCAGCCATGTTGAGTAGTCGTTTTGCAAGAGATACAGCTGCCTTATCTAAGTATAAATTAAATGCGGCAGACACCGCCGCTTTGTCCATATATAAATTGAATGCAGCAGATACTACGGCAATGCTTACCGATTATGCCAGAAAATTCACCAAAGATTATGCAGTAAGAATTGCTCCAGGTAAATATTTAGGTAAATATACCAGTGGGGATACCGTTCATACTAAAGGGATGACCTTGGATGATTTTATGAATGACATTGTAACTGAAGCCGTGCATCCAACTTATGTAGCACCTACTGTTACTATTGCATCTACTCCAATAGGTACAGATTATGAAATTGGTTCTAACATCTCTGGCATCAGCCTGACAAAGGCTTTTGTGCAAAATGATGCAGGAGCCATCGGGACTATTACTTTTAAAAAGAACGGAGTTAATTTAGGTGGTACAACTGACAATATCACCAATTTAACCACAGATCAAACTTACACAGTTCAAATTGCCTATGCCACTGGTGCAACTAAGTTGAATAATTTAGGGCAATCAGATGCTTATGGTAGTATCACTGCTGGTTCTATTTTAAGTACGAATGGCATCACCTTTTCTCCAAAAAGTAAAAGATTCTGGGGTACTTCAAGTACTACTTCACCAACAGATGCAGAAATAAGAGCAGCTACCAATGAATTTACAACAACAAGAGTAAAATCAACTTTCTCTATTACTGTTTCCTCAGGGCCTAAATATTTGTTCTATGCGTATCCAGCAGGATATTCAAGTTTAAGTTCCTTAACTGTAGGCGGATTTGAAAGTTTACCAGCATTTACACCAACTACTAGAGCCTTTGTCAATGCACAAGGATATAGTAGTTCATATATTATATATGTATCAAACAATAATTTCTCATCAAGCGTTGATAATATAAATACTAATTAAGATGAAAAAAATATTTAAACTTTTATTATTAACTCTAATTATTTCTGTTTCATCAAAGGCACAGATTAAGTTAGTGGGTAACATCACCACCAATGGGGTTGCTTCTTATCCTACGCATATAGATAGCTTAGGCAAAGGAGGATATATGTCTATGCCTACAATTAGCGATCGTAATAGCATTCCAACCTTAAGAAGAAAATTAGGTATGTTGGTCTATGTACAAGCCAATGATTCATTGTATAAATTGGCTAGCCCGAGTCTAGACAATACCAATTGGATTACCATGGGCTTAGCATCTGTTTTAAAATTAGCCAATGACTCCCTTTTGGTTTATTCAAAAATAGCATCGGACTCTACAACCCTTGCAAATAGAATAAGCTCTTTGAGTTCCTCTGTTTCATCTGATATATCTAATGCTATATCTTCTTCTGGTGCAGATGTCTCTGCTGAGATAACAAGAGCGACTGCTGCAGAAGCTGCCTTGGGTAATAGAATAAATACTGATTCAGCAATTATTATCAATAGGTTGGTTACAGATTCTGGCATTTTAAGAACTTTGATAAATTCTGGCGCAGCCAGTATTACAGCAGAAGTGTTAAGAGCTACTGCTGCAGAAGCTGCCTTGGGTAATAGAATAAATACTGATTCGTCAATTATTATCAATAGATTGGTTACTGATTCAGGCATTTTAAGAACTTTGATAAATTCCGGCGCAGCAAGTATTACAGCAGAAGTAACAAGAGCTACTGCCGCTGAAACAGCATTGGGTTCAAGAATAAACGCCGATTCCTTAATTATCATCAATAGATTGGTTACGGATTCTGGTATTTTAAGAACTTTAATTAATACCAATACTTCAAGTATTACTGCCGAAGTAACAAGAGCAACCGCTGCTGAAACAAACTTAGCATCCAACTTAGCTGCTGAAGTGACAAGAGCCACTGCTGCCGAAACAGCCTTGGGAACAAGGATCAACGCCGATTCCTTAATCATCATCAATAGGTTAGTGGCCGATTCTGGTATTTTAAGAACTTTAATTAATACCAATACATCAAGTATTACTGCCGAAGTAACAAGAGCAACCGCTGCCGAAAGTACTTTAACTACAAAAGTGAATGCCAACACTTCAAGCATCACCACCAATACAAATGATATTGCCGCCAACTTAGCCATTGAAAAAGCAGATTCTTTGACCTTGGTCAACAGAATTAAAGCCAGTGAACAATTGATTACTATTAATACTAATAACATTGCTGCTAATTTGTCTAAACAACAAATTGATTCAGCACTATTAAAAGGTTTTATTAATGTAAACACTTCTACCATTAATACGAATTTGTTAAAAGAACAAACCGATTCATTATTGCTTGCTGCTAGATTAGGTGCAGATTCGGTACTCTTCACCAATCAAATTATTGCTGATTCAAGCATATTAAGAGGATTAATTAATACCAATGCAAGTGATATAGCACTACATACTACTCAGATTTCAAATAATACAGCCAACATTAGTCAAAACTCAACAGACATTGCAGCCAATACTTTAGCCATTAATACCAAGGTTGCTTATTCTGATGTGCCAACTATTTTAAATCCTTATTTAAAGAAAGAAGATACCATTAGTATGTTGTCTGTTTATAGGGACGCCTTGATTGATCACAATGCAAAAGTGGCTGCCTTGATTACTGATTCTTCCACTTTAATTACAAGATTTGGTTACAAGGAAAATGTAGCTAATAAAAGTACAGATGTAAATGGTGATGGTACTTCGGATACTAAATATCCTTCTGTTAAATCAGTAAAAGACTATGTGGACAATGCAATCGTAGCATCCACACCAGATGCAACAACAACTGCCAAAGGTAAAATTCAATTGTCCGGTGATTTAACTGGAATTGCAGCCGCGCCTATCGTAAAAAGTGTTGGTGGATCAAGCTCAAGCACCATTCATACCGCTGAATTATTGGCCAATGCTGCTACAGATGCGAATACCAATGATGCCTTAGTAAAAAGAGATGCGAGTGGAAATTTTAGTGCAGGTATCATTACAGCGGCACTAACTGGGGATGTTACAGGTAATGCTAGTACTGCTACAAAGTTAGCAGCTACAAAATCAATCTATGGGAATGCATTTGATGGTACTGCAGATTTAAATCAAGCCATTGCAGGTACTTTTGGGGGTACAGGAGTAGACAATGGTAGCAAAACAATAACTTTAGGCGGAAATATTTTAACGGCCAACAGTTTTACCACTGCTGGTAATTATAGTACTACTTTAACTAGTACTGGTGTTACAGATATTATTTTACCTACCACAGGTACTATAGCCACTTTAGCAGGTACGGAAACCTTAACCAATAAAACTATTGCGAATGCAAGTTTAACTGGAATTCCTACAGCACCTACTCCTTCCTTAGGTACTCAAAATAGTCAAATTGCAACAACAGCATTTGTTGCAAACTTTGTTACTAATGCTTCGGTTGCTGATGCAAGTCCAACAATCAAAGGAAAATTACAATTGGCTGGTGATTTAACTGGTACGGCCGATTTGCCTACAGTTAAAACTTTTGCTGGTGTGAACACAGCCACCATGGCAACAATTAATACTACAATTGCTGCAGCTACAAGTTCGAATACTGCAAATAGTATTGTAAAAAGAGACGCCAGTGGAAATTTTGTTGCAGGTATCATTACGGCTAATTTAACAGGTAATGCAACTACTGCAACTACTTTAGCAGCGACTAAATCTATCTATGGCAATGCCTTTGATGGTAGTGCAGATTTAACACAAGCCATTGCAGGTAATTATGGTGGAACAGGAGTAAATAATGGTAGCAATACCATTACCTTAGGCGGAAATATTTTAACGGCGAATAGTTTTACTACTGCTGGTAATTATAGTACCACTTTAACTAGTACAGGCGTAACTAATGTTACTTTACCTACAACAGGCACCATTGCCACATTAGCAGGTACAGAAACTTTAACCAATAAGACGATTGCAGATGTTACATTGACTGGCGTTCCCACTGCACCAACCGCTGCAGCCGGAACTAGTACTACTCAATTGGCTACTACTGCTTTTGTAACTGCAGCTACACCTGATGCAGCAAGTTCAGTAAAAGGAATTATTCAATTGGCTGGAGATTTAGCTGGTACTGCAATAGCACCTACGGTTGCTACAGTAGGAGGATCAACCGCTGCTGATATTCATGCAGCAGAATTATTAGCTAATGCTGCAACCAATATTAACACCAACAACGCCCTTGTAAAAAGAGATGCTAGTGGTAATTTTAGTGCAGGAACCATTACAGCAAACGTAGTAGGTACTTCCACCAATGTTACTGGTGTAGTAGCAGGCGCCAATGGAGGAACTGGAATTAACAATACAGGTAAAACAATAACACTTGGTGGCAATATTAATACAGGTAGAAATTTCACAACAACAGGTACTTCTGGTTCTAATGCATCAGATGTTACTTTAAAAACAACAGCTACTACCAACTTAACCTTACCAACCACAGGTGTATTAGCTACCTTGGATGGAGTTGAAAATCTAACTAATAAAACAATCAATGGCTTAACAATCAATCCTGCTGCAGCTGGTTTTACCATTGCAGGAGGTACGATTTCAAAAACAATTACATTAGCAGATGATGCTACGGTGTCTGGAACAAATACTGGAGATCAAACGATTACTTTAACTGGAGATATTACAGGGGTAGGTACTGGAACATTTTCAACTACCATGGCCAATTCTGGTGTAACTGCTGGAACTTATGGAGGAGCTACTTCTGTACCAACAATTACTGTTGATGCAAAAGGTAGAATCACTAACGCAGCTAGTACCACTATTACTGGTGTTTCATCGATAGGCTCATTGTTAGAAAGTGCTAAAATTATTGTGGGAGATGTAAACAATCAAGCCGCAAAAGTTGACATGACTGGAGATATTAGCATTGACAACAATGGTACCACTACCATTGGTGTAGATAAAGTAGTCACACAAAATATTTTGAATTCCAATGTGACTTATGCAAAGATTCAAAATGTGAGTGCCAATAAAGTATTAGGAAATATAACTACTAGTACAGGTAGAGTGCAGGAAATTTCTACAACAGGAACAGGCAATGTGGTGAGAGCCGTAAGCCCTTCTTTTGCAGGCGTTCCAAAAGTGCCAACTGCTGCTTATCCATCCAATGACAGTACCATTGCAAGTACTGCTTATGTATCTACAGCCATTAGCAATATATCTGCTAGTTCTGTAACTGGTGTCATTGCTGGCGCCAATGGTGGTACAGGTGTAAATAATACTGGTAAAACAATTACCCTTGGAAGAAACTTAACTACTACTGGTACTACCGGTTCTAATGCTTCTGACATTACCTTCAAAACAACTGGAACCACTGTTTTAACCTTACCTACTTCTGGTACATTGGCGACTATGGCTGATATTTCTGGAAGTTCAGTGAATGGTCAAAGCATAACAGGTGTCATTAATCCTATAAATGGTGGTACAGGCGTAGCCAACGATAATAATAACACACTTACTCTTGGAGGGGCCATTAATACTGGTGCAAATTTTACTACCACTGGTACCACCGCTTCAAATGCTTCTAATATTACTTTAAAAACAACGGCTGCTTCGGTAGTGACTTTACCAACTGCTGGCGTACTTGCTACTTTAGATGGAGCTGAGGCCTTAACCAATAAAACAATTGACGCAACTGCCAATACCATCACAGGTATTTCAAATACCAATATTGATGCAGGTGCTAGTATTGATGATACAAAACTTGCTACCATTTCAACCGCAGGAAAAGTTGAAAATACAGCAACTACTGCAACCGCTTCCAATGCAATTAATACAATTGTTGCTAGAGATGCCAATGGCGGATTTGCTGCTGGAACAATTACTGCTGCTTTGACTGGGAATGCAACTACGGCTACTAAATTGGCAACAGGAAGATTAATCTATGGTAATTCATTCGATGGTACTGCTGCAATCACTGCTGTTATTGGAAGTGGTTTTGGTGGAACAGGCAATGGCTTTACTAAATTTACTGGACCAGCAACAGCAGAAAAAACATTTACCTTACCAAATGCCAATGCAACTATATTAACTAGTGCTGCATTAGTGACTGTGGCACAAGGGGGAACTGGCGCAGCCACTGCAACACAAAATTTTGTTTTTGCTGGACCTGCAACAGGTTCGAGTGCAGGCGCTCCAAGTTTCAGAGCATTAACTGCGGCTGATTTACCTTCGGGTAGTGGTTCTTATATAGGCAATACCACTACATTACAAGCCAATTCTAATTTTAATATTAGCGGGAATGGGGTAGCAGGAGGTAGTTTAACTGCAGCCAATTTTATTGTTCCAACAGCCACCAGTGCTCAATTCTTAAAAGGAGATGGATCATTAGATGCAACTACCTATGCAGCAGCTGGTGCTAATACTGATATTACTTCTTTAGCCGGTTTAACCACCGCTTTATCTGTAGACCAAGGAGGTACAGGATCAACCACAAGAAATTTCGTGGATCTAAGTTCTTCTGAAACGATTGGTGGAGTTAAAGCATTTAGCAATGATATCGCTGTAAATAATATCAATATTGGTTATGGACCTGGTGCTATTGCTACCAATACTTCTATTGGATATTTTGCATTAAAATTAAATACAAGTGGGTATAAAAACGTTGCCATTGGACAATCTGCACTTGCGCATAATCTTGTTGGTTATAATAATACCGCAGTTGGTTTTGAGTCTGATGTCCTTTATAGTGCTTTAACGAATGCAACTGCCATTGGCTATCAAGCAACAGTTGAAACCAGCAATACGGTTCAATTAGGTAATGCCAATGTAACCAATGTAAAAACAAGCGGTAACATTACTGCTGGTACAGTAACTTATGCCAAAGCACATAACAGCACCGCCAATCAGGTTTTATCCATTGACGCGGCAGGTAATACCAGTTTCAAAACCATTGATGGGGCGGGTGCTAATTTAACCAACGGAAAAATTCTAGTTGGTAATACAAGCAATCTTGCTGCTGCGGTTAATTTAACTGGAGATGTAACCATGACCAATGCAGGTGTTGTTTCTATCACAAGCAATGCAGTGACTTATGGAAAAATACAAAACATGGGGGCAAAAACAATACTAGGAAATAAATCTCCTACTTTGAAAGGAACGCCTGGTGAAATTATTTTAGGAACAGGTTTAAACTTAGATTCAGCCACTGGTATATTAACAGCAAGCGTGAGTTCGGGTGGTTCTGTTACAAAAATTAATCCAATCACTTTAACGACTACTGGAAGCACTTATACTTCAACAGTAGCTAATTCAACTTCTTCTCCGACCATTAATTTAAATATTCCATTGGCTTCTCAATCAGGCACTACTGCAGGTTTGTTAAGCAATGCGGATTATGCTTCGTTTTATGCAAAGCAAGATCCTTTAACTTTAGGAACAGGCGTACAAACATTATTATCCACTCCTTCAAGTGCTAATTTATTATCCGCTGTAACAGATGCTACAGGAACTGGTTCATTGGTATTTGCCACTAGTCCAGTTTTGGTAACACCAACCTTGGGTGCTGCTACTGCTACTAGTTTAACGCTAAGTACACCTTTAGCTATTGCGAGTGGTGGAATTGGTGCGGCCACTGCACCTGCCAATTTAGTATTTGCTGGACCTGCAACTGGCACTGATCCTGGTGAGCCAAGTTTTAGAGCTTTAACAGGCGCAGATTTACCAGCAGGAAGTGGTTCTTACATTAGCAATCAAACTTCACAACAAGCATCTTCTAGTTTTAATATTAGTGGAGCGGGAGTAGTTGGAGGTCAACTTTCTGCCAACTCTTTAACTTTATCTAATGCTTTAAGTGCTGCCAATGGTGGTACAGGAAGAACTTCTTTAACAGCGAATGCAGTGTTGATTGGGAATGGTACTGGTTCTGTTGCCTTTGTTTCTCCAGGTGTATCAGGAAATGTATTAACTTCTAATGGTAGTGCTTGGGTAGCTGGTGCAGCGCCAGCTTCTGGTGTTTCTGCTGTTGGAACCATTGCCACTAGTTCAAATGTGAAAGGAGCTACCATTAGTGGAACAAGTATTACATTGACACCTGCGGATGCTACCAATGGGGGTATCGTAACTTCTGGAGTTCAAACTTTTGCGGGCACCAAAACATTTTCGAATGTGAATGTCAGTGGAAATTTAGTAGGTAGCACAGTGAACTCCTCACTTTCTGGATTCAATGCTGCTTTAGTAGCTGTCAATGCCGATTTCACCATCAGTGCTGCCAATGCGACCACCTACAATGGTAAAGTATTGGTTTGTTCTGGTAATACATTTACCATCACTTTTGATAGTACAGTACCAGTTGGATTTTCTTGCATGATTTTACAATCAGATAACAATACAGTAAGCTTTGCTGGCACTAATAATAGATACAATTATTCTGCAACTTCTGGCATCTATGCCATTGCTACAGCAATGTCTTATGCAAGTGGCTCTGTATTATTAACCGGTGATTTACAATAATAAAAATGAAAAGACTAGGCTATACCATATTATTCATTTTGGCAATTCATTTTAAAACTGAAGCCCAGATAAGTTTGCCTAATTTGCAAGCCAATCAATATGTGAACAGCAGTTTTGGGAATGCTTTAAACTTTGATGGTACAAGTACTTTCGGATTAGGTAAAGCTTACTTAAAAGATTCTTTGACCGATTTTACGATTGAATTTTGGATTCAAAATACCGGCACAGATGGTGCCAATGATATTATATATAGTTCTGCTTTAAATAATTCTTTAAAGATTGCTAAAAGTAGTACCCAGCTAAAATTAATGGCGACCGACTTAGGCGGACCTTCTACCTGGCAAACTGCCTGCACTTTGGAATTAAACAAATGGGTGCATATTGCCATTATTAGAAATGGAACTAGTATGAAATTGTATAAAAATGCCGCCTTAGCGCAAACTTATACGCTTTCTACCAGCACTTCCATTTTACCTAGTTTTTTCTTTCTCGGATCCAATATCATGGGGGCAGGTGATAATGCAAATTTTTCAATTGATGAGTTAAGAATTTGGAAGTTTGCCGTGCCAACAAGTCCCACCAACTATATTCAAAAATATATGTATTCAAGTATCAACCCAAACGCGACCATCGATCAAAATCCATCTACAAAACTAGTTTTGTATTACAAGTTTGATCAAGGTATACCTGGTGAAAGCAATACCAACGAATTGGGTTTATTTAATTCAGCAACTAGTAATTAATAATATGAAAAAAACAATTTATTTATTTATCCTACTATTTACCACTAGTAATTTATTTGCTAACAACTTAGTAATTGGAAATCCTTCTTACAATGGTACAGCAAACACTTTAACCTTTACCATTAAGTGGGACAATAGCTGGAGAGTAAAAGGCGATCAAGGACCCAATAATTGGGATGCGGTTTGGGTTTTTGTTAAAAGACAACCTTGCGCTGCCAATGGAATTTGGTCTCATGCTTTGTTGAGTGCTAATTCTGGAGATCATGCTATTACAAGTGCCTATAATTTAATTGTGGATGCTGTATCAGATGGGATGGGTGTATTTATTCATAGAGACTCTGCTGCGAATAATCAAATTGGATCAATGGCCAATACAAGTAGTGTCACCTTAAAATTATCAGGCAACTATAATCCAGCCTTGGTTGGCTCTTCATCTACTTCTGATAACTTTAAAGTAATAGGAATAGAAATGGTCTATGTACCTACTGGTAATTTTTATATTGGTGATGGACGTACAACCAATTCAAGCAATTTTTCTGCAGGCAATACCATTGGAGCAGTTCAAATTACAAGTACAAAACAGGCACAAGGTTTAGGATCTTACAATAATTATGTAAGTAACCCCACTTATGGCTGTGTAGTTCCGCTACCTAGCACTTTTCCCTTGGGCTACAATGGCTACTATTGTATGAAATATGAAATCAATCAACAACAAATTGTTGATTATTTAAATACGCTTACTTATGACCAACAAGCCGGAAGATTGGCCACATGGGGCGCTAGATACCCTAATGCTGTCAATACTTTTTGGAATAATAATAATTATAGACAAACCATAAGAGTCGCAACAGCTGGAACTAGTAATACCGTGCCAGCAATTTTTGATTTATTTGGTAATGCATGGGGAGCCTATTTGCCCGCAGGTTTTATGAACTGGCAGGATTTAACTTCCTATTTAGATTGGTCTGGATTGAGACCCATGACCGAATTTGAATTTGAAAAAGCATGTAGGGGAACATTGAACAATGTTGCTTATGAATATCCTTGGGGTAACAATACTTCATTGAATATGGTCTATGGTGCAAATGTGAATGCAAATACAGCGACTGAAGGTTATGGTAGTGCTTTAGACGGAATGGTGCATGCTAACTGGGATGGTGGCACAGCTCGTTCAGGTTTTGCTGCCACTTCAAGTTCAAACAGAGTGCAAGCAGGTGCTACTTTTTATGGCATTTTGGATATGGCTGGCAATGCCTGGGAACAATGCGTAGGAGGTGGAACAGGTTACAACTATTCAACCTTTACCACGGCCAATGGGGATGGGGTATTGACAAAAACAGGTTTAGCCAATACCACAGGGTGGCCTAGTGATGGGGGCGCTCAATCTGGTACTATTCTTAAAGGAGGAGGTTTCTATAACTTGAATAGTCTATACACTAATGGAGCTGCGTTTCAGGTTTCCGATAGATCTTTTTATGGCGGTACTACACTAAATCAAACCATAAGCAGTACTAAAGACAGGTCCATTGGAGGAAGAGGTGTTAGAAATTATTAGAAACAATAGTTGATTAAAAAATTGAAATAAAAATTTAAAATAAAAGTCAAAAAATAAAAATAAAAAAAATAAATATGAAGCAACTTTATTTAATCATTGCAGGCTGTTTGCTTTTTTTATCGCAAGCTTACGCCAATAACTTAGTAATTAGTGGTACACCTGTGTATACAGATGCGACTAAAACATTAAGATTTAATATCCAATGGGACAATAGTTGGTGTATTAATTCTGGACCAGCCAATTGGGATGGAGTATGGGTTTTTGTCAAAAGACAAAACTGCTCCGGCAATAACAACTGGTTGCATCAAAAATTAAGCACCACTAGTTCGGACCATATAGCCAAGGTAGGTACTGCAACCTCTACAGATGTTCAAATTGATGCGGTAAGTGATGGAATGGGTGTTTTTATTAGAAGAATAGCTAGTGTAGCCACGCCCAATGTGGTAGGTAATGTGGGCACACAAACCATTTATTTGAAATTAGATGGTAGTGCAACTCCAACCAATCCAGCTTCTACTGTAAGTTCTGCGGATAATTTTGAAGTATTGGGACTTGAAATGGTCTATGTACCCAAAGGTCCTTTCTATGCAGGAGATGGACGCAGCACCAATACCAGTAATTTTTCTAAAGGAAGCAACACCTTACCAGTGACTATTGATTCTGCCACACAAGCCAATGGTATTGGAACGGCCACCAATTATGTGAATAGTGTCACTTATGGAAGTCCGGTACCCTTAGGCCCAACATTTCCTTTAGGCTACAATGGATTTTATTGTATGAAGTATGAAGCTACGGTTGGTATTTTTGTTGAATTTTTAAATTCGCTTACCTACGATCAACAAACTACTTTATTGGCAGAAAATGGAGTAACCAATCTACCCAATATTGCGGGCTCTTATTTTGATATGGTGAATTCATGGGGATTTTGGAATAGAGTGGCCACTGCAGGTACCTACAATACGGTACCCGCTATATTTACAGCCTCCTATTTGTATTTGGCGGAAGGTGCAGTTTCTTGGAAAGCAATGACTGCCTTTTTGGATTGGGCTGGAATGAGACCCATGACAGAATTTGAATATGAAAAGGCTTGTAGAGGTTCCAATACAGTTACCCAAACGCCCATTGCTGCAGTGCCTTATGAGTTTCCATGGGGTAATACCACCATTACTAGCATCAACCAAATTGCGCAAAACTATGGTGATCCAGCTTGGCAGTATGGTTCTACAGTTGAAGGACCTTGTTTTTATACAGGTTGGAATGGATCCTCTGCAAGACCAGGAGGAAATGCTAAATCTAATACGAATAGAACACAATCTGGTGCTACCTATTATGGTATCATGGATATGGCCGGCAATTGTACCGAACAATGTGTTGGAGGTGGTGGTGTTGATCTTTCTGCTTTCACCACGGCTAATGGAGATGGTATGTTAACATCCAAGGGCTTGGCCAATGTAACAGGATGGCCAGCAGCTGGAGGAGTAGCATCTGGAACTATCATTAGAGGAGGCTATTGGGAAACAGGAGGTGGAACTACCCCTTGTCAAACTTCTGATAGACAATTTTATCAAGGAGTGAGCTGGAATAATGATAAAACTAAATTCAACGGTGCAAGAGGAGTTAGAAACTTCACTTACTAATTAAAAATTGAAAAAAAAGTTCTTATGAAAAAATATTTTTTATTCTGTTTAGTAACTTTAATCACTTTTGAAACAACAAAAGCGAATAACCTTACTATTTCAACACCCGTATACAACGAGGGAAATAAAACTTTGACCTTTAATGTTTCTTGGGACAATAGTTGGAAAATAACTTCGGGGCCATCCAATTATGATGGTGTTTGGGTATTTATAAAAAGACAAGCATGTTCCAATACCAATGCTTGGGCAACTGCATTGGTAAGTACTACCTCTAGTGATCATAGCACCGCATTGGTGGGAACTGGAACAAAAGTTTTGACGGTAGATGCTGTAAGTGATGGGATGGGTGTATTTGTGAGACGACAATTTAATGGATTGGGTAATATAGCTACGCATACTATCACACTTTTATTAAATAGTTCTTTAACCACTAGTCCCGCTATTACTACTACTTCTTCTGACAATTTTAAAGTGTTTGGTATTGAAATGGTCTATGTACCGCAGGGTCAATTTTATTTAGGGGATGGTAGAGTCACCAATACCAATAATTTTTCTAATGGAAATAATTCAGCAACACCTTTGTTGATTACCGCAGCTATGCAACAAAACGGATTAGGCCCATCTACGGTATATACTTCTAACCCATCTTATGGATGTCCCAATTATTTACCCGCTACTTTTCCTATTGGCTACAATGGTTTTTGGTGCATGAAATATGAAACAAGTTTAGTGAGTTATGTAGATTTTTTAAATTCCATTTCTTACACTGAGCAAGCCGCAAGATTGGCCAAATGGGGGGCTCGTTATCCTAATTCTATCAATACCTATTTTTCAGCAGGTGCCAATCAGGCTGTAGACATACATACCAGTGCAGCGGGCACTTACAATACTGTACCAGCTACTTTTACTTTTAATTCTTTTGCCACTTGGAATCCAGTTAGTTATTTAAGCTGGACGGACTTAACTGCCTATTTAGATTGGACAGGATTAAGACCCATGACCGAGTTTGAATATGAAAAAGCATGCAGAGGAACTTTAAATCCAGTACCTAATGAATATCCTTGGGGGGATATCAACTTAACTCAAGTGTCCGGAACAGCCTCAAATCCTGGTACTTATCAATTTAGACCAACCAATGTGGGTATGTACAATGGAATGTGTTTGTATCAATGGAATACGGTGGATTGGGCACCTTATAGATCAGGTTCTTTTGCGACCAATTTAACAACTAGATCACAGTCTGGGGCCACTTATTATGGCATTATGGAAATGGGCGGCAATGTATCTGAACAAGTAGTAGGTGGAGGAAGTGGCTATGATTTTTCCAATTTTACCACTGCCAATGGAGATGGAATTTTAGGAGCTGATGGCAATGCTAATACCGTTGGATGGCCAACAGGTACAGGTGCTAATACTGGCAACTATTGGAAAGGGGGAGATTTTGTAGGAAATGGAACCTATCCTCAAATCATTCAGGTTTCTGATAGACAAAACTATGCAGGAAATGGAACCAACAATGGACAAAATGGTGGTTTTGGTGGCAGAGGTGTTAGGTCTTTTCCTAATTAATTAATTTAAGCTAGCAAGTAAGTGAATTTGAGAAAATATTTATTATTCTTATTTTTTGCCCTAGGGTCATTGAGTGTAAAAGCTCAGTGGCTTGGTGGTACAACTCAATTGGCTGGAACAAGTTCGAAATTGTTCCTTGCTAACAATACTTGCCCATTAAATTATGATACCTCCATTTTATTTTATCATGGAGGTAATTATGGTAGCTATGGAAGTAATTTGCTTAATTCCATCACCTGTCCTGTTATATTAGACACTGCCTCTTCTTTTTATCATGGAGGTAATTATGGAAGCTATGCGACCAATAATATTTTGCCTTCTGTTTGTGGAATCAATATTGATAGTACAGTAATTTTTTATCGTGGAGGCAACTATGGTAGTTATTCCAATACACTAATTAGTGCAAGTGGTTGTAATTATATTTTAGATACTTCCGTTATATTTTATCAAGGAGGCAACTACGGAAGTTATGCCACTAATCTTATTAGTGCTACTGCTTGTCCAATTCCCCAACCTACCAATATTTATATGGGTGGTACTTCCTCTAACAATGCGCCTGGAAGTTTAGTGAATACTTCTTCCAACAATACAGCTGGACCTTTTATGACCAGTATTGATAATCCTAGTATCACCAATGGCAACTGCGTTACCTTAACTACGACAGGTACTGGTGCCACTTCTTATTCCTGGGTACCATCCACTGGCTTAAGCAATCCAGCCATATTGAGCCCAATTGCTAATCCAACTACCACGACTACTTATACCTTAACAGCTACTGGGTCGAGCGCCGGCTGTAGAGCAGTATATTCGGTAACAGTAAATGTATTGACTGGAAATGAAAGTGGGACAAGTTTTAGGTATCCTTCTTCCACCATATCCACAAGTGTGACAACGCCTCAATCTGTAATTTTAACAGGTATCACAGGCGGTGCCTTTTCTACAACCTCTGCCAATTTAAAAATCAATACTGTAAATGGGGATATAACACCTAATACAAGTACTGCAGGCACTTATACAATAAATTATATCTATGGATCTTGTAGCAATACTGTCTCAAGTTCTGTGGTCATCACGAGCGGTGCTGCAAATAATGGAGAAGTAAATTATCCTAATTTTTATTTAGGAGCTACTTCAGCCTCTACACCAAAATTATTTAATACACAGGGGGCATGTATTGCGCCATTGGATTATACCTTGATGATTTATACAGGGGCCACAACAGGTGCTGCCACTGCAAAACAGATTCTTACGCAGGCAGCCTGTCAAAATAATATAGATTATTCTGTTTCATTTTATGTAGGTGGTACATCAGCCAATACACAAAATAAATTTTTAATGCAAGGGGCCTGTACGCCTTATATTAATCCGTCGAATACCATCTTTATGGGAGGTACTTCTGTGGGTACAGGTAAACTTAGATTGGACAATGCTTACTGTAATTATCCAGTTGGAGACAATTTTTACATAGGGGGTAGCGGAACTGGGTATGGTAATGGTTCATTAACTCCTACTACTGGTGCCAATGCAGGAACTACTGTAGTTACTATATCAGATGTTTCCATTTGTCCAAGTGGTACGGTTACACTTACCACCACGGGGGCGACCAATTATACTTGGACACCAGCTGTTGGATTAAGCAGTACCTTAGTGGCTAGTCCAATTGCATCTCCAGTAACTACCACTACTTACACGGTGGTTGGAACCGGTGGTGTGGGATGTGTGAATAAAGCTATAGTGACGGTTACTGTTTTGACAGACACAATCACGCAAATATCTTTTGGCGGTAATAGGTTTGATGAGACAGATATCACAGTCAAGAAAGTCAATTACCTCGCTGGTCCATTGTCTGGTACCTTTACTGTGGTCCCAACTACAGGTTTGTATATGGATTTATCCGCAGGTACATTTATTCCTGGTTATAGTAGCAGTGGATCCTATACCATCAATTACAATTATAACAAATCAGGTTGTAACTATGTTAAACCAGTCAACATTGTAGTTTCTACTGTTCCACCGGCCATTACTTATCCTAATCCTAGCACTTTCTATTTGAATTATGGTAATACTACGGTGAGTCCAATTAATTCAGGAGGGGTAGCTTATGGTTATAAATTAATTGATTCATTGCCTACTGGTCTTACCATGAATGTAGTGAGTGGAGTAATTTCTGGAACCCCTACTTCCATTTTAACCAATGCCAAAATTAGAGTATTAGCCTTTAACTATAATAAAGGCGGTGATAAAAACTATAGTGATACTGCTACCATTAATCTAACAGTACGCAAACCAGTCATAAGTTCAACTACTACTCAAATTGATGGTTTAACAGGAACCTATGGCAATGCATCTACGGCTAGTACTTTAAATGTTTCTGGTGCTTACATTATTCAAAATGTGATTGTAACACCACCTAATAGTTTTGAAGTATCCACCAATGCAAGTTCTGGTTTTGCCAATACGGTTTCTTTGGCTCAATCTGGTGGCTCCTTAACCAATACCAATGTATACATCAGGTTAAAATCAAATGCTCCAGTTGGTTCTTATTCCGGAACTGTAAAGCTTACAAGTTATGCAGCAGATACCATTAGCATACCTATGGCTACGAACAATGTTACCGCTGCACCTTTAACAGTGACAGCGGCTTATTTCCAAAAATTCTATGGATCTACCTTAGTCTTGGGAGCAGGCAATACCAACTTTACAACTAGCGGCATAGCCAATAATGAAACCATTGGTTCAGTTACTTTAACTGCGAGTGGTGGAACAGGAGCAGATGATGCACCTGGTTTATATGACATTACGCCAACGGCTGCAACAGGCGGTACTTTCTCTGCAACCAATTACATCATCACTTATATTCCTGGACAGTTTGAAGTAATGTACAGCTTGTATAATTTCAATATGAATGGCAATACTTCGAATTGGGTGCAAGGAAAAGTACCTATACCTAAAATTACTGCAGGGATAATTTCTAATATTACCAGCAGTGGGGCTACTTATGACGCTAAGGTTTCTTCTGCCTATTCCAAATTAACTAGAAAAGGAATTTGTTGGAGCACCAATATCAATCCTGACATTACAACCAATGTGATTGATGATGGAATCAAAGCTACAGGCGCAATATCCATTGATTTAACAGGTTTAAATACGGGTACTTCCTATTATGTAAGAACCTTTGTAACCATTGGCAATTATACTTATTACGGGCCTAATGTTAAGTTCACTACTACACTTTAATAAAAAAATATACTTATGAAAACAAAAACCAGTTTAATTAAAGGAATTTTTGTCGGCATTGGAATTACAGTTTTAACAGCCTTTGCTGCTGAAAAAACCTTTACCATTAAATTTTCTGAATCAGAGATCAATAAACATTATCAAAAATTAGCTTTAATCAAGCAAATCGTTGACAATAGCAATTTAGCACATCAAGATGTGGTCTTTATTACTAAAAGCATTGATTCTTTGCAATCAGAAATATTGACACAAGTAAAAGCGCAAATTGAACCAGCAGTGCCGGTTCCTACTAAAAAGTAAGGTAAAATTTATTTAATAAATATTATTCTCCCTACTTAAACTCCACCGGACAATAATTAATTTTCAAGGCGTCCATTTTGGGTTTCTGTTTTTGCAAACGACTTAAAAATTCAGGATAATTTTTTGGTGCCTTTGGCGACCATGCAATTTCTGCCAAGGCCAAGGCTCTTGGGAAAGCCATGTATTCTGCGTAAGCGGGTGTACTAATATACTCGGTCCAAAGATTGGCTTGAATACCTACAATATGTTTTGTCTGGGCCTCGTTTAACTCTGGTAAGTCAGGTTCAAAAGAATAGCATTTAGACAATGGCAGGAAACCTCCAATGGCCAAAGGTTGGGTAGATGGATTGGCTTGGTAATAATCGATGTAAAAATAATCGGTAGGCGACATCACTACATCGTGGTTTAATTTTGCTGCTTCGATGCCGCCCTTGGTGCCTCTCCAAGACATGACCATGGCATTGGGCGAAAGGCCACCTTCTAAAATTTCATCCCAGCCCAATAATCTTTTGCCTTTGCTGGTAATAAATTTATCCATTCTTCCAATAAAATAACTTTGTAATTCTTGCTCATTTTTTAAGCCTAATTTTTTGATCAGGTCTTGACAAAAACGGCTTTGTTTCCACTGGGTTTTGGGGCACTCATCACCACCAATATGAATATATTTGCCTGGGAATAAAGCCATTACTTCGGTAAGCACGTCTTCCATAAAAGTAAAGGTTTCTTCTCTAGGGCAAAGCACGTCTTCTGAAACGCCCCATTTGGTGGCCACTTCATATATTTTATCTGGGTTGCATCCAAACTGAGGGTAGGCTGCCAATACTGCTTGTGAATGTCCAGGCATCTCAATTTCTGGGATGATGGTAATAAATTTTTTAGCTGCATAAGCAACAATGTCTTTGATTTCATCTTGCGTATAAAATCCACCATAAGGAGTATGGTCAAATTTCATGTCGTCATATTTGCCCACCATTGTTTCTTTACGAATCGAACTTATTTTAGTCAACAAAGGATATTTTTTTATTTCAATTCTCCAGCCTTGGTCCTCGGTTAAATGCCAATGAAAAGTATTTAATTTATACACGGCCATTAAATCTAGGTAGCGTTTGATAAAGGATACGGGGAAATAATATCTACCTACATCCAACATCAAACCACGGTAATTATACCTTGGTAGATCTTCGATTTGGCAAGCAGCTGCAATAGGTGTCTCCTGAGAAGCAGTGGTGCTGTAGATTTGAGCTGGCATTAATTGAAACAATGTTTGCAAAGCATAAAAAGCACCCTTGCCCGTTTTGGCCTCGATGTTTATTTTATGCTTGTCTATATTTAATAAATAGGCTTCTTCTGCCAATTCATTGTTCAATATAAAATTGATGTTATTTGATTTTGCACTACCATTTTTCACGCTTGCTGAAAGGCCATAGGCCATTTGAAGCTGATCTGTTAGCATCTGCGCAACTGAAGCAAAAGAAGCTGCTCCTTGAGTTAAAACAATTTGTGTATTTTTATTGAAACTAAAATGCCCCTCGGCTGGAATAAGTTTGACAGGTTGAGGAAGTAGGGCATAATTATTTTGACTCATTACAGTAGTAGTCAAAATAATAAAACACAAGAGGGTGGTTATGAATTTCATAGCAAACAAATTTTGTTAAGCTAATATATCCAATTTTTTGCTTTAGACCATTGATTTTTTAATGCAAGTGGGTGATGGCCCATTTTAATAAACTGTTGTTTTCATTGGGTAATTTCAACTTTTTCATGATATTGTAGCGGTGATTGCGAATGGTTTTTTCAGAAACAAATAACAAGGCAGCAATTTCACTGCTCTTTTTTTGTTTAGAGATAAGGTCAAGTATTTTTAATTCGGTAGGACTTAATTTTTGTATGCTTTGATGTAGGCTATACTTTTTTTCGATATGATCAAAGGCAATTTTTACTGCTACTATAATTTGATCTTTGCTCCAAGGTTTTACAATATAATTAAGGGGTTTCGTACTTGAGGCACTTTCAATGACACCGTGGTTGAGGGAGGCAGATACGTAAATTATTTCTAATTGAGGTAAAAGAGGTAATGCATTCTTTACAAAATCTATGCCTGTATTTCCTTGGCCAAGATGGATGTCGCAGATAGCCAATGCTGGTTTGAATTCAGTTAATTTTTCAATCGCAAGATCATAACTGTGGGTAAGCATGGTCTCATAGCCTACCTGATTTAATACTTCTTGTAAATCATTGCCCAATTGCTTGTCATCTTCTAAAATCAATATTTTACTTTGCAGCATAGTTTATAATTATTTAATTTTTATAAACTTATTGATATTATAATTATTTTCTATTAAAGAAGTATAATAAATCTATATAGGTGGGAATTTATTAAAATAGTTTAAGCAATTTCCAAAGCTTAGATTAATTTCTTAATCTATTTTAAGGTAGGGCTTAATACTTTCAATTTTCCATCAATGGTTTTTGGGTCATACTTAAGCCCAAGTATTTCTGCGACTAAAGGATAAACATTTACGTTTTCAAAACCATCAATGGTCAATCCTTTTTTAAAGGCAGGACCCCAGGCCATAAAGCTGGCGCGCATTTCTACTAAATGATTGTCAAAGCCGTGTTTGCCCTGTGTAGTTTTTCTTTTAGATAAATTAAAAACTTTGGGGAAATGAGGCGTTAGAATCAAATCGCCAAGGCGGTGGTAACGATCATCTGTAGTCGTATGATGCCAATATGCAGGCGTTTCGTCTAGTTTATAAACGGTTATGTTGGTGTCTTGTTTAAGTGCTTGGTAAGTAGCTTCAATTTTAGTTTTGTCTTTGGCATATAAATGTAGTTGTGTATCGCCCCAAGGCACGGTAAAATAGGCAGTATCAATAGCGGCAGGAATCGGTAAAGTATTTATATTATCGACTTTGGCCATGCCATGATCTGAAACAAAAATATAATTGATGGGTAAATGTAAACTGGCCAATGATGCTTGTAGTGCATTAATACTACTATCTACAAATTGCACCGCATTGGCAACATGCGGATCGTTGGGGCCATATTCATGAGCGTCATGGTCCACCTGAGGAAAATAAAATGTAATTAAATGTGGTCTTTGTGCTTCGGGTAAACTTAACCAGTCTTTAATGGCTTTGATTCGAGTAGCGATATCAATCTTCTCATTGTATACATAATGATAAGTAGGTTTAATGCCTTGGATATCGGCTTCTGAGGCGACCCAGTAAAAACTCGCAGAAATCATTTTTTGTTGTTCTGCCAAAACCCATATAGGTGTTCCTCCATACCATTTACCTTCGGCCACCATTTTCTTATTGCCCATGCTATACATAGCGCCTGTTGGCACATCAATATAACTATTGTCTACTAGTCCATGATGGGCAGGATACAAGCCCGTAACAATACTGTAATGATTGGGAAAAGTTACAGAAGGATAAGAAGGTATCATGTATTTGGCATGTACCCCTGTCTTTGCCAATGCGTTTAAATTTTTGGCATTATACAATTCATTAAAATCGGCCCTGAATCCATCTGCAGAAATCAAAATCACATAGGGCTTATTTATTTGTTTAGCACTATTGGTTCTACCTTTAATGATTTGTTGGGTAGTGTCCACAGAAATAACATAGGGCGTATTGATATGGGTATTATGGGTACTGTCTTGCGCAAAACTGACGATGGCTACAAATAAAATTAAAATAAAAGCGGATATTTTTTTAAACATAATGAGATGTGTTATAAAATTTTTATTAAATAATATTAAAAACTACTTGGTTTGATTTTATTTCTCAACCAAATGCTTAATTGAAAACTTAAGATAGCCGCGATGATACCACCAGCCAAATCAATCGGAAAATGTTGTCCTAAATAAACCCTAGAATAAGCACATAAAATGGCATAAATAGCAGCCATCCAAAATACTTTTTTAGTAGGGAAGAAATAAACGGTCAAAAAAAGCAAACTAAAAGCAGTGGCTGTATGACCCGAAGGGAAACTATTGTAAGTATGTAGTTCCACCCCAGCCACGGTATGTATTTTTTCTATAGGAATGCCACTTGCAATGGGTCGGTTAACATCAGGCCAAATATAATTCTTAGGTATTTGTGTGAGCAGGGTGGAGGTCAAAAAATTAAGTAATATAAACACTAAATCCTTTTTAAACCAGCCAAAAACAATGATTAAATACGGAATCCAAATCCAGCCTTCGGCCAAGTAGGTCAATAGGCTAAAAAATTGATCTCCCAGCCATCCTAAATTGGTATTCAAGCTCAAAAAAAGGTTTTCACGGCCAAGTAATAAACTCAAGCTAAAAAGCAGAACTGCCATGCCAAGTGAACCTATCTGGGCCTTGACAAATGGTAAGTGGATGCTTTTAAAAACAGACATGGTGCTGTGGTGCTGATTAAGGTGCAAATTTACTAAATGTTTATTCTGCACACTCAACAAATTATTTAAAAGGTTGTTATAACTTTAACCCCTTAGATGAGCCAAATTAAAGAACATATTACCGTTATTGGTGCCCGTGAGCACAATTTGAAAAACTTTGACATTGTCATCCCCAAAAACCAATTGGTGGTATTTACCGGGGTCAGCGGAAGCGGGAAATCATCCCTGGCCTTTGATACTCTTTACAACGAAGGTCAGCGCCGCTATATGGAAAGCTTTAGCGCCTATGCTAGGCAGTTTATGGGCGAAATGGAACGCCCCGATGTGGACCAAATTACGGGTTTGTCCCCGGTGATTGCCATTGAGCAAAAAACAACCAATAAAAACCCAAGGTCTACCGTTGGAACCGTGACTGAATTGTATGATTTTTTAAGGTTATTGTATGCGCGTATAGGAAAGGCCTATAGTTACAATACGGGTAAGCCCATGGTGAAGTTTTCTGAAGCAGAAATTATTCAAAATATTTTCACTCAGTTTAAGGACAAAAAAATTAATTTATTGGCACCCGTGGTGCGTGGCCGAAAAGGACATTACCGAGAATTATTTGAAGAAATCAGAAAAAAAGGTTTTGTAAAAGCAAGGGTAGATGGAGAGATTGTCGAATTAAAACCTAAATATCAAGTAGATCGCTATAAAATTCATGACATAGAAATTGTGATTGACCGTATGCCCGTCACAGATGCAATGAAAATACGATTGGGAGAGAGTGTTGCCCAATGTTTGAAAATGGGCAAGGACTTACTGTTTGTTTTAGAAGAAGGTAAAACAAAACTGGTTCAATATTCCAAACAATTAATGTGTGAGACTACTGGTTTAAGTTATGAAGAACCTTCGCCCAATAGTTTTTCATTTAATTCACCCTATGGCGCCTGCCCTAATTGTAAGGGATTGGGCAATGTCTATGCCATTGATATGAATTTACTTTTGCAGGATCATTCCTTGAGTATTAATGAAGGGGCCATTCATCCTTTGGGAGAAGCAAGAGAAGCCAGTGTATTTAATCAAATCAAATTATTCGCTAGAAAGCATAAAATTAATTTAGACAAAGCCATTCAAGATTTATCTAAAGAACATTTAGATTTGATTTTATTCGGAGATAAAAATATTTCTTCTACTTTGGATATGGACTTGAACGATGAGAATATTCCCAATGAATATACCGGAAGCTATGAAGGCATTGTGCCCATGATGAAAAGATGGTTTACTTCTTCACAAAGCACCGATCATTTAAAAGCCTGGGTAGAAGGCTACATGGAACTCAATACTTGCCCTACTTGCGAGGGGGCAAGATTAAGAAAAGAAAGCTTGTGGTTTAAAGTGAATGAAAAAAACATTGCGGCCTTAAACGATATGCATTTGGATGCATTACAGGAATGGTTTAAAAAATTACCTGCTCAATTAGATAAAAAAGATACACAAATTGCAAGTGGTATTTTAAAAGAAATTGATGACCGTATTTCTTTTTTAATGAATGTGGGTTTGTCTTATTTGTCTTTAAGCAGACCTTCTAAATCCCTGAGTGGGGGAGAGTCTCAAAGAATTCGCTTGGCTACGCAAATTGGTTCGCAATTACAAGGCATTACTTATATATTGGATGAACCTTCTATTGGACTTCACCAACGCGATAACCAAAGATTAATTACAGCATTGAAACAATTACGTGATATTGGTAACACTGTTTTAGTAGTAGAACATGATAAGGACATTATGATGGCTGCCGATTATTTAGTGGACATTGGTCCCAAGGCGGGCATTCATGGCGGACATATTGTAGCAGAAGGCACACCCCAAGAAATTATTAAATTAAAATCGGATACTGCACTTTTTTTAGCAGGCAAGAAATTTATTGAGATTCCTGCAGAAAGAAGAAAAGGCAATGGGCTAAGTATTAATATTAAAGGAGCGATGGGCAACACTTTACAAAAAGTGAATTGTAATTTTCCTTTGGGCACTTTCACCGTAGTAACAGGGGTGAGTGGCAGTGGAAAATCAACCTTGATTAACGAAACCTTGTATCCAATTTTATCGCAGTTCTGTTACCATAGCAAAACCAAACCCATGGCTTATGCTAAGGTGACTGGTTTGGAAAATATTGATAAAGTCATTGAGATAGATCAGTCGCCCATTGGCAGAACGCCTCGAAGCAATCCTGCCACTTATTGTGGATTTTTTACCGATATCAGAACTTTGTTTGCTTCAGTGCCCGAAGCAAAAATCAGAGGTTATCAAGCAGGTCGTTTTTCCTTCAATGTAAAAAGTGGTCGCTGCGAAGTATGTGAAGGTGGGGGAATGCGTGTAATTGAAATGAATTTCTTGCCCGATGTATATGTGCACTGTGAAAAATGTGGAGGCAAAAGATACAACCGCGAAACTTTAGAAATCAGGTACAAAGGAAAATCTATTAGTGATGTATTAAACATGACCGTAGAAGAAGCTTGTGAATTTTTTCAAGCAGTCCCTTTTATTTACAGAAAATTAAAAGTGTTAAATGAAGTAGGTTTGGGCTATATTACTTTAGGACAATCGGCTGTGACCTTAAGTGGGGGCGAAGCACAGCGTGTTAAGTTAGCGACTGAACTTGGTAAAAAAGATACGGGTAAAACATTTTATATTTTAGATGAGCCTACTACTGGATTACATTTTCAAGACATTCAATTGTTGATTGGCGTATTGAACCGTTTGGTAGATAGAGGCAATACTGTTTTAGTGATTGAGCACAATATGGATGTGATTAAGGTTGCCGATCATATTATTGACCTAGGCCCAGAAGGGGGCAGTGGTGGTGGATTAATTCAGTTTGAAGGTACGCCCGAAGAAATGATTAAAAAATCAAAAACACATACCGCTAAATTCTTGGCACTAGAAATGAAGGGCTAGGCGCGAATCATGGGAATGTGATCAATGCCATCTTCATCATAAACCTCACCAGACTGCTCAAATCCAAAATCGCTGTAAAATTTTTTCAAATACAATTGAGCCCCAATTTTTATTGGACCTTTGCTAAATAATCTTTCACATTCTTTGATCGAATAGTTCATTAAGTCTTTGCCTGCGCCTGTTCTTCTATGTTTTTGGGCTGTGACTACTCTGCCAATACTTTGATAGCCATCATACATGATGTCTTTTTCAAACAATCGGGTAGTGGCTACTAACTCATTCCCAATATAGCCAAGGGTATGCAATGCTTTTTGGTCATTGTTGTCTAGGTCTAAAAACACACAATTTTGTTCTACCACAAAAACTTCACTTCTTAATCTCAATAAATCATACAATTCTACTGAATTAAGTTCATTAAATTTTTTGGTTTGCCATTGAATGGTATTGGATGTAATCATAAATCAAAAATAGGGATAAAATAAATAAGCTAGCTTTTATAAATGTTTAATAACCATATTTGCCTTTCCAACGCTCTTGTAAAAACTTTTTTATTTCTTGTTCGCGTGTATTTTGCTGAGGCTGATACAAGGCTGTATTGACTATTGTATCTGGTAGGTATTCTTGCGTTATGAAATTATTTTCTCCTTTATGGGAATACTGATAGTTTTTACCATAGGATAAATCTTTCATCAATTTAGTAGGTGCATTGCGTAAATGAAGTGGCACAGGTAAATTACCTGTTTTGTCTACTAGTGCAAGACCATTACTTATTGCTTCATAAGAGGCATTGCTTTTAGGGGAGCTGGCCAAATAAATAGCACATTGTGACAATATAATTCTGGATTCAGGGTAACCAATTTTATTCACCGCATCAAAACAGGCATTGGCCAATAAAAATGCATTGGGATTGGCATTGCCAATATCCTCGCTAGAAAAAATCAACATTCTTCTTGCGATAAATTTTACGTCTTCTCCGCCTGCAATCATTCTTGACAACCAATAAACGGCGCCATTAGGATCCGAGCCGCGCATACTTTTAATGAAAGCAGAGATGATATCATAATGCTGTTCTCCATTTTTATCATAGAGCGCAATATTGGTTTGTGCCACTTCCATCACCCATTCATTGGTAATGACCAAGGGCTTACCCGATTTTTCAATATCGATTAAGGCTTCTACGGAGAGTTCCAAAAGGTTCAATAATTTTCGGCCATCTCCCCCCGACAATTGCAACAAAGCAGCCGTTTCTTTTAATTCAATTTTTTGCCCTTTAAATAATTCATCTTTCTCCATGGCCTGATGAATTAATTTCAACAATGCTTTTTCATCTAGGGCTTTTAAAATAAATACTTGACATCTGCTGAGCAAGGCACTGTTCACTTCAAAACTTGGGTTTTCTGTAGTAGCACCAATTAAAGTAATGGTCCCTTTTTCTACCGCACCTAATAATGCATCTTGTTGTCCTTTATTGAACCGATGAATTTCATCAATAAATAAAATAGCGCTGGTTTTAGTTTTTGCCTCCTCAATCACTTCTCTTAATTCCTTCACTCCGCTACTAATGGCACTTAACTGATAATAGGCGCTGTTAAAAGTAGTAGCGATTATATTAGCCAAAGTGGTTTTGCCCACTCCAGGAGGACCCCATAAAATCATCGAAGGCACCTTGCCCTTGGCAATGGCTTTTTGCAATACACTGTCCTGGCTGGAAAGATGTTCTTGTCCCACTAAATCTGATAGGGTTTGTGGACGTAATCTTTCGGCTAAGGGTATGGAATGGTTCATCTAGTTAAAGATACAAAATCTTAAAACCATTTTATTCAAATAAATGCGGGGATTCTTTTACCAATTTTAGGGTAGTTCTAATGTGCACAATACCAATAATGCCAGTAATTAATAAAAATACGGACACCCCTTTTAAGATAGATAAAACCAAGGCATTGGTAATTTCTTTGGGCATACCTGGTTGTTGTGTTAAAAATTCATCAATAAACTTGAGCAAAACCGCATCGGTAGAAACCAATACACTGATAGAATTCACAAAAAACAAACTGCATAAGAAGAAACTTACGTAGGCGTTTACTTTAATAAAATCTTTCAATTTTTTGGTTTGCACTATTTCTCTTTCAATCCCAAATTTTAAAAATTTAAAACTGGCAAAAGTATAAATCACCAAACAAGCCACAATAAAGACCATAATAAGTGCACTAGGATTGGCCAAGGAAGATAATAATATGATGACGTCTAAAAATGCAAAAAACAAAGCAATAGGTATTAAGCAATAACTAAGTACGATGTATAGCTTTAAATTTTTTGGCATAATTGTTTGATGTTTTTAAATTGATTTATTTCAAATTCAATTTAATCTGCAATTCTTCAAATTGTTTGGCATCAATGGTGCTAGGGGCATCCAGCATTACATCACGGCCGCTATTGTTTTTAGGAAAAGCAATAAAGTCACGAATACTTTCGCTACCACCTAATAAAGCACATAAACGGTCAAAACCAAAGGCAATACCACCATGTGGAGGCGCACCGTATTCAAAGGCGCCCAATAAAAATCCAAATTTATGTTGCGCTTCCTCTGGACTCATGCCTAGTGCTGCAAACATTTTTTCTTGAAGGGCTCTTTGGAAAATTCTGATAGAACCTCCACCAATTTCATTGCCATTCAAAACCATATCATAAGCATTGGCTTTAATGCCTGCATAAGGATGCTCTAAATATTTAGCAGCGTCTTTAATTTCTGGTGAATTGTCAATCATAATTGCTATATGATCTGGCTTAGGAGAAGTGAATGGATGATGTCTTGCTACCCAACGGTTGCCTTCTTCATCATATTCAAATAAAGGGAAGTCCAATACCCATAACAATTTGAATTCATCTTCTTTTCTAAAGCCTAATTGCTTGCCTAATTCTAATCTTAATTCACTCACTGCTTTACGCGTTCTTTCTTCAGGTCCTGCTAGTATTAAAATTAAGTCACCCGCCTTTGCATTAGAAGCAGCGGCAATGGCTTTTAATTTATCTTCTGTATAAAATTTGTCTACACTACTTTTAAAACTGCCATCGGCATTGCATTTAATAAATACCATACCCTTCATACCAATTTGCGGACGCTTCACCCACTCGGTCAATTCATCGGTTTGTTTGCGTGAGTATTCACTGCATCCAGGAACTGCAATGGCAATTACGGTTTCTGCTTCGTCAAACACTTTAAAGTCGGCACCATTAATCAGGGCAGCTTTATCTTGCTTCTCCGCATATACATGCGCAGGCTTTTTTAAATTGCATAATTCCATACCAAAACGAATATCTGGTTTGTCATTACCATACTGCCACATAGCATCTTCCCAAGTCATTCTTTGAACGGTCTCGGTGTAATCAATATTCTTAACGTCTTTAAATATGCTTTTAATTAAACCTTCAAACATATTTAAGATATCTTCTTGTTCTACAAAACTCATTTCACAGTCTATCTGTGTAA
>CANFXV010000020.1 GCA_947451115.1 Bacteroidota bacterium
AAATTTATCAGTTGGAAATATTCATATCATTATAAGCCATACAGGCTTTGAAGTTTTGGATACTAGTTTTCAATTTACAGGAAAAAATAATAGTCCCTTAGTCATAGGCCTAATAGCAGTAAAAGAAGAATTAGAAGAAGTGAAAGAGGAAAATGGAATTAAGCCGGGCAATATAGCTAGTTTACTAGGTGATATTGCGGGTATTCAAATACAGCAAACCAGCGCTGCCACCGGGAATGCCGATATGCGAATTCAAGGACTACAAGGAAAATATACCCAAATATTAAGAGATGGGATGCCCTTATTTGGAGGCTATGCAGGTAGTTTTAGTATTTTACAAATCCCACCATTAGATTTACAACAAATAGAATTGGTCAAAGGGGCTAGTTCTACTTTATACGGAGGGGGTGCCATTGCAGGAATGTTAAACTTAATTTCTAAAAAGCCTAAACTGGGCAAACCTGAAAAAAGTTTAACCATGAACTACTCTAGTTTAAAAGAAACAAATTTCAATACATTTTTCTCTGGTAGAAATAAAGGTATGGGCTATTCCTTGTATGCAGGAACTACTCAACAAAAAGAGGTAGATGTAGATAAGGATGGTTTTTCTGATGTACCTGCTGTGAAAAGCGTTTTTGTACATCCTCGATTTTTTATTTACGGAAAAGACAATGCTACGATCACCTTAGGCTATACTTTTAATTATGAAGATAGAAATGGTGGAGACATGGCTATATTAAATGGAAAACCATCTCTCAGTCATCAATTTTTTAATCAAAATAAAACATTAAGAAATACAGTAGATGGTGTTTGGGAAAAGAAATACAGTGATGGAGGTATACTTACTGCAAAGGCCAATTATAGTATGATGAATAGAGCTATTATTACTAATGTATTTGGTATGAAGGGTAAACAAGCAAGCTGGTATTCTGAATTGGCCTACACCAAAAAGTATACAGTACATAATATAGTAATGGGTATAAATTTTAATGGAGAAAATTTTACTAAACAATTGCCCGATAGTAGTTTACTTCCTAATGATGCCTTTACTAACATGGGTGGATTCCTACAAGACGATTGGAGAATGAGTGATGTATTGACTCTACAGTCGGGCTTAAGGCTAGACCATAATAATACCTATGGTAATTTTTTATTGCCGAGAATGTCTCTAATGTATAAAGTAAATAGCAAGGTAACCATGCGTATGGGTGGAGGCGCTGGTTACAAAACACCTAGCTTATTTAGTTCTGAAATGGACGAAAGAGATTATCATTATTTGCAAGGATTCCTACCCGGCATAGCATCTGAAAAATCTTTAGGCTTTAATTATGATGTTAATTATAAAACAAGGATCAGTCATTGGGAGCTTACTTTAAACCAAACTGTTTTTTATAACGAAGTGAATCATCCAATTATTTATAATTCAAATAAATACTACCTTCCACTTTACCCGGTTTATCCAGGTTATATTCCAACACCCCCTGTTTATTTATACGAGAATCAAACCAATTCACTTAGTTCTAAAGGGACAGAAACTTATGTACAAGCTATGAAGGCGCCTTATGAAATATATTTTGGCTATGTATATACAGATGCAAAAAGAAATTACAATGCCAGTAATCCTCAATTGCCCTTAATTGCTAAACATAAATTTGCTACTGTTTTTGCCTACGAGTTTAGCGATGCCTTTAGGGTAGGTATAGAATCTTCTTATACAGGTAAGCAATATTTAGACAACGGAAGCACCACAACCCCTTATTTATTAATGGCCCTAATGCTAAGGTATACAGTGGGTAAGGCTATTTTTGTATTGAATGGCGAAAACCTATTTGACAAGCGGCAGAATAAAAATGGCTCACTAGTCATTCCACCTTTAACCAATCCAAGTTTTCCTGAAATATGGGCGCCTTTAGATGGCAGGGTGATTAACTTATCGATGCACCTTAAGTGGTAGTGTATCCATTCGAATTTTTCTGGTGGTTTAAAAAAATATGTACTTTAAAAAATAAGGATAGAAGAAAAAATTATTATATTTAACCTAGTCCTTTATTTACTTATTTAAACCGATGCTTATATGAACAGCCGCCGAATTTTCTTAAGAAATGCTGCCATGACTTCTGGAGCTTTAATGACCTCCAATTTATTTGCCAGCAGTAAAATTTTTACCACCGATACTTTAAGAGTAGCCACCATTGGTGTCAATGGAATGGGTTGGGCCAATACTTTAGGTGCCCTTTCCGTTAGCAATGTAGAAGTAGTTGCCCTTTGTGATATTGATGAAACTGTCTTGAACAAAAGAAAGGCAGAATTATTAATCAAGCAACCGAATGTTCAAAAAATTGACACCTACAGCGATTACAGAAAAATATTAGATAGAAAAGACATTGACATTGTCATTGTGGGCACGCCAGATCATTGGCATGCACTACAAATGATTGATGCTTGTGCTGCAGGAAAACATGTGTATGTAGAAAAGCCTGCAGGAAATTCTATTGGAGAATGCAATACCATGATTGCGGCTAAAAACAGATACAATCGTATTGTACAAGTAGGCCAATGGCAAAGAAGTCAAAAACATTTTACAGAGGCATTAGAAGTAGTGCATTCTGGACAATTGGGTAATATACGTACCACCAAGGTATGGTGTTATCAAGGATGGATGAGACCTCAACCTATTGTGCCTAATAGTGCTGTACCAGCAGGTGTGGATTATAAAACTTGGATAGGACCAGCGCCAATGCGTGATTTTAATGCAAGCAGATTCCATTTTCATTTTAGATGGTTCTGGGATTATGCAGGTGGGTTAATGACTGATTGGGGCGTGCATTTATTAGACTATGCTATTCAAGGCATGAAAGCAGGCAATCCAAAAAGTGTAAGTGCCTTGGGTGGAAAATTTGCTTACCCAGAATTGGCAGAAGAAACACCAGATACTTTGACTACTTTATATGAATTTGATAAATTTAATTTGGTTTGGGATTCTGCCATGGGTATTGACAATGGTTCTTACGGACGCGACCATGGCATCGCCTTCATTGGCAACAATGGAACTTTGATTTTAGATAGAGGTGGATGGGAAGTGATTGAAGAAAGACAAGCAAAGAATAAAGTAGCCATTCCATTGCATAAAAGAGAAGATGATGGAGTGAATTTACATTGGGCTAATTTTATTGGTGCCATAAGAAACAATACACCCAACAGTTTACATTGCCCTATTGAAGAAGGTGCACATATTGCCACCATTGCACAAATGGGCAATATTGCTTATCGTTCAGGCAAGAAAGTTAATTGGGATACCAATAAAAACTTATTTACTGATGACGACATCAATAAAGAATATTTCACCAAGGCTTACCATAACGGCTATAGCTTACCTAAAATATAAACCTAAAACAACACTACGGGTTTACCAGTAGAAGGATGCAGCATCAGCTGCGTATCGATATTGAATACTTCTTTGATCAAAATGGCGTCCACGATTTTTTCGGGGGCGCCATTTTTTATTAGGGCCCCATCTTTTAAAAAAAATAACTGGTCTGCATAACCTAGGGCAATATTTATATCATGTACTACCCCAATTAAGGTAGTAGTTTCATTTAATAAAGAAACAGCAATAGATAAAAATATTTGTTGGTAATAAATGTCTAAATTATTTAAGGGTTCATCTAAAAATAAATATCGTTGTTCCCCTTTGGGAGCTTCCCAAATCTGTGCCAAGACACGCGCATAATGAACTCTTTGTTTTTCTCCTCCACTTAGGGTTTGGTAATTTCTATGAGTAAAACTATTTAAATCCAATAAGGCCATTACTTCTTTTACAATTTCTACATCTTTTTTAGATGGATTAAATTCAAAATGTGGGTTTCTTCCCAGCATAACTACTTCTTCTACGGTCATAGGAAAACTCAATTCTGTTTGTTGACTCAATACAGCCCTAGAAGCAGCAAGTGCTAATTTCGTATAGTTTTTTATGTCCGAGCCATTGTACCTAAGTTGTCCATCAAAATTATTAATCTCTCCACTCAATAATTTTATAAGTGTTGATTTTCCAGACCCATTGGGGCCAATGATTAAATTACAAGTGCCTGGCAAAAATTCAACAGAAATATTGTTCAAAATATTTTTAGTCCCTACACTATATTTTATTTGTTCTGCGCTTATCATAATTACAAATCGTTTTGATTGAAATGATATTTTTTCAACAGAAAAATATACAAGGGCGCACCCACAATAGAAGTAATGATACCAATGGGCATTTCTGCTGGGGCCAATAAAAGTCGAGCACCCATGTCTGCAAGGGTTAATAATAAAGCACCCATTATAATAGAGGCTGGAATTAATTTTCGATTATCGCTTCCGATAAGTAATCTTAATACATGTGGTACAATGAGTCCCATAAATGCAATCACCCCTACGAAGGCCGTGGCCACAGAAACCATGGCCGTATTCACTATTAAAATACCTGTTTTTAATGTATTCACTTCCACCCCTAAATAACCCGCTTCCTGTTCGCCCAACAATAAAACATTTAATTTTTTGGCTTGTTTAAAAGCAATGAAGATACAAATCAATCCAACCATGCCTGTCACCAATACTTGAAACCAAGAAGCTCCAGAAAAAGTACCTAAATTCCAAAAGGTGATACTTCTTGCTTGCGGATCTCTAGCAACATAAGTCATCAGTCCCACACCGCTTAATCCAATCGCATTGATGGCCATGCCTACTAACAACAAAGGAAGTATGGCCACTCTTTTATTATTTTTTGCCAAACTGTAGACCAAATAGGTCGCAGCCAAACCACCCATAAATGCAAATACAGGTACTAAGAAAGGACCTAATACAGTTTTAAATACCGGAGACATAAAAGGGCTTAAACTAAAAACAATGGAAGCTCCAAAAGCGGCTCCAGCACTGGTCCCTATCAATCCTGGTTCTACCACAGGGTTTCTAAATAAGCCTTGCATGAGCACACCTGATACAGCCAATATAGCACCTGTAATGGCACACAATAAAACCCTGGGCAATCTTAATTGTATAAAAACATTTTCATAAATAGTGGTATTCGATTCTCCTTTAAACCAATGTATTAATGCCGCCATCATTTCGGAGGGCAATATTTGCACAGCGCCAAAAGCAATGGCGGCAATCAATACCAATGCTAATAGTATAGTTAAAACAATAAAAAATATTTTATTATTTAGTCGCATTGGTAGTTGGATAAAATAAATGCATCAAACTAATAATATTTTCACCTGTTCTTGGGCCATAATAAGTTAGATCATGTTCTTCAAATCTTAGAATTCTTTTATTTTTCCCTGCCTTGGTTAAGGCTACGCCTGGAACACCAGTGATAAATTTATCCATGCTACCCATTTGATCGTAACCAAAATCGGTAGCAATAATAATATCAGGATTGGCTTCTGCAATAGCTTCTGCACTAATTTGTCTGGCGCCCTTAGCATCATAATGCGCTACTTTAGCCCCAGCCAATTTGATCAATTGATCCCCCACGCCCTTTCTTCCACTCATGACAAAAAATACATTGCTGGCTCTTCCAAAATGAATGATCATTACACTAGGTGTGTCTTTTATCGTAATTGCTTTCAAAGCAGTGCTTGCATTCGCAATGCCTGCATCCATCAGCGTACAAAGTGAATCTGCTTTAGCACTTACGCCAAAAAATGCACCCAACTCTTTCAATAATAATTTTGCACTATCTACCGTATTGGCATTGCCAAAGGCTTTCGCTTTTAAGCCCGCTTTTTCAATTTGTGGTAATACTGTTTCAGGACCAATGTCATTACTGTGAATGACTAAATCGGGTGTTAAAGAAATGATACCTTCTGGATTCAAAGCTCTATGATAACCTACTGGCTTAATTAATTTAGCACTATCAGGATAAGTACTACTCCAATCTACCCCAATAATATTATGTCCCTTGCCCAAGGCAAAACTAAACTCAGTCAAGTGTTTAGATAAACTTACAATTCTTAAATCCTTGGTTCCATCTATTGCTGTATTATTAAACCTACCGCAGGAAATAAGCCCAGCAAATAGCATTGCAGTTAGAATTATTTTTTTCATACTGTATTTTTTAAAAATTATATTTCAAATTAAGACCACCAAAAACCAAGGGCTTCTTGGGTGCAGCCGTATAAACATCTGGCATTTGATTGGCAAAAATCATCATAGGATATTTAATGCCCATTAAGTTAGTCACTCCTAGATAAATGTCAAAATCCAATTTTTTGGCTAGCCTGCCTTGATAGCCAATTTTATTGTTGACTAAGCTATAACTAGTAGCATAATAATCATTCATAGATGTAATAGGTGTTCTGTCCTTATAATTGTAAGTCATATTGCCATACAAACCAATATTGGTTAAAACATCTACCCCAATATTAGCCATGTATTTAGGTACACCTGCCACCATTTTATTAGAATAATCTTCGGTCAATACCACCGATTTTTGAATTTTAAAATTATCTCCATAAGTAAAATTGGAGTAAGTTAAATTGGCAAAAGGTCTAATAGAGCTAATAAAATTGCTACTAGATTGATATAAAGTATATTTTACTAAGGCCTCTATGCCACTATGTATTTCCTTGCCGCCATTGACTACATAAGTATATAAAGTTGTCGTAGGGGCAGCTGGAGACACCACCGAAATGGCTGTCATTTTTTTAGAGAACACCGTATTAAAATAAGCCAACTCATAAGTTAATTTATTGCCAAACAATTGACCCTTGGATCCAAGCTCAAACTGATTGCCTTGTTCTGGAGACAAAACGTGATTTAAACTTCCAGTAGCAGGTGTCACTGGTTTGGTAACTGCAGGTGTGGTGATGTAAAAATAAGAACTGGTAGGTGCCTTAAATCCAGTGCTGTAAGAAGCATACACGGATAGTTGCTTGTTGATGACTTTATTGATGGCAAAATGTGGTGCCACCATTCCATTATAGGTAGTATCAAATGTGGCTGGTCTGGTAAGGATGGCTGCATTGAACCTGTCATTTAAATTTAAATGCATTTGGCTAACACCCAAACCTCCTAAGATAGAAAAATCATGCGGCAAACTCAAAGTCCACTCAGAAAATAAATGCTGATTGGTACTGGTAGCATATACATTGGAAGTATTGGCATTGATCACCCAATAAGGATTCACTCCATACACCCAAGTGCTTGCACTATCTAAAGGACTTTGTTTCATGTTGTAGCCTACTACTTGCGCCACTTGTTGTTGCACTTCAATACCAGTTACCCCACTTAAGCTAATCTCATCAGTAAGAGGAAATTTGGTATTGATGGCCGATCTTAAACCATAATTGATCGCATTCTTATCAGTCCACCCTGCTGCTGAAGAAGCATTGCTGTTAAAACCAATACCATATACCGTAGAGCTAATAGAAACATTTTGGCTATGCGTATAAACATGACTTATCCCTGTTCTAAAACTAACTACATTGCTATGCCCATCTCTTTTGATGTAGTCTGGGTTGCCAGAATAATCATTGTTGTTAAACTGACTGACTGTTAACTCTCCTGAGCGTTGGTCATAACTATTGCTATAGCCAGCGTAAATACTGAAACTATTTTTTTGATTGGGTTGTAAATCGGCAATCACATTCACAAAATCTTTTTTAGAAGCATTGTGAATGGTATAGCCATCGGTTTGTTGATTGCCATAATTCACTAGTAAAGAAGATTTATCTGTACCTGCTTTTAAAGTTGTGGTGAATCTTCTTGTGCCATAATCGCCCATCAATATTTGTTGGGTCAAACTTGTTTTTCCTTTTTCAGCTTTTTCACTGGTTAAATTGATAGCCCCTGCTATGGCTAATCCATACAAAGTTCCAGCAGGACCTTTCACTACTTCCACATTGCCAATGGAACTATAATCAATATCATCCATAGTAGTGATGCCTTCTGCATCCGTTAAAGGAATCCCGTTTAAATAAACTTTATACCCCTGGCCGTCAAAATTACTGCTGATACCTCTGGTTCCTCTGGTACCATTGCCATAACCTCTGATGTTTAATTGTTGACCGCCCCCGGCAGATCTTCTATTCATTTGTACACCGGTCACATTGGTTTGTATGGCATCGTCTAAGTTTAAACCTGTATTTCTATTAAGTTCCATACTACCAATTTTTGCGATAGAACCGGGTTGATACAAAATAGATTTATTTGGATTAGAAGTATTGGTTACTTCTACATCCGTTAAGGACAGTGCAATGGGTGTTAAGTAAAAATTATTGTTTTTTTCATTGATGTCTAAAACCTTGCTCAGTGTTTCATAACCAATATATGTAATAACAATTCTATCTGCGCCTGTCACTGTAATCGAAAATTCGCCAGCAATATTAGTAGTTACTTTTTTTGAGCCTACTGTAATCGAGGCACTTGCTAATGGCTTGTGGGAAATAGCATCTAAGACTTTTCCGGAAAAATTATTTTGTGCAAATACGTTTTGAAATCCTAGTAAAAATATAAATAGGATGAAATGTTTCAATTTCATTATAATAAGAATTAATAAATGTAAAATGAGTATGGCTCAATGCTCGCAAACTTTGAGACAAAAAAATTGGAATAAAAATTAAACCAGTTTCGGAGGAGGTGTATTGATGGGTAATGCGATAGATAGAACTTCTTGACCGAAGCTAAAATAATAAGTTTTATTTAAAGCAGCCCAATTTTGTTGCACAGTGGAAGGATCAAGGATAAAATAACTAAGAGAAAATTTTAGCAGTTGTTTGCTTTCTTTATTTAATGGAAGTCCTTCTGTTTTATCATTTAAAGAAACAGTATAATTATTGTACAATTGAGTTTGCATCGTATCGTTGATACAATAAAACCAAGTTTCTCCGTTTATTTTTTCTGTTTTAACCACATCATAAAAAATTCCATTCAAAGTAAATTCCTTACCGGCTTCTTCCCAGTCAATCGCCTTAGTATTTTTAATTTTGACCAATTGGTCTTCTGGCAATTGATGCGCCATAGTTTGGGCTATATTTTCCTTATTGATAGCCTGCTGCACCGCATAAACCAGATAAGTACCTATTTGGCTGCTGATGACTAAGAATAACAATAAAGATGATACAATACGCTTCAATTCAATGACTTTTAGGGTCCTAAATTTAGGTTGTTTTTAGTTAGCAGCACTATAAAAATGATTAAAAATGAACACTAGTGTAAAATGGTATTGCCTTGAAGCATTATTTGATATTGATGTGGGGTAATGCCTTCCATTTTTTTAAATAGACGCACAAAATAATTTACATCATTAAATCCACAATCAAAGGCCACTGATTTAATAGCGGCATTGGGAAAAATTAATAGCTCTTTGGCGTGTTTAATTTTTTCAGATAAAATATATTCCAATGGACTGATGCCAAATTCCTTTTTGAAAGAACGATAAAATGTGGTTTTACTCATACAGGCTTTTTCACTCAGAATACCTAATTTAATGTCTTCGGTGATATTGGCTTTGATAAAACCTGTAATATAAGCAAGCGGATTTGAATTGCTATTTTTGGGTGCCCCCTGCGTTAATTCAAGTTTGTTTTGTACTTGTACAATATTGACAATTAATTCTTGTAAAGACAAATCTGCAATAATATCTTTCAGTGGCATATTGCTAGAACAAACTGAAATAATTTTATTTAACAAAGAGGCAATCTCTAAGCTATTTTGAAAATGATAATTGTTCTTATTGAATTTCCAATAAGTATCTCCCATTCTTGGATACTTGTCATTTAAAAAACTCAAAGTGTTTTCAATTTTTTGATGATCGATAGCCAGCGCGATGCATTGTGTTGGATTATTGACAGAGGCTTCAGGAAAATCAATATTCATCTCTACACCTCCCGGCACCAGTACGGTCTCTCCCGGCATATAATCAAAACCTGCATGGTCATACAAATGCATTACTTTTTTTCCTCTTAACATACTAGTGACTACAAAGTCATTGAAAGTTAATGGAACTAAGGCTGCTGCCTGATGCGTTTCAAAAACATTCAGCTCGCATTTATCTAAGGTGTAGGCGGTTCTATTCTCCACCAGTGTTTTCAATGATTTTTCCTTGGTAAGGCCTACTTCTTTTAATTGACTGGATCTAGTCATCGTAGTAATCGTTAATAAATTGTAAATCAACTCATTCCAAAATTTTCATTTTTTCCCAAAATGAGCTTGAATGATTTGTGCTACAATCTGACTTAAATATACTATAAAAAATACAGATTTAAAACTAGAATTACATTCTAAACAAAACGAAAAGCTATGTCAACGATTGTAAACCGTCCTACTTTTAAAGCCAAGTATGACAATTTTATTGGGGGTAAATTTGTACCTCCTGTTAAAGGGGAATATTTTGATAATGTTTCTCCTATTGATGGAAAAGTATTTACCAAGGCTGCCCGCTCTGGCAAGGAAGATGTGGAATTGGCTATTGATGCTGCCCACCAAGCCTTCCCTACTTGGAGCAAATCGGCCCCCACTTACCGAAGCAATATCTTAATCAAAATTGCACAGGTGATTGAAGACAATTTAGAATACCTCGCTACCGTAGAAGCCATTGACAATGGCAAGGCCATTAGAGAAACAAGGGCTGCCGATTTACCGCTTTGTGTTGATCATTTTAGGTATTTTGCAGGCGTCATTAGAGCAGAAGAAGGTGCCATCTCAGAGCATGATGAAACTACAGTTAGCATTATTGTGCATGAACCTATTGGCGTGGTAGGTCAAATTATTCCTTGGAACTTTCCTTTATTGATGGCTACATGGAAAATTGCTCCAGCTTTGGCTGCAGGTTGCTGCGTGGTATTAAAACCAGCAGAACAAACACCTACTTCTATTTTATGTTTAATGGAACTCATTGCTGATTTACTACCAGCTGGTGTTTTGAATGTAGTGACTGGTTTTGGTCCAGAAGCGGGAAAGCCTTTGGCTACCTCCCCAAGAATATCTAAAGTTTCCTTTACAGGCGAAACCACCACCGGCAGATTAATTATGCAATATGCTTCTGAAAATTTAATTCCAGTGACCATGGAATTAGGTGGCAAGTCACCTAATATATTTTTCCCATCTGTAGCAGATCATGATGACGCCTTCTTTGATAAAGCTGTAGAAGGTGCAGTAATGTTTGCCTTGAATCAAGGGGAGGTTTGTACTTGTCCTTCTAGAATTTTAGTACACGAAAGTATTTATGAAAAATTTATGAAGCGTGTGGTGGAAAGAACCAAGGCCATTAAAGTAGGACATCCTTTGGACGGCACTGTAATGATGGGTGCGCAAGCTTCTAATGATCAGTATGAAAAAATATTGTCTTATTTAAAAATTGGAAAAGAAGAAGGCGCGGAGGTTTTGTGTGGAGGTGAAGCCAATAAATTAGAAGGTGAATTAGCAGGTGGTTATTATATTCAACCCACTATTTTTAAAGGCCATAATAAAATGCGCGTCTTCCAAGAAGAAATTTTTGGACCAGTCACCAGTGTCACTACTTTTAAAACTACTGAAGAAGCCTTGGCCATTGCCAACGATACTTTGTATGGTTTAGGTGCAGGTGTCTGGACTAGAGATGCACATGAATTATATCAAGTACCACGCGCTATACAAGCCGGTCGTGTTTGGGTGAACTGCTACCATGCTTATCCAGCCCATGCGCCATTTGGCGGATATAAAAAATCAGGCTTTGGAAGAGAAACACATAAAATGATGTTAGGTCATTACAGACAAACAAAAAATATGCTTGTTTCTTATGATAAAAATAAGCTTGGATTTTTTTAGTGGTCTCTAAAATACTTTTTATCTTACAAAGAACTTTCATGCTTTATGAAAGTTCTTTGTTTTTAAATTCAATGTTATGACAGAAAGAGTTTTAGTAAGTCCAGCGGCAGAAAAACTAATTGCTCAATTAAAAGAAAAATTTGGGCCACTGATGTTTCACCAAAGTGGCGGTTGTTGTGATGGTTCCCAACCCATGTGTTTTGAAAAAGGAGAATTTAAACTAGGGGGTAGTGATATTAAAATTGGTACCATTGCAGGTTGTGAATTTTTTATGAGCAAGGATCAATTTGAATACTGGAAACATACACAACTTACAATAGATGTCACCCCAGGAAGAGGTTCCAGTTTTTCTTTGGAAATACCCATGGGGCTTCGTTTTATAGTACATTCTCGTCTTTATACAGAGGCGGAGCTGCTAGATTTAGCACCCACCGAAGATTGCGCATAAAATATTCTCTGTTTGAATTAGAGAAATATTTTTTAACTTCCCTATACAATTCAATTTTATGGCCAACAGACGTAATTTTATCCAACACCTAGGCCTGATGGCAGGTGCATTCTCCGCAAATAGCTTGTTCAATCAAGCGCATGCTGCTGAATTTCAACACCTTAACCTTCAGAAAAAATTAGTCTCTGCCAAAGACTTAGCCATAGATGAGGATTATTGGTCGGTGATTCAACAAGGCTATACTGTTAATCCTGCCTTTGTGAACTTAAACAATGGTGGCGTGAGTCCTAGCCCAAGAATTGTGCAAGAAGCGGTAGATACTTTTAACAAGATGACCAACGAAGGTCCCTCTTATTTTATGTGGCGCATTTTGGATCAAGGCAGAGAACCCCTTAGATATAAATTAGCACAACTAGCAGGCTGCGATCCTGAAGAAATTGCCATCAACAGAAATTCGACCGAGGCATTGAATACCGTAATTTTTGGATTGAATTTAAAAGCAGGTGATGAAGTGATTGGTACCAAACAGGATTATCCCAATATGATCAATGCTTGGAAACAAAGAGTAGCCAGAGAAGGATTGGTGTATACGCAACTTAATTTACAATATCCGATAGAAAATGACGAAGAAATTGTGAATGCTTTTGAAAAAGCCATTACGCCAAAAACAAAAATATTTCACATCACGCATATGGTGAATTGGGTAGGTCAAATAATGCCGGTCAAAAAATTATGCGACTTAGCCAAGAAGCACAATATTCAAACCATAGTGGATGGTGCGCATAGCTTTGGTTTGATGGATTTTAAAATTCCAGATTTTGGTTGTGATTATTTTGGCACTTCCTTGCATAAGTTTTTATCTGCCCCCATCGGCAGTGGCATGTTGTGGATTAAAAAAGAAAACATAGAAAAAATTTGGCCCTTGGTATGTAACGATAACCCTAAAGGCAGCGATATTAGAAAGTTTGAAACCCTTGGTACCAGAAGCTTTCCTATTGAACAAGGCATTGGAGAGGCAATTAATTTTCATACGGCCATTGGTAGCAAAAGAAAAGAAGAACGCATTCGCTATTTAAAAAATTACTGGGCCACCCGTGTTCAAAATATTCCTAAAGTAAAAATTAAAACCTCGCTTAAGGATGCCTACTCTTGTGCGATTTGTGGCGTAAGCATTGACGGCATGACCCCTGGTGAATTAGACAATGCTTTATTTAATGATTATAAAATTCATACGGTGGGTATTGTTTGGGAAAATATAAGTTGCGTTCGTATCACCCCTCACGTGTATACGCGACTACAAGATTTAGATAAGTTGGTCTATGCGATAGAAAAAATTGCTAAAAAAGCTTAGTTTACTTTTTTAAATACCTGCCATAAAAAAGCTCGCCCCCATTAAGGGACGAGCTTTTTTTATTGAATAGTATTTTAAGCCTTAGGGCTTTTTTACGGTTGGGTAAGTAATTCCCAATTGCTCTAAATAAGTACCATATTTTTCTGGCTGATAATAAAATGGTTTCATTTCTTCTCTAAACTTCTGCATGATTTCTTTATTCAAATGAATGGCTGGAGGATCAGTAGCAGAAATAAATGGAATGTATTTTACGTCCTTGGTTTGTACATTGGTATAATAGGCTTTGGCCTCTTCAATTAATTTAGGATTGGTAAAACAATCCAATAAAGTCATGGCTGTTGCTTCTGCACCAGCCAAAGATCCTTTGTGGGCAATGGGTGTAGCCATGGCAATGGCATCTGCCCAATGGTGGCCTTTGGTGCCAGGAATATTGGCAGGATACCTTAACACTATGGTAGGCACTGCCCAAGAAATATCCGCAATATCATCTGAACCACCACCCCATGAAAAAGCAACAGATCCTTTCAAACTGTCAATGGTTGTTTTTAAACCATCAATCGGTTTGCCTTCATTGTCCTTTTTAGGGGCTTCCACCAATACTTGCACTGCCTTAGCCATTTGTATGTCTTTATCATCCCAAGTAGGCATGCCTACTTTTTTAATATTGGCATACATGGCTTCTGCCAAAGGTTTATTAAAATGTCCTGGCCATGCCGTGCCTAAAATTTGATGCGAAACAGTCGTACCAGACATTAATGCTGCGCCTTCCGCAATTTTAATACCAGATTCATAGTTGGCTTTAATGTCTTCATAAGTTCTTTCTCTAAAATAATACCATACACTTGCTTTGCTTGGCACCACATTAGGTTGGTCACCACCATCTACCACTACATAATGAGAGCGATTGGTGGGTTTTAAATGTTCTCTTTTAAAATTCCATCCAATGTCCATAAGTTCCACACCATCTAATGCACTTTTACCGCGCCAAGGTGCACCAGCAGCATGCGCCGCTTCTCCATTAAAATCAAAACGCACACTCACTAAACCATTGCCACCATTGTCTCCATAATTAGAACCAAAGTCTCCACTTACATGTGTGAAAATGCAAGCATCAATATTTTTAAAATACCCATCTCTAATATACCATGCCTTGGTGCCGACTAATTCTTCAGCAACGCCTGGCCAAATAACAATGGTACCTGGTAAGTGTTCTTTCTCCATCATTTCTTTCATCGCAATGGCTGCATAAATTATTACAGCTTGTCCAGAATTATGTCCTTCACCATGTCCTGGAGCGCCTTCTACGATTGGATCTTTGTAAGCCACGCCTGGTTTTTGAGAAGCTTTAGGAATACAATCAATATCACTACCCAATGCAATCACCGGACTGCCCGAACCCCATTTGGCCATCCAAGCAGTAGGTACATTGGAAATATTTTTGTCAATAGCAAAACCATTTTTAGACAAAACACTGGTTAAATAAGCAGAAGTTTCAAATTCTTGAAATCCTAATTCTCCAAAACTAAAAATTTGATCTACCATTACTTGCACATCTTTAGCATGTCCAGCAACACTAGTAGCCAATTTTTGTTTCATCGAGGCAATGTCTTTTTCTGTATATTTTTTTTGTGCAAAAGCAGGTAAACACATTAAAAATGCAAAGCTTAAAAAACATAAACGTCCAAAGCGAGTCATGTATTTTTTCATAGAGTTAATTTGAATTTAAGTTACATAAAAATGCGTTAAGAATAGCTACTTAGTTTAAAATCATTTTTATTTCAAAAAACTCAATTTGTAAAATAATGAATAGCAATCGCTTAGCTTAAAGCCAAGTATAAACAACCCATAAAAAAGGTACATTTATATTTATTTTTTACAATAAATTTTTCGATTGATTTCTAGTAGGCTTAGCAGCACTAAACAGATTTTATAAAATAATTTTGATCCATCACTTTAATAAAAAATTAAAACGGATGCATCAACTATTTTTATTTTTTGGTTTATTGTTTTTTTCAAAATCTATGCTAGCCCAAAAATCATTTACCAGTTTTCCAAATGTAAACAGTAGCAAAATTCAAGATGAAAAAATTGGTATGATCTGGAGCTTTGGAGAAACTATTTTTACACAAACACTAGTCCATCCCACAGGCTTTATAATCACTGGGGGTTTATTGCAGCCCAATGGTTCAATGAATACAGGTGCTTTCAATAGCATCGAAAATATAAAAATAGGTATAGGACCCAACCCCACATTGGATCGTATCAATATCTTTTGTGATGAATTGGGAATCATCATAACAAGTATTCAGGTAGCAGATGCCTTTGGCCAAAGTAAAAAGTTATGGGAAGGCCCATTTTCTGGAGTCAATTTCAAAACACAGGTTTCAATGCTTTCGGTAAATACGGGGATTTACTTTATTGTCATCCATTATATTGTGGACAATAAATACCATAAAATAAAAACTTATAAAATCATTAAAACATAAAACTATGAAGTATGTTTTTTTTATTAGCCTTTTCCTATTTTGTTTGCCTGGTTTTCTAATGGCCCAAAGCAATAAAGGAATTAATTTTCAAGCCATTGCAAGAAACAACAACGGCCTAGCTATGCCCAATAAACTATTGAATGTGCGTGTTTCTATAAAAACGGATAGCAATAGTAACAAAAATGAATATCAAGAGATGATGCCTGTAACCACCAACGCCTTGGGTTTATTTTCGTTGGTGGTGGGACAAATGGAAACCAATAAAACCATCACCTTGGGTCCATTTGAAAACATCAATTGGTCTAAATCGGATAAATATTTACAAATAGAAGTGGATACTCTTGGTGATTTTTCTTTCATCAATATGGGTAGTCAAAAAATTAATTATGTACCTTTTTCTTTTTATGCGGATAATGTAGGTGCCCAAAACATCAATGGAATCATTGGACTAAGCCAGGGAGGCACAGGGGTTGACAATTTAAAAGATTTAAAAGTATTGTTAGCCATTGATAAAATTAACAATACCCCCGATAGCCTAAAGCCTACCAGCAGCTTAATCACGAGCGCAATCAATACAAAATTAAATAAAACAGATACCGCGTCTTTGAGTACTAGAATCAATTTAAAACTAAACAGCGCAGATACCCTGAGCTTATCCAACAGAATAAAAACAATCACTAAAACCGACACTAGTTTTTTAAGTGCAAGAATTGATAGCAAATTAAATAAAATAGATACCGCTTCATTGAGTAGTAGAATCAACAAAAAAATAAACATAGGCGAAATTGCTGCCACAGACATTACTGCTGCTTTGGGCTATACACCTATAAGAGATGATTATGGAAATTTTTACGATACCGCTGCACAGCCGGCCTTGGTTTCCACCGCTACTGCATTAAAATTTTCTTATACTGGCTTAGCCAATAATATCAATGTCAACAATAATACAAGTGGGGTTCCTACAAAAATTACCGTAGTACATGCAGGGGTATACAATGTAAAGTATGCCATTCAAATCTTGAAAAATGAGGTGGGTGCAGACATTGCCAGTGTTTGGATCAGACGCAATGGATCTGCCTATTTGAATACCAATGTCAATTTTAATATTTCAGGCAGTGGAATTAAAAACCTACTTACAGGTTCCTATTATGTAGACCTTGGTGCCAATGATTATGTAGAATTGTATTACAGTATAAAAAACAGCAGTAGTATTCCTACAGGAACCTTGTTACAAGCTAATCCTTCGAGACCTGCAACACCTTCTGTTTATTTAACCATAGATAGGATCAACTAACCAAAAGGTTGGTCAATGGCAATGCTTTGTTTTGAAAAGAAATGTGCGCGATCTTCAGCGATGTACACACAATCCTCCAATCTAATGCCAAATTCACCAGGTATAGAAATGGTAGGTTCATTACTGAAACACATACCCACTGCAATTGGTGTTTTATTTCCTTTTACAAAATTGGTCCACTCGTGTCCTTCTAAACCTATACCATGCCCTGTTCTATGTGGCAAACCTGGAAGTTTATAATTTTTGCTAAAACCGCCGTTTTCAATCACGGCTCTTGCAGCGGCATCCACTTGTTCGCATGGCGCTCCAATTTTCATTGCCGCAAATGCTGCATCCTGTGACTTTTTCTCTAAGTTCCAAACATCAACTTGTCTTTGACTTGCTTTACCCACCACAATGGTTCTGGTGATGTCTGAGGCATAGCCTTCGCAACTTGTTCCACCATCAATCATGACTACATCTCCTTCGCGAATGGTTTGTGGTGTGATACTTCCATGAGGCAATGCAGAATATTTACCCACTTGCACCGAAGCACCTCCATTAAAACCAAGTTTCTTAAACGCAGCCGTTATATTATTGCTTAATTCTGTTTGAGACATGCCTGCATGAATGGTGGTAAATGCTGCTTTGTACGCATCAATAGTCGCATCGCTTGCTTTTTGCATCAAAGCAATTTCTGCTTTAGTTTTAATCATTCTGCAACCAGCCGTAATGGGTGTTGCATCTACAATATCAAAACCAGTAGCTAATTTTTTTACGCCATTGGCAATAAAGAAGCGAACTCTTTCCTCCATACCTATTCTACTATGTACTACTCCCTTGTCTTTGATGATACCTAAGATAATCTCATAGGGGCTTTCATGTTCTTCCCAACATCTTACTTCATCTCCAAAGGCAGTTACGATTAATTCTCTTGCTCTGTCTTCTTCAAATTTTGGACATACATAAGTGAGAGTGCCTTTTGCTGGAATAACCACACCAAATGTTCTTTCACTTTGACCCCAACGCATACCAGTATAATAAAAACAAGAAGCGGTTCCTTCTAAAAAGATGGCATCCATTTTCTCTCTAGCCATCAACTCTTGAGCCTTAGCGATACGTTGCTTTCTTTCTTCTACAGTGATGGGTACGATTCCTGCCACCATGGGTTGTAAATCACGGATGGCCTTAGGTAAATTGGCTTCATTTTCTGCCTCATTTAATCCAGCACCAAAAATACGATTGCTAACGCCCAAGGTACCAGCGGTAAGGGCAGTAAGAGAGATAAATTTTCTTCTATTAAATGACATAGTATAAATTTTTAAGTGTCTTAAAGATAAGCTTAATTTAATAATTTAAATGCATTAAATTTAATACTCGATTGGTCGAAAAACAATGATTTTTATTATTTAAACTATTCTACATTGAACCTACTTCGTATTTCTTGTCTACTTAGCTTATTCCTTGGTACTCAAACCATTCAAGCGCAAAAAAAGAACGCTTCCATAAAATATTATATACATAAAGCCATCGATACAATTAAAGTAGATGGTCAATTGACCGAGCAGTCTTGGAAAAATGCACAGGTGGCTCAAAATTTTGCCATGGTACTGCCCATGGATACCAGTGTAGCCAATGTGCCTACTCAAGTTAGAATGACTTATGATGAACATAATTTATACCTTATCGCTACTTGTTTTAAAGTAGGGGACGGCGTAAATATGGTAGAATCTTTAAAAAGAGATTGGAATTTTTTAAAAAATGACAATTTTATTTTATTCATGGATACCTATGGTGATTTAAATAATGGATTTGCTTTTGGCGCAAATGCGGTAGGTGCTCAATGGGATGGCGCCATGTTTGAAGGTGGAAGTGTTGATTTAAATTGGGACCATATTTGGACCTCGGCCATTTACAATGATTCCTCTAAATACATTTGGGAAGCCGCCATACCTTTCAAAACCATTCGTTATAAAAAAGGCATCAAAGAATGGGGTGTTAATTTTAGTAGGAATGATTTAAACAATAAAGAAAAATCAAGTTGGGCGCCCATACCTAGACAATTTCCAACGGCCTCTCTTGCCTATACTGGAGTCTTGGCTTGGGATGCACCTTTGCCAGAACAAAAAAGTAATTTTTCACTTATTCCTTATTTTAAAACAAGCGTCTCCAAAGAGTTTGCCAACAACGATGGCGTAAAATTAAATGCTCCTTCAAATACAGTGAATGAGTATGGATTGGATGCCAAAATAAGTTTGAGTTCCTCTTTGAATTTAGACTTGACAGTGAATCCAGATTTTTCTCAAGTAGAAGTGGACAGACAAGTAACCAACCTAAGTCGTTTTGAATTATTCTTTCCCGAGAAGCGTCAATTTTTTTTAGAGAACGCAGATCTTTTTTCCAATTTGGGTTTTGACAATGTTCGTCCTTTTTTCTCTAGAAGAATTGGTTTAAACACCCATATTGATTTTGGTGCTAGAATGAGCGGTCGTGTGGACAACAACTGGCGCATAGGAATTATGGATATGAAAACCAGTAATGACAATGCTAGCTTTACGCCCGCTCAAAATTTTGCAGTATTGGCCTTGCAAAGAAAACTATTTAAAAAATCTAGCATTGAACTTTTTTACATAGACAAAACAGCCATTGATTTTAAAACTGCTCAAGAAAATGGAGCCCTTGCAAGCACAGGCAATACCTACAATAGAAATTTTGGATTTGAATATATTTTTGCACCTAAGAACAATACCTGGTCTGGCAAAACTATTTTTATTAAATCTTTTACGCCAGCTAAAAGCGGTAAAGACTTTGTAAACGCTGCTAACTTTCAATACAGCAGTAGAAATATTATTGTTTCTTGGCAACATGAAATGGTGGGCAATAACTATAATGCAGAAGTGGGCTATGTGCCAAGAAATAATTATGTAAAATTTAATCCAAGTATTACAAAATTATTTTTTCCTAAAAGTGGATCCATCTTAAGCCATGGACCACAATTTACTACTACTTATTATTTCAACACCAATATTGAGCTTACCGACAATACTAAATTGTTCAATTATTTAATCACTTTTAGAAACAGGAGTACTTTTGCTTATGTAGTACAAAATGATTATGTAGAATTATTGGCCCCATTTGATCCTACAAGAATTGGAAAAACCCCACTAGCAGCACATACCAAGCACCAATGGAGTAGCACTGGCTTTGATTGGGCATCTGCACCACAACATAAATTTACTTATACACTAAGCACTAGAGTAGGCGGCTATTATGCCGACGGGCGTTTAACTAGCATCACCGCCGACATTGGTTATAGAATTCAACCTATTGTCAATTTTGATTTGGCAGCCACCTACAATCACATTGAATTACCTCAGCCTTGGGGAAATAATAATTTTTTATTGATAGGCCCAAAAGTAGATGTGACCATGACCAATAAATTATTTTTTACTGCCTTTTACCAATACAACGAACAAACAAAAAACATTAATTTTAATACCAGGTTTCAGTGGAGGTATAAACCAGTTTCAGATTTATTCATTGTCTATACCGACAATTATTATATTGGACCTGTGTTTGTAAAAAACAGAGCCGTGGTATTTAAACTAACTTATTGGTGGAATTAAAATATAAATTAACCTTAAAACAATAAAAATGAAAAAGTATTCATTAATGGTTTTGCTTTTGCTAGTTGGCTGGATGCAAATGAGCGCAGCAGTTCGCTTACCCAATATCATTGGCTCACATATGGTATTGCAACAAAAATCTACTGTGAAAATTTGGGGCTGGGCAGGTCCTTCTGAAAAAGTAACCATTAAAACCAATTGGGATACGACCAGTTACCAAGCCATTACCAGTAATGGGGCTAAATGGGAAGCCAGCATCAAAACACCTGCAGCAGGTGGTCCTTATCAAATTACCATTAGTGCTAGCAATACCATTGTACTAGAAGATGTATTGATTGGAGAGGTTTGGGTTTGTAGTGGTCAAAGTAATATGGAATGGTCTGGAGATCAAGGTTTAAAAGAAACTTTAGACGAAGCGCCCAATGCGACCAATACCTCCATTCGATTTTTTTATGTGGCTAAATCCACTGCTAATTTTCCTCAAGACAATCTAGAAGGAAAATGGATGGTTTGTACCCCTGAAGAAATGAAACATTTTAGTGCCATTGGTTACTTCTTTGGAAAAAATTTAAATCAAACTTTGCATAGCCCTATAGGTTTGATTAATTCCAATTGGGGAGGCACTCCTGCAGAAACATGGACCCCAGAATATGTCATCAACAATGATGCAATTATAAAGAAAGGCGCAGACTCTTTAAATGAAGCAGCCTGGTGGCCGCATAAAGCGGCAAAGGCCTACAATGCAATGATTTATCCTTTAACCAATTTTTCTATTGCAGGTGTGCTTTGGTATCAAGGCGAAAGCAATACGGGCACCAATTTTGCTTATGAAAAATTATTTACTGGAATGATTGATGCATGGAGACATCATTGGAATCAAAATTTTCCATTTTATTTTGTTCAAATTGCGCCTTTTACTTATGGCAATCAACATGTTGGCGCTTTATTAAGAGAAGCACAAACCAAGGCAGCCAATCACAGTGGCACAGGCATGGTAGTGATTACCGATTTAATACCTGATACCACCAATATTCATCCTACACGTAAAATTGAAGTGGCTAAAAGATTAAGCGATTTGGCATTGAACAAAACCTATGGCTTGACTAGCATTGCTTGTCAAAGTCCTATCTATCAATCTAGTCAAATTGACAAAGACAAAATTATCATTCAATTTAACAATGTTGCCAATGGACTAATAGCCAAAGGCCCATCGATTACCTGTTTTGAAATTGCAGGAGAGGATAAAATATTTTACCCAGCGCAAGCAAAAATTGTTGGAGGTACAGTAGTGGTTTCTAATAAAAATATTAAAAATCCTTTGGCGGTTCGTTTTGCCTTCAACAATACCGATATGCCTAATTTATTTAACAAAGAAGGTTTGCCTGTGAATTTATTTAGAACAGACGATTGGGCAGTAGACACCGATCCGATAAAAAAATAAAATTAATTTACTCAATAAAGAAGAGGTAATGTTTTTAATAAATATTACCTCTTCTTTATTTATAGTTTTAATTGCGTATAAGCAAGTTCCAATTTTTTTAACTGCTGGCTCAAAGCCTGGTACATTAATTTTTGTTGAGTGGTGGGTGCATAGTCGGCACCCTGTGTTTGACTTTCAGTGGTTATTGCCAACAATCTTTCTAAAATGCGTGCAGGGTTTCTAAATACATCCATCCTTGCACCAGTCATATGAACATCAAACAATTGTTTCTCCAAATTATAAATTGTTTGCTCTTTAGCAATGCTTTCTTTGGTATTTATTTTTAATAAGTCAGCTCTTTTGATTTCCATTTGCTCAATCAAAGACAAACAACCATGAATGCTGGACAACAATTGTTTACCCAATGCATATTGTGCTTCTATGGCAGCATTGTTTGAATTTAAATTGGGATCGTTGTATACCACTATGTTTTGCTTTTGTACTTGAGCGCCAATTTTCAAAGCTACTGTATAATTACCTGCAGGTACTTTAATGGGCTCCAATCCAGGGCCAATATTTAAATCATAAATAAACATATTTCTATTGCCCGCTGAATCCAAGTGTAGGTAATTTTTTTGATCAGGTATAGTTTTTAAATTAGGCAATTCAATGGAAGTATGTGCTAAATTCCAATAGACCCTATTGAATCCTTTTTCTTTGGTGCCCATGATTTTATTGATGGTATCTCCTTTTTGATTTAAAATAATCACCTGTGGATTTTCTTTTACACTGTCTGAGAGATAATAATTTATACTCGCGCCATAAGAAGGATTGCTTCCTGTCACTAATGAGTTTTCAGTATGAATACCAGTTTTATAATTAAATCGATAGGCTTGCTTCGGTGCCAACAATTCATTTTTATTTTTTGTTTGTGCTTTACTCCATGCTCTAATGGGCGTGATGTCATCTAAAATATAAAAACCACGGCCATAGGTCGCCAATACTAAATCACGAAAGTTTTTTTGAATCGCTATATAATAAACAGGTGCGGGTGGTAAATTATTTTTTAATTGCATCCATGTAGCTCCATCGTCTGGACTAATGTACAAGCCATTGTCTGTACCAGCATACAATAAACCTTTTTGTGCTGGATCTTCTTTAATACTATGTACAAAAGAACTATTACTTGCTGGAATACCTGCCCCTATTGCTTTCCAGGTTTTACCATAGTTGCTAGTTTTAAATATATAAGGTTTGAAATCGCCCAATTGTTGATAAGAAATACTAATGTATGCAGTGCCTGCCTCAAAGTTAGATGGATCAATACTTCGAATGGTGCCCCAAGGGGCGATGCCTTTAATATTGGCAGATACATTGGTCCATGTTTTTCCTTCATCTTGTGTTACTTGAATTTGACCATCATTGCTTCCTGTCCATAACACTCCTTGCTTCACTGGAGATTCTGCAATCACATATAATGTACAACCATCAAAAGTCATTAGGTTGTCTGAATTCATGCCGCCAGAATTTTGTTGATGTGTTTTATCATTGGTGGTTAAATCAGGACTAATAATACGCCAAGACATTCCTTTGTTAGAAGTTTTATGTACATATTGACTTCCCACATAGACCACGCCTTTCTGATGCTTAGATAAAGTCATGGGATAATTCCAATGCCAACGATATTTCATATCCGCTGGCGCCCAACCATAGCCTGCTTCTGGCCAAGGTCTTACATCATGCGAATAGCCAGTGCGCACATCTGTCACATCCAATCCTCCATCATAACATCCAGACCAAATAATATTATTATCGAATGGATCAGGTTGCGCAAAACCACTTTCACAGCCACCTACCCCTTCCCATAAACCTAAAGGAATCGACCCCTGCATACTAATGGCTGCAGTACGATAAGAATACCCATCCTGTCTATTGCCCATCAAATGATAAGGAATGGCATTGTCTACCGCCACATGATACATCTGTGCAATAGGTAAATTGATATTATTCCAAGTTTGACCTGCATTAAAACTCATATTTAAACAACCATCGTGTGCGACCATAATTCTTTTGGCATCTTTTGGATCAAACCAAATATCATGATTGTCCCCACCTGGTTCATAGGAACCTTCGCCATTAAAAGTTTGGCCACCATCTTTTGATTCCATAATGGTCACACAAATGGTATATAATTTATTTTCATCTTGAGAAGAAACGCGCACTCTTGTATAATAAGGTGCACGCTGTGCCATGGAATGACCTTCATACATTAATTTCCAATTTTCTCCTCCATCTAAAGATTTGTACAAACCAGGTACTTTGTCTTCTACCAATGCATAAATGGTCGATGGATTGCTTTGCGCAAAATCGATGGATGTTTTTCCGACTGGATGACTTGCCCCTCCAGGTAAACCATTTTGCATGTGTTTCCATGTTTTACCACCATCATTGGTTTTATAAAAACCACTGCCTGGTCCACCACTATTTAAGTTCCAAGTTTTAAGTGCTACCTGCCACATGGCGGCTACTAAATTTTTAGGGTCTTTTGAATTTAAAGACAAATCAATGCAGCCTGTATTTTCATCTACAAATAAAATTCTTTCCCAACTTTCCCCTCCATTGATGGTTTTATAAACCCCTCTTTCTTGTTGAGGCCCATGCATATGTCCCATTGCAGCTACATAAACAATATTGGTATCGGTAGGATCTACAATTACTTTACTAATTAAAACTGTTTCTTTTAAGCCCTTATTTTTCCAAGTTTTACCACCATCACTAGATTTATAAATACCATTTCCATTGGCATGTGCAGGACGTATTACAAAAGTTTCTCCTGTACCAGCCCAAACCTGTTGAGGATTTAGTTCCGAAATAGCCAAGGCCCCAATGGAGGAATTGTCCATCTCATCAAAAATAGGCTTCCAATGCACCCCTGCATCTGTGGTTTTAAAAATACCGCCAGATGCGGCGCCCACATAGGATACCATTGGGTTTCCTGGTTCCCCTACTACTGCAATGGCCCTATTACCGTCGGGTCCAATAAATCTAAAAGGAAGGGCAGAAAACAAGGAGGCACTGTTATTCTGTGCCAACACCGTCAAGCAAAAGCTTACACTAAAAATCGAAAAAATTATTTTTTTCATACTAAAAATTAAACGCAAGTAAGTGAATCAATAGTTGAATTTAATAAATATAACTGGTGCACACAAACTCAAATAAACAAAGAATTATTATTTGTATATTTAGAGTGAAAAATATTCAATATGAACAAGCTGTATAAAAAATTGACTGCACTATTTTTACTTTTAGTAGCCGTTTTATTTTCAAACAATTCAAAGGCACAAGTAGACCCTGCTTTATTGGCAGGATTAAAATATAGAATGATTGGGCCACACCGAGGTGGAAGAACTGTCGGCATCACTGGGGTGAACAACGAACCCAATGTTTTTTATATGGGGGTGAACAATGGCGGTGTTTGGAAAACCAACGATTTTGGGCATACCTGGAAACCCATTTTTGATGCTGAAAACACAGGCTCTGTAGGAGATGTAGCAGTGGCCCCTTCCAATTCAAATGTAATTTATGTAGGTAGTGGGGAAGGCATTCAGCGTCCGGATTTATCCATTGGCAATGGATTGTATAAATCAATAGATGCGGGAAAAACCTGGAGCAATTTAGGATTGCATGATGCACAACAAATTGGTGGCATCAGTATTGATCCCACCAATGAAAATAGAATTTTTATAGCTGCCCTTGGGCATCCTTATGGACCCAATAAAGAACGTGGTGTGTATAGAAGTGTAGATGGAGGTAAAACATTGGAACAAGTTTTATACATCAATGAAAACACAGGAGCTGTTCAAGTATTGGTCGATCCCAATCATCCCAATATTGTATTTGCCACCTTATGGGCTGCAAGACAAGGCCCATGGGAAAATGGTGGTTGGGATGGCGTAGAAAGTGGTTTGTATAAATCAAAAGATGGAGGTACTACTTGGAATAAAATTAATGGTGGACTGCCCACTACTACACAAGATGGATTAGGAAGAATTGGATTTACCATCGCGCCAAGCAATTCCAACAGAATGTATGCAACAGTAGATGCAGAAAAAAATGGAGGTGTATACAGAAGTGATGATGCAGGAGAAAATTGGTATTTGCTTACCAGTGATAGCAGATATTGGGGAAGAGGAAGTGATTTTGCAGAAGTAAAAACTGATCCCAAAAACGAAGACCTTGTTTATTCAGCCAATGTAGTGGTTTGGAAATCAAAAGATGGAGGAAAAAATTGGGAAGGTATCAAGGGTGCTCCAGGTGGAGACGATTATCACCGTATTTGGATCAATCCAAACAATACGCAAATTATAGCCATTGCCTTAGACCAAGGCGCCACCATTACTGTCAATGGTGGTGAAACTTTTTCTAGCTGGTACAATCAAGCCACTGCTCAGTTTTATCATGTAAGCACCGACAATGCATTCCCTTACAATGTATACGGAGGTCAACAAGAAAGTGGATCTGTTGGTATTGCTTCTCGTTCTAATGATGGCAATATTAGTTTTAGAGAATGGCGTCCCGTAGGCGTAGAAGAATATGGTTATATCGCTGCTGATCCCTTAGATCCAAATATTATTTATGGTGGAAAAATTACCAAGCATGATAAAAGAACTGGGCAGATACAAAATATTTCACCTGTTCCGGTAAGAGAAGGCAAAGTAAGATTTATTAGAACCGCGCCCATTTTGTTTTCACCTATTGATCCAAAAACTTTATTTTTTGCAGGCAATGTAATTTTTAAAACTACCAATGGTGGTTCTAGTTGGGAAACCATTAGCCCAGATCTAACCCGTGAAGCCTGGGACATACCAGCTAGTGTAGGTGTTTACACAACAGAGGAGATGAAAAAAATGCCACGTCGTGGAGTGGTCTATACTTTAGCCCCTTCGTATAAAGACATCAATACTATTTGGGCGGGCACCGATGATGGATACATTCATATTACCAAAGACGGAGGTAAGCATTGGAAAAATATTACCCCTCCAAGTATTAGCGCTTGGAGTAAAATTTCAATGATTGATGCCAGTAGATTTGATAACAATACCGCCTATGTTGCAGTGAATAGAATTCGATGCGATGATCAAACGCCACATATTTATAAAACCACTGATGGAGGTCTTAGTTGGAAAAAAATTATCAATGGATTGCCTATCGAACCCATCAATACTGTTAGAGAAGATGCGGTAAGAAAAGGTTTATTGTTTGCTGGATCAGAAAATGCAGTTTATTTTTCTATAGATGCAGGAGAGCATTGGCAGTCCTTAAGATTGAATATGCCAGCCACTTCTATTCGTGATTTAGTGATTCACGAAGATGATTTAGTCTTGGGTACCCATGGCCGTAGTTTTTGGATCTTGGACAATATTAGTCCACTCAGACAAATCAATGTAAATAAAGAAACTACATTATTAAAACCACAAAAAGCAATTCGTGTTCGTTGGAACATGAATCCAGATACACCCTTGCCACCAGAAGAACCAGCTGGAGAAAATCCTCCAGATGGAGCCATCATAGATTATTATTTAAAAAATGATAATGCTGCGCCACTTGTATTAGAAATATTAGATGCCAAAGGAAACATTGTTCGTAGTTTTAGTAGTAAGGATACGATGTATAAAATTCCAGATCTCAATATTCCTTTGTATTGGATCAGACCTCAACAAATTTTAGCTGCAAGTGCTGGCGCCCACCGTTTTTTATGGGACATGAAGTATGCTCCATTGAATTTACCTGCGCAGTATCCCATTGGTGCAGTAGTGCACAATACAGCACCAGAAAGTACCGCGCCTTGGGTTTTGCCTGGTAACTATACCTTGCGTTTGAAAGTAGATGGTAAAATATTGGAACAAGTCATCACCATTGCGATGGACCCAAGAGTAAAAACTAGCTGGATCGATTTAAAAAGACAGTTTGACTTATCTATGATTTGTTATGAAGGCAGAAAAAAATCTGAAGGAAAATATCCAGTCATTAATCGTCAGTTTAGCGCATTATTTAATATATTAGATCATACAGAAATGGCACCAACGCTTTCTACTGAAAAAGCAGTACTTGAAACACAGGCTGCCTTATTAAAAGAATTAAAGAAATGAAGCTTAAATTATTAAATAGTTTACTTGTTGGTACAGTGGCAATTTTATTTGCCTCCTGTAAGCCAAGTGCCTTATTAATAAAAGAAAGAAAAATTGATGCCATTCTTTCGGCTTATAAGTCTAATAATAATCCAGGAGCCAGCGTATTGGTTTATCAAGATGATAAAATTTTGTTTCAAAAAGGTTATGGCCTTAGCAAGGCGGACGGAGGGGAAAGAATAACGCCTGCTACCAATTTCAGACTGGCTTCTTTGACAAAGCAGTTTACGGCCATGTCCGTATTGTTACTTGTAAAGAACAAAAAAATTTCCTTAGAAGATCCACTGACTAAATATTTTTCTAGTTTTCCGGCCTATGGTAAGAAAATTAAAATCAAACATTTACTTACGCATACTTCTGGCCTTATTGATTATGAAGACCTAATGCCTGCGAATCAAACAGAACAGTTGCATGACACCAATTGTTTGCAATTAATGTATATAGCAGATTCGCTTTATTTTCCAGCGGGCACTAAATACAGATACAGTAATACAGGTTATGCTATTTTAGCCTTGATTGTTGAAAGGGTAAGTGGGCAAAGCTTTGCTAGTTTTTTAAATGACAATATTTTCAAGCCCTTAGAAATGAAAAATACATTGGCTTTTGAAGAAGGCAAGGCCAGTATTAAAAACAGAGCTTATGGAAACTCATTTGTAGATGGCGCATGGATACCAACCGATCAAAGCCTCACCAGTGCAGTATTAGGAGATGGGGGCATTTATACGAGTACCCTAGATTTGACCAAATGGATCAAAGCCTTATGGGACTATAAATTGATACCAGCCGCCATGCAAAAAGAAGCCTGGTCTAGAAAAAAAGTGGAAAATGGTACCTTAATTAATTATGGGTATGGATGGGAAATTGAAGAGTACAACAATAAAACGCATCCACACCACAATGGAAGTTCCATTGGATTTAGAAATCATATCTTATTGTTTCCTGAACAAAAATTAATGGTGGTGATATTAACCAATAGAAATGAAGGAACACCCATTATCGAAGCTAAAAAAATTGCAGACTTGTATTTAAACTATGATACAAGTCCGCAATAAAAATATTTATGGTTTTGCATTGTCAAAGACCAAATTGCAAAAAGCTTTTACACCTAAAATAAAACCTGACTCTTCTAAATAAAAATCAGCGGTATGGTGTCCGCCCACTTCCGTAGGATTTTTTCCTTTTTGCATACCTCCTAAACTAAAAAAGAAAGAAGGTGCTTTGTCTCCATAAAAAGAAAAATCTTCCGCAGCAGTTGTCCAACGAGATTCCATCACGTGCTCAGCCCCAGCTGCTTTATTTAATGCACTCAAAGATTTTTTAGCTAATGTAGGATCATTGTAATTGATCATAGTCTGCGTATTGATCTCAATAGTCGCAGTGGCACCTGCACTCTCTGCAATACGTTGCACCACACGACGCATTTTTTCATGGGTTTCTTTTCTCATGGTTGCATCCAAAGAACGAATGGTACCCAACATTTCAGCAGACTCTGGAATAATATTGGCTCTAACACCGCTATGCAAAGACCCCACAGAAATGACTAATGGCGCCTTGGTTAAATCAGATTCACGACTCACGATATGTTGTAAGGCTTCTATAATTTCTGCAGATATAACAATTGGATCGATACTTCCCCAAGGCATGGCTCCATGACTTCCTTTACCATGAACAACAATTTTAAATAAATCTGAAGAAGCTTGTGCGGCACCCGATTTAAAGCCCAGGGTACCTGCTGGCAATTGTGCCGCCATATGTAAGCCAAAAATGGCATCCATTTTAGGTTTGTCCATGGCGCCTTCTTTAATCATCAGTGGCGCACCACCTTCTTCACCATTAGGTGCACCTTCTTCTGCAGGTTGAAACAAAAATACCACCGTACCCGGTACGTCTTTTTGCATTTGCTTCAACATTTTTGCAGTGGCCATTAAGATAGCTGTATGCGCATCATGTCCACAGGCATGCATGACACCAACAGATTGACCATTGTATTCAGCTTTTACTTTGGAGGCAAATGCAATGGGCGTTCTTTCCACTACAGGCAGTGCATCAATATCAGCACGCAAACCCACTACTGGCCCAGGTTTGCCACCCTTCAAAATAGCTACTACCCCAGTTTTAGCCACTGGATAATTTACTTCCAATCCAATGGACTTTAAATACTCAGCAATATAGGCGCCTGTTTTAAATTCACGGTTAGACAGTTCAGGGAATTCATGAAAATGTTGTCTCCAACTAATTAATTGAGGTTCCACTTCATTCAATAAGGCAGTAAAGTTTTTAGGTAAGTCTTGTGCGCTCATTTGAGTAGATACAAACAAAACCATACCTAGCATTAATTTTCTCATTTTTAATAATTTTTAGAAAATTACAACCATATTCACAAGTATCCCAATATTTTTTTTTAATTTACTTGCATGATTGCATTGACCAAGTCCTTTAAATACTTGACCCCATTTGTATTGTACCTATTGGCCCTAATTGCTTTTAAGGAAACTGGCATCGCTTGTTGGTACACCCTATTGTATACTTTTTTCATCGTTCCATTTATCGAACTTTTTGTGAAGGCAGACCCAAAAAATTTAGATGAGGTAGAGGAAGCCTTGGCTAAAAAAAATAGAGGCTACGATTTTGTATTGTATGCCGCTGTTGTATTACAATATTATTCTTTATGGATATTTTTTCATGCAGTACAAGATACTACTATCAGTCATTGGGACTTGGCAGGAAGAATTGTAAGCATGGGACTGCTTTGCGGTGCTTTTGGTATTAATGTGGCACATGAACTAGGACATCGCGTTAATAAATTTGAACAGTTCTTGGCAAAAATGCTTTTACTTACTAGTATGTACATGCACTTTTTTATTGAACACAATAAAGGCCACCACAAACATGTAGCTACTAGTGCTGATCCAAGTACCGCTAAATACAATCAATCAGTATATGCCTTTTGGCCACAAACCTTAATGGGTACTTATGCGAGTGCCTGGAAAATTGCCAATGAAGAGTTTACAAAAAAAGGTAAATCTTGGTTTAGTATTAACAACGAAATGTTATTGTTCCAATGCATACAAGTCGCATTTGTGTTTGGCATCTATTTATTTTTTGGTTTGCCTGTTGCCTTGTATTTTTTAATAGCCGCCTTGATGGGTGTGCTATTATTAGAAACCGTGAACTACATTGAACATTATGGCTTAACGCGAGAAGCCACTGGTGAAAATCAATTTGAAAGAGTACAACCACATCATAGCTGGAACAGCAATCATATCATTGGCAGATTGATGCTTTTTGAATTAAGCAGACACAGCGATCATCATTATTTGGCTTCAAGAAAATATCAAGTGCTTAGAAGTTTTGATAACGCACCTCAAATGCCTACAGGTTATCCAGGCATGATCTTACTTTCATTGGCGCCGCCTATTTGGTTTAAAGTAATGAACCAACAAATGAAAAAATATCAATTAAAATAAAAATGCTAGCCACCAAATGGTCACTAGCATTTTAACTATTTTCTTGAAAAGTTTTACTGTTGTAATTTTATTACAAAGATACCTGTAGGAGAAATATCTCCAGGTCTTAGATTGGACAAATCAATTAACACATCCTTACCTTTTTGCTTCCAGCCTACTTTTACATTGCTGCCTAAAATTGAAGTTGTTGTGTTGGTAGGTAATTTTACATCTTTAATAGTAATGTTTTTTTGATAAGAAGGAAGAATGCAATAAAAATCATTTCCTTTCTTGGTAAAAAATGCTTCGATATAAGCAGAATCTTTTTTAGGGACCACTAAATTAGCCACTCTGTAATTGGCCATAAAACTAGCACTGCTTTTAGGTGCTTTAATGCCCTCAGACCATTGTGCGGCTTGTTTCCAAGCCGTAGTGCCATAGATGGCTTCCCCATTGATGGCCAGCCAATCCCCAATATCTGTAAGCCTTTGCTGCATAATGCCAGGAATGGTGCCATCAGCATTGGGTCCAATGTCCAATAAGAAATTGCCTCCTCTTGAGACCAAGTCATTCAACATTAAAATTAATTCATAACTAGATTTATAATCTTTCAATTGTTCATTTCTATTGTACCCATACGAAAGCCCCACCCCCTGACTTTCTTCCCAAATAATACTGGCATCCATACCGCTGCCATATTCAGAAGTAGTGTACATGGCACCATGATTTTTCTCTCTAGTATTATTACCCCATCTGTCATTCACTACCACATTGTCTTTTACTGGAGATTCATTAAATAACCAGGCCAACAATGCTGGGCTTTGCCAGGCCGTATCAGAAATATCCCATTCTCCATCTGAAAATATAATGGAAGGTTTGTATTTGGTCACTAGATCCTTGAACTGAGGAATCATGTGTTTTTCTACATACTTCTTTTTGTCATGCAGCCAAATAGGATTGAACCATTCGTACAAAGAATAATAATAACCCATTTTTAATCCTGCATTTCGTACGGAGTTTGATAAGTCCCCTAACAAATCACGATGCGGTGTACCCGTAACCGCATTCCATGGTCTATTCCAATCCCTGTCTGCTTCTGCACTATTCCATAAAGTATAGCCTTCATGGTGTTTAGACGTAAGTACTACATATTTTGCCCCTGATTTTTTAAATAGATCGGCCCATTGATCAGGCTCAAACATCTCTGCTTTAAACATTGGCTCAAATTGTTGATAAGCAAAACTGCTGCCATAATTTTTATTATGAAAAGCCATAAAATCTTTTTGCTTTTCATACAAACGATACCAATACCATTCTGCATAACTATAGCCACTATTGGGCATCACGGGTGCATAAGCTGGAACAGAGTAGACACCCCAATGAATAAAAATGCCAAATTTATCTTGATTGAACCAGGCTGGAATTTTTCGCGTATTTAAAGATTCCCAATTGGCATCAAATTTTTGGGCAAATGAATTTCCAAGTAAAGTAAAAGTTAAAAGGAGCAAGCAAAGTTTTTTCATAAATATTGTTGAGCGATGAAGTAAAGTTTGTATTAAAAATTATCGGCGTCACGGTAGGCTTTGATCAAGGCCAATTCGCCCTCTTTTCCAGCGCCTGCTTTGCCATGCTCCATCCCTAGTACACCTTTGTAACCTTTACTATGTAAGTGTTTGAAGATATTGTGGTAATTCACCTCTCCTGTACCTGGTTCATTGCGACCAGGATTATCTCCAATTTGGAAATAGGCAATTTCCGACCAGCATCTATTAATATTATTAATCATATTGCCCTCGTTTTTTTGCATGTGGTACATGTCAAATAAAATTTTACATGCGGGGCTATTGATGGCTTTACATATCGCATAGGTTTGATCTGAGTGGCGTAAAAATAAATCGGGTGTATCGCTCAAAGGTTCTAAAACGGTGATTAAATTATTTTTTTCTAAAATTTCTATGCCTGGTCTTAAGCCTTCAATCACATTGCCTGTTTGAATATCCATAGGTAATCTTCTGTCAAAATTACCGGGCACCGTGGTCATCCATTTCGCATTGGTTCTTTTAGCTACTTCTACTGCTTCCTTGCAGGATGCTGTAAATTTATCCTTCCATTCTACAGAACCGGTGGTTAAATTTATTTTATCATTAATGGAAAAATTCACCACAAATACGCCCATATGCATGCCAAGTGCAGCAAGGGTATCTCCAATTTTTTGTTGCATTTCGGGAGTTCTGCCCATCATGCCATTGTCTTCTATGGCAGTGAATCCAATACTATGTGCATATTTTATTTGATCTATAAAATTAGGCCCAGCCAAATTTTCAAACATGCCATCGTGAATGCCATAATGTAATTTGTAAGGGGTAGAATCTAACAAATCATTGGTCTTTGTATTTTGAGCCAGTAAACTAGAACCTGCTAATAAAGATCCGCCCACCAAAACATTTTGTTTTAAAAAATTTCTGCGTTCCATGTTGTTGTATTTTTAATAACTTAAATTTAAGCATTAGTATCAATAAGAACAAGTTTGAAAGCACTCATTTACATCGCCCTACTTATTGTATTTTTTACACAGCCTTTAAGCGGTCAAAACAAGAAATACCTATTTTCCCAGATCAAAATGGGCTCTCCCTTTAACCTGCTATTGGTAGCCAATGATTCCTCCAAAGCCTCCGCTATTGCCCGTGATTGTTTTAGATTAATTGATTCCCTAAGCCAAATTTTTAGCGACTATGATTCTAGCAGTGAGTTAAGTAAAATCAATGCGCTAGCGGGTATTAGGCCTGTTACCATGAGTCCTGCTATGTTGGATTTAGTCTTACAATCAAAACTAGCCTATCGTAAAAGCCATGGTGCTTATGATATTAGTATTGGCCCATTAAGTTTACTTTGGAGAAAGGCAAGGAAAATAAAGGCATTCCCTGCAGATAGCAGCATTGAAGCCGCTCGAAAATTAGTAGGATTGAAGTGGATTCAATTGGACAAAAAAGCATCCACCATCTATCTTCCTAAAAAGGGTATGCGACTTGATTTTGGAGGTATTGCAAAAGGTTATATCGCTCAGTGGGTCATTGATTATTTAAAAAATAGAGGTATCCAAGAAGCCTTGGCCGATGCGGGAGGAGATATTTCCATGAGCGAGGCGCCTTTAAATTCAAAAGGCTGGTTAGTGGGCGTAAATATCCCCGAAACCACCGATGATTTATTGGACCATCAGCTCCAACTAGCAAATATTTCCGTAGCCACTTCGGGAGATGCTTATCAATACATGGAGAAAAACGGGGTCAAATATTCGCATATCATCAATCCGAAAACAGGCTATGGCGTAAGCTGGCTGCGCAATGTGACCGTGATTGCACCTCAAGGAGCCACCGCCGATTGGCTGGCCACCGCCTGCAGTATTTTGCCTTTGAAGGAAGCAAAAAAAATAGCCTTGGAAAATCACGCCCAATTATTGATCAGCACCCTTCAAAATGGAAAAATAAAATTTTACAGTACACCCTCCTTCAAAAAATATTGGCACCCAATCAACACAAATCAGCAGTAAAAAAATGGTAGTGTTTAAAATATGTTTTATCTTAATAGACTAAAAAAAGATAGTGAAAAAGAAGGCCTTATTAATTTTTATTTTTTCGTTAAGCATCTATGCAAAGCCAATCATTGCTCAACAAAACAATAATCAAACTGATACTGTTAGTTTTATAAATTATAGCCAAAAAATTACGGGTAGCAATTTATCATTTAAGATGGCGCCCATTCCTGCAGGAATTTTTACCATGGGCAGCAATGAACAGGAGAAAGGCAGAGGTAATGACGAAGGACCCCAAAAAGAAATTAAATTAGAAGCATTTTGGATGAGCACCTATGAAGTGACTCGAGATGAACTAGATGTATTTTTAAAAGATGAAACCATCAGCCAAAATGTAAATGTAGATGCCATCACCAGACCTAGCCCTCAGTATGTAGATTTAAGTTGGGGCATGGGTAAAGAAGGAGGCTATCCTGCCAATAGTATGTCACAACGCACAGCCCTCATGTATTGTAAATGGTTGTATGAAAAAACAAAAGTCTTTTATAGATTACCTACAGAAGCTGAATGGGAATATGCATGTAAAGCAGGTACCAAGACTGCGTATTTTTTTGGCAATGAGGAAAAAGATTTAGACAAGTATGCTTGGTATGAAAAAAATAGTTCCAATACTTTTCACAAAGTGGGGCAAAAGTTACCTAATCCATGGGGCTTGTATGATATCTTAGGAAATATCACAGAATGGACCTTGGATCATTACGATCCTACTGCTTTTGAAAAAGTAAGCAATCAACAATTAACTATTGCTCCCAATGAGGTCAAGTATCCCCAAACATTAAAAGGAGGAAGTTATTTAGATGCGGCTATAGATTTAAGATCCGCCAAAAGATTTCATTCCGATCCAATTTGGAATAGAAGAGATCCACAAATTCCAAAAAGTAAATGGTGGTTAACCGAAGCAAAGCAAGTGGGTATCCGATTGGTAAGGCCGCTGCATACGCCAAGTGAGGAAGAGATCAATCAATTTTTCAAGTCCTATTTAAATTAATAAACCAAATATTACCATTATGAGCACAGCATTTTCGGGAAAAAATTCAAGAAGAGAATTTGTAAAAGGTAGCAGTTTACTTACTGGAGGCTTATTGGCTGCGCCACTATTGTCCAAAGCCAATTTCTTTTCAGGATCAGACGATGTCATTAAAATTGCAGTGGTGGGTTGCGGAGGTAGAGGCACCGGCGCTGCCATGCAAGCATTGTCCAGCAAACAAAATGTAAAAATTGTTGCCATGGCCGATGCCTTCAAAGACAATTTGGACAATTGCCATAAATCTTTAACTGAAGAAATCAATAACAGCATTGGTTCATTGGCACAAAGATTAGATGTGCCTGAAGAAAGAAGGTTCACTGGATTTGATGCGTATCAAAAAGCCATTGCACTTGCCGATGTAGTCATACTTGCTACCCCTCCAGGTTTTAGACCCATTCATTTTGCTGAAGCCATTAAACAAAACAAGCATGTATTTATGGAGAAGCCTGTAGCCACGGATCCTGCAGGTATTCAGAGCGTACTTGCTACTGCAGCCATTGCCAAGCAAAAAAAATTAAACGTAGTGGTAGGTTTGCAAAGACATTACCAAAATTCTTACCGTGAATTATATAAAAGAAAAGATTTGATTGGAGACATCACTTCCGCACAAGCTTGGTGGGACAATGATGGTGTTTGGGTAAGACCGAGAAAATACAGTCAAACAGAAATGGAATACCAAATGCGCAATTGGTATTATTTCAATTGGCTCTGTGGCGATCATATCACCGAACAACATATCCATAATTTAGATGTAATCAATTGGTTCAAAGGCGGGCATCCAGTAAAAGCGCAAGGCTTTGGTGGACGTCAGGTAAGAAAAGGAAAAGAAAATGGCGAAATTTTTGATCATCATTTTGTGGAGTTTGAATATGCCGATGGTTCTATCTTAAATAGTCAATGTAGACATATTCCAGGTACGATGAGTAAGGTGGATGAATTATTGGTGGGCACGAAGGGCAAAATATTTTGTGGTGCTGCCCATATTAAGGACCATAGTGGCAAGCTAATTTATCAGTACGATACAAAGTTGGAAAACAATCCTTATCAAACAGAGCATGATGAATTGTTTGCCGCCATTGCCAAAGGAGAATATAAATATGCCGATGCAGAAAATGGAGCAAGTTCTACTATGACTTCAATCTTAGGAAGAATGGCTACCTATAGTGGTCAAGTGATTGAATGGGACAAGGCCATTAATTCAGGCATTGACATTCATCCAAAAGAATACGATTGGAATGCCGCACCTCCCGTACTTCCGAATGCAGATGGATACTACCCAATAGCCATACCAGGAGTGACTAAATACTTTTAGTCGTAAAATTTTACAAGCCCTCTAAATAAAACCCTGAGCTAATATAGCTTGGGGTTTTTTAATTAAAAGATGAGTAAGAAAGTTTTGTACTGAGCGGCCATGGATTTAATAAAATCGGTAAGCTTGTATTTATTTAAAACTTCTGTTGGTGTAGCTTCAGCACCTTGGACTAAACCTACGCAGTTTGGTTTTCCGCAGTTACAAACAAACTGCTGTGCCATACGCCATTCGGTAGCAGGATAAAAAAAGCAGAGCTCCTCTCCAGCTTCAATATCATTCAAAGATTCTAATTGCATGGTGCTGGTATTAAATAAAACATTGGGCGCGCAAGAATGATTTACATATTGCAAATATTCAGGCGTTAAATGAATGTGTTGGGTTTCACTTAATTGAACGGTCAGGTAATTCGGGGTATCGACAATTTTAGAGGCATCAAAAGCAACAATATTTTCACCTGCTTTAAAGGGTGCATTGGCAAATAAACCATATTGTTTATTTACTTTGTTTTGTTTTACTTCACAGTTTTCATGTTGACTAATGGTAACAAAATCATTTGAATTTTGGTGCAAAGACATAAATGAGTAAAGGTTTAGATTACTAATTTATCAATAAATAGCAGCTTACAAAAAAATCAGTAAAATATTTTTTCCACTATTTCTTCTTAATCACCACTAAGGTAATGTCATCAGGATTATGCTGGCCTTGCAACCATTCATCCACAGAAGCCATCAATGCATCAATCATGCCCTGGGCAGTTTGATGACCATTGTCTTGAATCAATTGCTTTAATCTATCATAATCGTACATTTCTCCAGCTAAATTAGGTGCTTCTGGAAGCCCATCAGACAATTGTACTAGAACATCTCCCTGTTCAAATTGAATATCTTCTTGAATAAATTGTTCTTGTTTCAAGCCCCCTAAAGGAAGGCCATTATTCATAAAATCAAGTACTGATTTGTTCTTGGCTTTATACAAATAGATAGGAGGCATGGCAGCCGAGCTAAGCAAAATGTTGCTGGTATTGATTTGAGCAATATTTAAGCTCATTCTTAAAGTGCCTAAATCTATTTTTTTAACCACTTTATTTAAGCGTTCCAATATTTTATTGGGCGCTTGTGCATCAATGCCATTCAATCCGGCCTTGGTCACGGATACCATCATACCAGAAGTAACCCCATGGCCAGTGGCATCTCCACATACGCTAAAAATACTGCCATCTTCCTGCGGGAAAAAATCATAATAATCACCCCCTACTTCAGTAGAAGATCGTATAAAAGCAGCAATGTCTAAATCGGATCTTTGAGGTACTTGCTTGGGCAACATACTTAATTGCAAATCCCTGGCCGCTTTCAGTTCTTTATTCTTGCGGTCTTCTTCTCTTTTACGTGCACGTGCTTTGCGTGCTTGCCTATTGTATAAAGTATAACTAGTAAAGCCAATAATAAAAAACAAACTAAAGCCAATGATTAATTTTTTTCTTCTTGACTCTTCTTCTTCTTTCTGTTTTTGACGAAGCTCTTCATTCAAAGTAATGTTTTCAGCTTCATTAACTTTAGTTTTATCGGACAATTCATCTTTAATAGCGTTGCTTAGTTTTAAGTATTTAAAAGCGCTGTCAATTTGATGATTTTCGTCGTAAATTTTTGCCAATAATTCACTGGAAGATAAAACGCCTTCTGTAAAGGCAATTTTATTACTTAATTTAAAAGAAAGATTAGCATAATATATAGCACTATCTATATGCCTTAATCCTAGATGTGCATTAGCAAAAACATTATAGGTTTGGGCAATGTCTTTATCAAAGTTATTATCTACAATCTCGTGAAATCCTTCATATAAATAATCTAACGCTTTTTGGAATTCTTTTTTATTTACATAAGCATCTGAAATCACAAAATAAGGGAAACCCCATTTTTTTTCTTTTGGGAAAGTTCGATCTAATTCAATGGCTTTCTTAGAAAAACTTATGGAGGAATCATATTCTTTTATTTGCGCATACATTTGGCCCAGCATGCCCACTGGTGTATACTTATAAGCATAATTGTAAGAATTTGCCAATGCTGTTTTAGCTTGTTCATCTAAAATTGCTTTTACTTTAGAATAACTCCCTAAGCCTGCATAGCATTGAATGGTAATGCCTTCAATATTATCTTTAATATCACCTTTATATGCATTAATTTCTTCCGTTTCTTTTTTTGCTAAATTCATATAATACAATGAAAGCGAGAAATTGCTTTTCATCATCATATACAATTGCCCCATTGCAAAATGATTATTATATTGTAATTCTTTAAAATCATTTTTAGTGGTATATTTTTCTAACTCTTTACCATAATAAATGGAGCTATCCGCATTTTTAAAAAAATAATACCCACTTAATCTATATAGTAAATAAGCTTTGTTATCTGATTCAGGCAATTGTTTGATTATATCAATGCTATCTTTAAGGCTCATCCCAGAAGAAGGATCTAAATTAAAATTGTATTTTTTCTCTTGTGAAAATCCTTGATTAGACAGAAAAGTAAAAACTAATAAAATCAATACATATTTTTTCATAATGCGCCTTTTTAGATTTATTTTTTCTTAGTCACCACCAAAGTAATATCATCTGGATTGCGTTTGCCTTGCATCCACTCATCCACCGATTTTATTAATACATCAATGATTTCTTGTGCAGATAAATGACAGCTTGATTGAATTAAGCTACTTAATCTTTCATAATCATACATTTCTCCAGCTAAATTGGGTGCTTCTGGTAAGCCATCAGATAGTTGTACT
>CANFXV010000021.1 GCA_947451115.1 Bacteroidota bacterium
AAAACATAGTCTCCTCTAATACTTTCTAGAAAAATAGGTTGGAATTCTCCGTCACTAAATTTTTGAATATTAATTTTTCCAATAGGGGCGCCGAAACGTTGCGCAATTTTCTCTGCTAAGGCTTGAGAGCCAGTTCCTGCGAATATTTTGACTGAAGGATTCATGTAAATTGGGATGTGCGTCAAAGTTATAATTATCGCTTGCAAAACATAAAAAATAAGAGCTCTACTTTTCAACATCTCGCGAACTTATACACATATTGGATGTATTTTTTAGGTATTTATACGGCCGCTAGCGTTTTTTGATTCCAGTAGATTTGGCCTATGGGAAACAATATCAAAACTTGGGCATTGCAAGACCAACCGGTTCATAAGCTCTATTCAAAAGGGCCTAAACACCTTACCGATGTTGAACTTATGGCCATTTTACTACAACATGGGACTGTGCATCAAAATGCCCTCGAATTGGCTAGAACCCTGCTTGCTGCTTCTCAAAACAATTTACAAAAATTTGCAAAATTAAATGTGGCCGATATTTTAGCCTTGAAAATAAATGGGGTAGGTAAAGCAAAAGCCATTCGAATTTTGGCGGCCATCGAACTAGGCTCGAGAAGAATTTCAACGCCTATTACCAATAAACATATTCATCAAAGTATTGATGTTGTCCAACATCTTAAATACTTATTGCAATTTGAAAATAGAGAGTTATTTATGGTGCTCTTACTAAATCAAGCCAATAAAATTATTCACGAAGCAGTTTTAAGCGAAGGAGGCATTACGGGCACCATTGCAGATCCCCGACTCATTTTTAAATTAGCGCTTAGCCATGAAGCCACTGGCTTTATTATATGCCACAATCATCCCAGTGGTCAATTGCGTCCTAGTCAGATGGACAATGTTTTAACAGAGAAGATTAAAAAAGCTGCAGCGTATTTTGATATCAAATTAATCGATCATATTATAGTAAGTCTTGAAGGTTACTATAGTTATGCCGAAGAAAATAGTAATTGGTAAAATAAAACTTCTGTTTAGGCTTGTGCGGTTGGCCCACCAAAATTCATTGGAATTTCTACCGGCAACATATCGGCAATGGTTCCATTGGCTGCTTCATATCTTTCTACATTTTCCACCAGGGCCTTCATAAATCTTTTGGCATGCATTGGGGTTAAAATGACCCTGCTTTTTACCTTACTTTTAGGGGTACCTGGCATTACATTGACAAAATCAACTACAAATTCGGCATTGCTATGCGTGATAATGGCCAAATTCGCATAAGCGCCTTCAGCGATTTCTTCACTTATTTCAATGTTTAAGGGCTGGTTTGGGTTTTGTTCCATACTGTTTATTAAGGCCACAAAGATACAGGGGATGGAATGTTAAAAAAAAAATTACAATTCTGCCCTACACAAGAACTAAATTTGCTTCATGTTAGTATTAGATGGAAAAATAGCCGCCGCCGCCGTAAAAGCAACCCTTTTAGCGCAAACTCAAGCCCTTAAAGCCGCTGGCAAAAGAATGCCTCATTTAGCTGCCATATTGGTAGGTAATAATGGAGCGAGTGAAACCTATGTTGCTAGTAAAGTAAAAAACTGTGAAGAAACCGGTTTCGGTTCCTCATTGTATCGTTTAGAGGCCGATGTAGAACAAGCTGTTTTATTAGCAAAAATTGCCGAGCTCAATCAAGATCCTAATTGCGATGGTATTTTAGTTCAATTGCCTTTGCCTAAACATATCAAAGAATCCAAAGTCATTGAAGCCATTGATCCTGCTAAAGATGTAGATGGTTTTCATCCTGTAAATGTGGGCCGCTTGGTGCAAGGTTTAAATACTTTTATTCCTGCCACTCCTTATGGAATTATTTTAATGCTCGAACATTTTAATATTGAAACCAAAGGAAAAAATGCAGTAGTGATAGGACGTAGCAATATTGTGGGCCGTCCGATGAGCATTTTATTAAGTAGCAATATTGCACAAGGAAATTGTACTGTTACTATTTGTCATAGCCATACCAAAAATTTAAAAGAAGTTTGTTTGGGTGCTGATATTATTGTGGCTGCATTAGGTGTACCTAATTTTTTAACGGGTGATATGATCAAACCTGGTGCCGTAATTATTGATGTAGGTATTACCCGCGTAGAGGATGCCACCGCTAAAAAAGGTTTTAGAATTAAGGGCGACGTGAACTATGAAGAAGCCTCTACTAAAGCATCTGCTATTACACCAGTACCTGGAGGTGTAGGTTTAATGACCATTGCTGGATTATTAAAAAATACCATGAAGGCCTACCAAGGTCTTTAACTTCGAAATAATTTATACATTTTAACTTGAGTACAACTACCCAATATCCAGTCATGGAAATGTTTTATTCTTTGCAAGGCGAAGGATACCACCAAGGCAAGGCGGCTTATTTTATTCGCTTGGCTGGTTGTGATGTGGGTTGTGTTTGGTGTGATGTAAAAGAAAGTTGGGATGCAAGCAAGCATCCGGTTTTAGCTGTTGAAGAAATTGTTTCTAATGCATTAGCGCATCCTGCTCGTTTAGCTATTGTTACTGGCGGTGAACCTTTAATATATAATTTAGATGCACTTACTACTGCTTTAAAAAAAGCAGGCTTTGAAGTAAATATTGAAACATCTGGTTCTAGCCCCATGTCTGGAAACTGGGACTGGGTTTGTCTTTCACCGAAAAAATTTAAAGTACCACTTAATGAAAGCATAGCTGCTGCTTCAGAATTAAAAGTGGTAATTTTTAATAAACATGATTTTGAATGGGCCGAAACCTATGCCCAACAAGTACCTGCTTCTTGTAAATTGTATTTACAACCCGAATGGGACAAAGCCAATGAAATAACACCTTTAGTCATTGACTATATCAAGGCCAACCCTCAATGGGAACTAAGCGCACAATTGCATAAGTACATACAAGTACCCTAATTTGTATATTTACAATACATTGTAGGACAATTATGAAATACAAACTATTTTTTTTAGCCTTTGCCATAGGCTTGAGTTTTCAATCAAGCGCACAGGATAATTCAAAAAATAAAGCTACTGCTCAAAAAATTTACGACAAAGCCATAATTGAATTAGACAATAAATCTTTTTCTCGTGGTATTAATTTACTTGAAAGCGCCATTCAAAAAGACAGTAGTTTAACAGATGCCTACCTTAGTTTATTTCAAACTTATTTGGATACCAAGCAATACCAAAAAGCCATTGCTGTTTTTGAAAAAATACAAAAGGCTCAACCCGATGAGGCCCTACCCTTTATTGTAAAATATGCTATGGCTTATGTTAGTCTAGGTAATTATACAAAGTCATTTTATATTTTGGATCCGCTGGTAAAAAACAATCAACTGCCTGCTTATTTAAAAACTAAGGCTGCAGACCTACTTAAAGTTTGTGCTTTTGCGATGGCCAATCCCATTCAAAATGACATTAGCGTAAACAATGCAGGCGACAGCATTAATTCCGAGGCCGCAGAATATTTCCCAAGTGTTACCGTCCAAGACAGTTTATTTTTATTTATGCGTCGTGCCAATTTATCTAGAGAAGATTTTTATTACAGCACCCTTAGCAAAAAAGGTTTTTCTAAGGCAAGGCCTTTAGCTGATAATTTAAATGATGCCGATAAAAAAGGCAGCATGAGCCTCACCCAAGATTTAAATACCCTCTACTTTGCTGCCGACTATGGACCAAAAGGTTATGGCCGTTATGATATTTACAAAGTAAACAGAACTGCAAAGGGCTGGTCTGATCCAAAAAATTTAGGCAAAAACATTAATTCAGATTTTTGGGACAGCGCGCCCAGTGTTGCCCCCGATGGTCAAGCACTTTATTTTTGCAGCAACCGCCCAGGCGGTTATGGAGGTATTGATATATATGTGGCCTACCGAAATGAAAAAGGATTTTGGGATGAAGCAGTAAATATGGGGCCCAATATTAATACTGCAGGAGATGAACAAACCCCTTTTATACATGCCGACAACAGAAGTTTGTATTTCTCATCAACAGGTTGGCCTGGTTTTGGCGCTGCTGATTTGTTTGTATCAAGAAAAAAATTAGACGCTACATGGTCTACCCCCGCCAATCTTGGCTATCCAATTAATACTTATGAAAATGAAGGCAGTATTGCGGTGGCCAGCAATGGCAAGGACGCTTATATTGCCAGTGACAGAACCGATAGCAAAGGCGGATTGGATATTTACAAAGTGGTTTTAGCGGCTGCCACACGTGCCAACAAAACTTTTTATTTAAAAGGATTCATTGCTGATGCTGTTTCAAAAAAACCATTAGCTGGAGAAGTGGTTTTAGTGAACCCATTGGATGATAGCAGCAATATGCAAATAAAGGTGGACAGCAATGGCTATTTTGTTTTAGGACTCCCCTATTTTGATAGTTTGGGCATTAGAGTCAATAGCCCCAATCATATTTATGCCAGTACTTTTATTTCTGCCGATAGCTTAGAATATTTATCGGGTACTAATTTTCAATTTTACTTAGCCCCTATCATTAGTTCTTTTGCGCAAAATTTTAAAAATGTATTTTTTGATTTAAATTCTGCCAAATTGAAAAAGAAATCAAGGGTAGAATTAGATGCCTTGGTGACCTATTTAGCAGCCACCCCTAATGCCAACATTCTATTAGAAGGGCATACCGACTCCAAAGGGGATAGCGTTCAAAACAAAATCATTTCCGAAAAAAGAGCCCAGGCCATTGCCAATTATTTAATTAGTAAAAAAATAGCCGCCAAAAGAGTGAGCCATGTGGGCCTTGGTGCTAAATTCCCTATTGCCGATAATGATACCGAAGAAGGAAGAGCTAAGAATAGACGAAGTAGCTTTATCATCACCTTGCCAAATACCAAAGAAGATTTAAAATAGCGTATAAATACTTTGAATTCATGTAGTTTAAAACTTGATGTTTGCTACATGTCTGAAGAAATATGGTATACCATCGCATTGAGCATGTTGGTGGGCCTAAATGATATCGACCGAAAAAGCATTCTCGAATTTTATGGAGCAGCTGTTCGGGTTTTTGAAGAACATCAAAAACAAAAAAATGGTTTTACCGAATTAAATCAATTTCAAAGAAATGTTTTAATTGGGAAATGGCCATTGCTAGCAGCAGAAGAGGAATTGAATTTTTTAGACAAGCATGGAATTAAATGCATCAGTATTTTAGATGCGGCCTATCCCCATCGTCTCCTCCAATGCAAGGACGCCCCAATTGTTTTGTATGTAAAAGGTTCCGATCAATTTAATTTACCACAACTCATAAGTATTGTTGGTTCTCGCCAACATACCCTACAAGTGCAAAAAGTTATTCGAGAATTATTGGAAGGACTAAGCCATTTAAATATAGGTGTCATTAGCGGCATGGCCTTAGGGGTGGATGGCATTGCTCATCAAACTGCCTTAGCATTAAATTTACCTACTTGGGGAGTGCTTGCACATGGTTTAGATCAAATCTATCCTCAGCAACATCGAAAACTAGCCATTGAAATGCTTCAAGAAGGAGGTTTGATGACCGAATGTAGAAAAGGCACTATTCCACTTCCTTATTTTTTTCCAAGAAGAAACCGAATTGTGGCTGGACTTTCTGATGCAACAGTGGTGGTGGAAACTGCCATCAAAGGAGGGAGTATGATCACCGCCAACCTAGCTTTTGGATATGACCGTGAGGTTTACGCAGTTCCTGGTAAAATTCACGATGCAAAAAGCAAGGGTTGTTTACATCTAATCAAATACCATAAAGCACAAGTTTACCACGACCCCATTCATCTGCTTGATACTATGAACTGGCCTTTATCCAAGCTAGCTCCTGCTATTAAACAAACAAAACTTATATTAGATCCTGATCTTCAAAGCCTATTATTGCTCATTGAATTGAAGGGCCCCATACATCGGGATGATATCGCTAACCACTTAAAAATCAATGCTAGTTTACTGTCTTCGCAGCTACTCTCCCTCGAAATGGAGGGTTGTATTCAATTATTGGCTGGCAACCTTTACGGCAAGCTATAAAAAAGGATTTTGCCTAAATAATCGAAGGCCCTATCTTTGCCTATGGCAACAAGAAATACTAACAACAACTCCCGCATTTTTGGTCAAGGCTTAACATTTGATGACGTATTGTTAATGCCCGCTTATTCTGAAGTACTTCCTTCTGAAGTAATCATTCACACGCAGTTAACCAAAAACATCAAATTACACACGCCTATTTTATCCTCGGCGATGGATACCGTTACTGAAGCTCAATTGGCGATTGCCTTAGCACGTGAAGGTGGTATTGGTATTTTACACAAAAACATGAGCATCGATAGACAAGCCGAGCAAGTTCGTAAAGTAAAACGTAGTGAAAGCGGAATGATTGTTGACCCTATTACTTTAGAAGTAACCGCCACTATTGGAGATGCTTTAAAATTAATGAAGGAAAATAAAATTGGTGGTATTCCAATTGTTGACAAAACCAATAAATTAGTAGGTATTTTAACCAACCGTGATTTACGCTTTGAAACTGATCGTTCTAGAAAAGTAATCGAAGTCATGACCAAAGAAAATTTAGTCATTGCCCCAGAAGGTACCGATTTAAGAAAAGCTGAAAAAATTCTTCGTCAATATAAAATTGAAAAATTACCTGTTGTCAATAAACAAGGAAAATTAATTGGTTTAATTACTTATCGCGATATTTTACAATTAAGTGCTTTCCCCAATGCCGTTAAAGACAATATTGGTCGCTTATTAGTAGGTGCGGCCCTAGGTATTACCAAAGATTTATTAGATCGCGCTGCTGCTTTACAAAGCGTAGGCGTAGATATTGTTTCTTTAGATAGTGCACACGGTCATAGCAAAGGAGTAATTGAAGCTTTAAAACTGCTAAAGAAAACGTATAAAAATTTACCGGTCATTGCAGGCAATGTGGCTACTGCACAAGGTGCACTAGCCATGGCAAATGCAGGCGCAGACGCTGTGAAAGTGGGTATTGGACCAGGTTCTATTTGTACCACAAGAATTGTAGCAGGGGCAGGTGTTCCTCAACTAACTGCGATTATGGAAGCTGCGAAGGCTTTGAAAGGAAAAAATATTCCCATCATTGCAGATGGTGGTATTCGTTATACTGGTGATATGGTAAAAGCCCTAGCCGCTGGTGCCAACTGTGTAATGATGGGTAGCATTTTTGCAGGCACGGAAGAAAGTCCTGGAGAAACTATTATTTACGAGGGACGTAAATTTAAAGGCTACCGTGGCATGGGAAGTATTGGTGCCATGAGTCAAGGAAGTGGTGATAGATATTTTCAAGAGAATGAATCTGATTCAAAAAAATATGTACCAGAAGGTATTGAAGGTCGTGTTGCTTATAAAGGAAATTTGCATGAGATTGTTTATCAGTTTGCGGGCGGGTTAAAAGCAGGCATGGGCTATTGCGGAGCAAAAACTGTCAAAGATTTACAAAAAGCAACCTTTGTACAAATTACCAATGCGGGCATGAGAGAGAGTCATACCCACGATGTGGAAGTAACTAGAGAAGCACCTAACTATAGCAAAAAATAATTCACCCTTTATAACCCGGGCCTTGAAAAAAATTATTTTTTTCTTTTTATGCTTTGCTGCCTGTTTATGGTCTAAGAATAGCTTAGCTCAGAACAGTACAGAAACCACCGCCAAATTACAAGTAAGCGTTTTAACCTGCGCTGCTGGTGAAGATATTTATACGGTTTGGGGCCATACTGCGGTGAGAGTCATTGACAGCATCAATCACACCGACTTTGTTTTTAATTTTGGCACATTTGATTTTAACGAACCTAATTTTTTAGCCAAGTTTATCAAAGGCGACTTACTTTATTTTGTATCCGTTAATAACTACAGCGAATTTTTAAATGAATACCAATTCGAAAAAAGAAATGTATACGAGCAGGTATTAAAATTAAGCACTGCAGAAAAAATAAAATGGTATACGGCCCTTCAAGTAAATATGATGGGAAACAACCGTTTTTATTTATATAATTTTATTTCCGACAACTGCACCACGCGTGTAAAAGACGGTCTTTTTAAAAATAGTAATTTTCAAGCAAGTTCGCTTCCTGTAAAATCTTACCGTACGGAAGTGGTGACTGCCCCTTACCAACAAGGACTACCTTGGATTGGCCTAGGCATTGATTTATTGCTAGGCGCTTACTCGGACCAAAAACCTAACGACAACCAAGCTGGCTTTTTACCTTTTTTACTTCACCAACAAATTGCCAGTACAGGACGTTTGGTAGTTAAGGAAAATGTTTTAACCTATGCGAGCGAAAAGCCCATAAGTAGTAATAGTCCCTTATATATTTTATTCGCTTTATTGTTATTTTACGCATGCTGTTCCAAATGGAATAGCCTCATTACACAGCGCATAGCAAAAGTTATAGATGTTTTACTTTTAATTTCATTTACTGTAGGGGGTAGCTTAATGCTGTATATGAGTTTAATTTCAAAACACACAGCCTGTTACCAGAACTATAATTTAATGTGGATGCACCCTTTATATATTATAGCCCTAGTATTTTATTTTATTCCTTCTAAAGCCATTGGGCAAATTGGTTTGCTATTCTTAGCATCAATTGCTGGCTTAATTATTACGAGCTACTGGCTTCCGCAACATTTTTCCATAGAAGTATGGGCATTGATGGGCATAGCAATCTTATTGAATTACCGATTAATAGAAAAAGGACGCATCAATTCATTATTTAAATAAATACAATGTCAAAAATAATTTTAATTACAGGGGCAAGTTCGGGTTTTGGAAAAGCCATAGCAGAAAAATTTGCAGCGGGTGGTTGGAATTTAATTTTAACTGCACGTAGAAAAGAAAAATTAGAAACCGTAGCCAAGGATGTAGAAAAAAAATATGGGGTAAAAACATTGTCCTTAGTTTTTGATGTTCAAGACAAACAAGCTGTATTTCAACAAATTGGTGGTTTACCTAGCGAATGGCAAGCTATTGATTTATTAGTAAACAATGCTGGCCTTGCCTTGGGTAGAGACAGCTTTGAAAATGCCAACATTGAAGATTGGGATACCATGATTGATACCAATGTTAAAGGTTTATTGTATTGCTCCAAAGCAACACTGCCATACTTAATTAAACAGCAAGGGCATATCATTAATATTGGCAGCACCGCAGGTAAAGAAGTATACAAGGATGGCAATGTGTATTGTGCTTCTAAGCATGCCGTTGATGCCATCACTAAAGCACAAAGAATAGATTTATTGCAATACAAAATAAAAGTCACCGCCATTCATCCGGGTGCGGTAGAGACAGATTTTTCTTTGGTAAGATTTAAAGGAGATGCTACAAAAGCTGCAGCAGTATATGCTGGCTACGAACCTTTAAAAGCAGAAGACATTGCAGATACCGCCTGGTATGTGGCTAATCTGCCTAAACATGTTTGTATCAATGATTTGGTCATGACCTGTATAGCTCAAGGAAATTCAATAACGATACACAAGGATGCTTAGTCCAGTGGAATAAATTTATCCGAAATCAATCTCCGTATTGTCTCCGATATTTAAAGTACGGCTTAATCCTTTCACGGCTGCATCACTTCCTATCAATGAATTATCTAAAACTACTTCGTCGAGTGTGGTGTAGGATCCAATGATACTATCTTTCACCACCGAACTCTTAATGGTGGTATTGTTCCCAATGGTAACATGTGGCCCGATGATGGAATGCTCTATTACACAACCTTCTGCAATACTTACAGGCGCTATAATTATACTATTGGGATAACTGTCTGCACTTACTGCTAAGCCACCTGTTTTCTTAAGTAATACTGCATTGGCTTCTAATAAATTTTCTTTCTTGCCGCAATCGTACCAATGCTTTACTTTAAAAGATCTAAATTCTACTCCTTTTTTGATCATACAATCCAATGCATCTGTTAAATTGTATTCGCCATTAGATTTGATGTCTTCTTGAAAAAGTTGCTGAAAACATTCAAATAAAATTTTCGACTCTTTAATTTTATACAAGCCCACCAAGGCATTGTTGCTTTTTGGAATAGAGGGTTTCTCCACCGCGTGTTCAATTTTACCTTCCTCATCTATTTCAACCACACCAAACTGTCTTGGGTCATCCACTTTTTTGATACCCAACATACTATAAGGGCTCTCCATTACTTCTTTAAGATCAAATTCACAAATGGTATCTCCCAGGGCAATAAAAACTTCCTCCTCTCCCACTATTTTTTTTGCCAATTCGATGGCATGGGCAGTTCCATTGCGTTCGTTTTGATATACAAAATGGGTAGTTAAATGAGGGTAAGTGGCTTGCACATAGTCTTGAATTTTATCGCCTAAATAACCTACAATAAATATAAACTCGGTAATACCCACTTCTCTGAGCTGATCTACTATAAAACTGAGTATAGTTTTACCCGCCACTGGTATCAAGGCCTTGGGCTGTGTGTAGGTATGTGGGCGAAGTTTTGCCCCAGCGCCTGCAACTGGTATAATAGCCTTCATATTTTTCTTTTTAGGGGGTGATAAATGTAGCAAATAACTGTTAGTAAAACTTCAATTTTGCGGTTCATTTAGGCCATTTCTGCAAAAGGCATTTAAAATGTGGATATTAGGCCTCCAACTGTTGAAACTTGGACTTTGACTAGGCTAATTAATGCTCTATTTTTGCAAAATAGAACCCTAAAAATTCCAAACATGCAAAGAGATACCCTTGTATTTGACATCATCCGCCAAGAATTAGAACGCCAAAGAAGAGGCATTGAATTGATTGCTTCTGAAAATTTTACCAGCTTACAAGTAATGCAAGCCATGGGTGGTGTGATGACCAACAAATATGCCGAAGGTTATCCAGGTCGTCGTTATTATGGCGGCTGTGAAATTGTAGATAAAACAGAAACCTTAGCCATTGATAGATTAAAAGAAGTTTTTGGTTTGGAATACGCTAACGTACAACCGCATAGTGGTGCGCAAGCCAATGCTGCAGTGATGCTTGCCATCTTACAACCAGGCGATGCTATTTTAGGTTTGGACTTAAGCATGGGTGGTCACTTAACACATGGTAGTGCAGTGAATTTTTCTGGTAAAACTTATACCCCTCATTTTTATGGAGTGGTAAAAGAAACTGGATTGATTGATTATGAAATGTTAGAAAGTCAAGCAAGAGCACACAAGCCTAAATTAATTATTTGCGGTGCCAGTGCTTATAGCCGTGATATAGATTATGCGCGCATTCGTAAAGTAGCTGATGAAGTTGGTGCCTTTGTTTTGGCAGATATCGCTCACCCTGCAGGATTAATTGCTAAAGGCTTATTAAGCTCTCCATTTAATCACTGTCATTTTGTAACTTCTACTACACATAAAACTTTACGTGGACCACGTGGTGGTGTTATTATGATGGCGAAAGATGGTGAAAACACGCTAGGATTAAAAGATGTAAAAGGTAATTTAAGATTATGGTCCAATGTAATTGACATGGCAGTATTCCCTGGTACACAAGGGGGGCCATTAGAGCATGTGATTGCTGCTAAAGCCATTGCCTTTGGTGAAATTTTATCTGATGAATTCACGGTGTATGCGAAGCAAGTGCAAAAAAATGCACAAGCTATGGCAGCTGCATTTGTTGCAAAAGGGTATGAAATTATTAGTGGTGGTACCGATAATCATTTAATGTTGATCGACTTACGCAATAAAAATATTAGTGGTAAAAAAGCAGAGCAAGTATTAGGACATGCCGATATTACCGCCAATAAAAACATGGTGCCTTACGATGATAAATCGGCCTTTGTTACTTCAGGTATTCGTTTTGGCGTGGCTGCTATCACTTCACGCGGAATGACTGAAACCCATATTCCTTTTGTAGTAGAAGCCATTGACAAAGCCTTAATGAATGCAGATAATGAAACTGTATTAGCGGATACAAAAAAAGACGTGAACAAGTTTATGGAGCAGTTTGTATTGTATCCAGAATTAGGATAAGCTGCGCATTTGACTTTAATGAGTTTAATCAGTATAGAAAGAACCTCCCTCACCCGGAGGTTTTTTTATTTGAAATAGATTAACTTTATACTATGATACAAAGAATACAAACCATTTGGCTTTTACTTACCAGCGCTGCAGCCTTTTCTGCTTTGCGTTTTCCTTTTTATTATACGCCTACTCCCTTTGCTTTAGAAATTAATGGTAGTGCTCAGTATAGCACGCTTATCTCTTTGGCATTTAGTGCTTGCCTTTCTTTTATCACTATATTTTTATACGGCAACCGTATGTTGCAACTAAAAGTAGTATTGGTGAATTTTTTATTGTCGGTACTCATTGGCTACTTCATTTACAAAGTAGTCATTACTAATCCAGGCGGTGGCTTCACCCTGCCATCGGCTGCATTATTCATCATGCCTATTTTACAAATTATGGCAGTAGTGAATATTTACAAAGATGAAATGAAAGTGAAAAGCGCAGATAGGTTACGATAGTCAATTAGTCCAAATACTTCCCTGTTTGAGAAGCCTTGCATTTGGTTAAACCCTTGGGTACACCCGCATAAACGACAGTTCCACCACCCTCGCCCGCCTCTGGTCCCATATCAATGACCCAGTCGGCTACTTTAATAATGTCGGTATTATGTTCAACAACTATTAAAGAATGCCCTTGTTCTATTAAAGCATTAAAGGCTTTTAATAATTTATGAATATCATGAAAGTGCAAGCCAGTTGTAGGCTCATCAAATATGAATAACATTTTATTGCTTGCTTTGCCCTTACCTAAGAAACTTGCCAACTTAACTCTTTGTGCTTCCCCTCCACTTAAAGTACTACTGCTCTGTCCCAACTTTACATAACCTAGTCCCACTTCTTGTAAAGGACCTATGGCTAGTACGATATTTTTTTCTTCACTAAAAAATTCTATGGCCTCATCTACACTCATCTCAAGTACCTCGTAAATATTTTTACCTTTGTACTGCACTTCTAATACTGGTTCCTTAAATCTTTTCCCTCCACAATCCTCACAAGTTAAATGCACATCGGCTAAAAACTGCATCTCTACTAATTGCTCTCCTTCGCCTTTACAGGTATCGCATCTGCCTCCATCTACATTGAAAGAAAAATGCTTAGGTAAAAAACCTCTAATTTTTGAAAGCGCTTGCTTGGAATATAAATCTCTAATGGCGTCGTAAGCTTTAATATAGGTTACCGGATTAGACCTTGAAGATTTTCCAATAGGATTTTGATCCACCATTTCTATTTGATCAATCAAGTGTAAGTCGCCACTAATAGCATTATAACCGCCTACAATTTCAGTAGGTAATTGTTTTGCTTTTAATAAGGCGTTGTACAATACTTGTTTAACCAAGGTGGTTTTTCCACTTCCACTCACTCCACTTACTACACATAAGCTATGTAGTGGGAATTGTACATCAATAGTTTTTAAATTATGTAAATAAGCTCCTTCTAATTTTATAAAGTGTTTGGAAATTCTTGTTTTTGCAGGAATAGGTATACTTAAAGCACCGCTCAAATATTTTCCGGTTAAACTATTTTTATCTTTGATAAGTGCCGCTGCATTGCCCACTGCTACTACTTCTCCGCCCTGATGCGCCGCTAAAGGCCCCATGTCTATTATATGATCGGCGTGGCGCATAATTTGTTCGTCGTGCTCCACCACCACCACCGTGTTGCCTAAGTCTCTTAAGTTTTGTAATACTTTAATTAGCCTTTCTGTATCTCTAGAATGTAGCCCGATACTTGGCTCATCTAAAATATAGAGCGAGTTCGTTAAGTTAGACCCCAAACATCTGGTGAGTTGTATTCTTTGACTTTCTCCACCACTTAAACTATTGGCCAACCTTGACAAGGTTAAATAGCCCAAACCTACGTCCATTAATGTTTGTATACGTTGTTCTAATTCAATTAATAAACGCTTAGCTACTTGCTTTTCATGCTCCGATAATTTTAACTGCGTAAACCAGACCTGCAAATCCTTCACCGGCATGGCGCATAATTCTCCAATATGCTTGCCTCCAATTTTTACATACAAAGCTTCCTTGCGCACACGATAACCTTCACAATCAGGACAATTGGTTCTGCCACGATACCTACTCAACATTACCCTAAATTGTACTTTATATAAATGCGCTTTTACATCTTCAAAAAAAGCATCGATACCTAAGGCCTTTCCCACACCCTTCCACAATTGTGTGGTTTGAGCCTTGGTTAATTTATTGATGGGTTGATGAATAGGAAAACCTGCCTTGCCTGCCTCTTTTACAAACTGATCCTTCCACCAAACTAATTTTTCTCCCTTCCAAGGCGCCACCCCTCCATCATAAACCGATAAATTGGTATTGGGGATGACTAAATTTTCATCAATGCCCAATACCTGACTATAGCCCTCGCAAGTAGGACATGCACCGTAAGGATTGTTAAATGAAAATAAATTTGGACTAGGTTCGTCAAAATCCATTCCATCTAAAGTGAACTTATTATTAAAAGTTTTTAAAATGGTTTCATTTTGTTCCACCCATAATAGGCCTTCCCCTTCGTAAAATGCGGTACCTATGGAATCACTAATTCTGTGAAGATCATCTTCCTCAAATGCTTTCACTACCACACGGTCAATTAAAACATAAACATCATGTGCCTTAATGGTTTTGGTTATTTCGGCCTTGGTCATGGCTAATGCATCTTCAATTCTTAAAATACTTGATGCATTTGTTTTTGAAGATGCTCTTAAATAAATTCTTGCAAAACCTTTTTGTAATAAAATATTTAGCTCTTCCTGAATATCTCTTTTGGCTTGTTGCTTAAAGGGTACAATAATGACCATCTTGTCTCCCGTTTTCCCTTTTTGGATAAACTCCAATACGTCCTGCACATCCTGTTTTTTTACTTCCAAACCACTAATGGGTGAATAGGTTTTTCCCACCCTTGCATAAAATACACGCAGGTAATCATAAATCTCGGTCATGCTGCCTACTGTACTTCGAGGGGTGCGGGTGACCACTTTTTGCTCAATGGCTATGGCTGGGCATAGCCCCTTGATATAATCTACATCGGGCTTACCCATTCTAGACATGAACTGCCTTGCATAGGAAGATAAGCTCTCAGCATAACGCCTTTGGCCTTCTGCAAATAAGGTATCGATGGTTAAGGAGGACTTTCCACTGCCAGACACCCCAGTCACCACAATGAATTGATTGCGCGGAAATTGAACCGTGACATTTTTTAAATTATGCACCCTTGCCCCTACAACTTGTATGTCATTATTTTCAAGCTGCTCCAATTTCCCTTTTTTACTGCTGGCCATATAGCAAAATAACAGATTCTAGCCCATTTAGTTGTAGAAATTTGTTCCTTTTTGACTATTAAAAATGTGGATAGCTTTTAAAAGAAATTCTTGTTTTCCACAAACGCAATTTCAGTCATTATAGCTAGTAATTTGTATCTACTAACCCATCGAAACCTACCCTAAAACAAATGAACAAAGAAATTCAACTATCCGACAACGAACTCATTCAGTCCTTCCAAGACGGCAATTCAAGAGCCTTTGACGCCTTATTAGAGCGCCACCAAAATAGGATTTACAATGCCATTTTATTCATGGTCAAAGACAGCTACTTGGCAGAAGACCTTTTTCAAGAAATTCTAATCAAGGTCATCGACAACCTAACACAAAAGAAATATGCCGAAGAAGGTAAATTTTTACCTTGGGCTTTACGCATCTCCCACAATTTTGTGGTAGACCATTTTAGAAAAGTAAAACGCACCCCTACGATCAAAACTAGCGACGATCAAGATTTGTTTGAAATCATCAAACATTCTGACCATCCTGCCGATTACAAAATGACCCGTGCACAAACGCATAAAAATATTCAAGAATTGGTAGACCTTTTACCAGATGAACAAAGAGAGATTATTGTATTAAGACATTATGCCAACCTTAGCTTTAAAGAAATTGCTCAAATGACCAATTGCAGTATCAATACGGCCCTAGGTAGAATGCGTTATGGTTTGATTAACTTAAGGAAGATGATGATCGAGCGCGGCATGAGTTTGTAGATTTATGTTCGTCTTTTATAAAATATAAAGACTCCATAAATCACTCTAATGATTTATTAAAAAAGCTCCAATTGGAGCTTTTTTAAATTCGTTGATGTTCGTCTTTTATAAAATATAAAGACTCCATAAATCACTCTAATGATTTATTAAAAGAGTCAAATAGTTAGCGGGTTATTTAATTTTACCAGCGCTGCATTGTAGCCAATTCAAATATTCTTTAGCATCTGGCGTATAGCCTACTGGATTGGATAGCATTTTTTGCGCAGGACTCATCACCACATATAAAGGCTGCGTTACTTGATTGAAATTTTCGGCCTGGAAAGTAGCCCACAAATCTCCAATACTATTGATGTCTTTAGATTGGCCTTGTGCATTGGTGTATTTAAACCTTTTATCTACAGGTAATAATTCTTTGTCATCTACATACAGCGATACCAAAATAAAATGATTTTGAATTTCCGCCATCACTTCAGGATCGGTCCAAACATTCTCTTCCATCTTACGGCAGTTGACACAGGCCCAGCCAGTAAAATCAATTAAGATGGGTTTATTCTCTTGTTTTGACAAAAGCACTGCTTTTTCATAATCATTCACTACATTGGCTTGCAAGCCATGATGGTCTCCATTTTTTGCAAACAAACTATAATGTGTAGGTGGCGGGAATCCACTTAAAAATTTTAATAAATAAGTATTTTTAGGCACCATACCCACTATTAATACAAGACCAAACACTATGGCCAAGTCCCCAAATATTTTTCTGCCTTTTGAGATTTTTGTTCCTTTAACATCATGCGGCAATAATAAAAATCCTCTTAAATAAAGTGCTAATGCAATACTTATAATTGCCCAAATGCCTATGAACACTTCTCTTTTTAGTAATCCCCAATGTTGTACCAAATCAGCATTGGATAAAAATTTAAATGCCAAGGCCAATTCTAAAAAGGCCAATACTTTTTTTACGGTATCCAACCAGCCGCCCGACTTGGGTAAACTCTGAAGCCATTGTGGGAAAATGGCAAACAAAGTAAAGGGCAAGGCCAAGGCAAAGCCAAAACCAGCCATACCCGCAGTTAAAGCCCATGCACCTCCTTGTAAAGAACCTACCAACAATGTACCTAAGATGGGTCCTGTACAAGAAAACGAAACAATGGCCAAGGTGGTGGCCATAAAGAAAATACCACCAAAACTTCCTAGTCCACTTTTGGAATCGGCCTTATTGGCGATACCACTGGGTAAGGTAATTTCAAAAAAACCAAAAAAGGAAATAGAGAAAAATATAAATACGATAAAGAAAATAATATTTAACCAAGGGTTGGTAGAAATGCTATTAAAAATTTCTGGTTGTACATTGCCAATCACATGAAAAGGAATGCTGGCCAATACATAAATTAAAAATATACTGGCGCCATACAATAATCCATTTTGAATGCCTTGTTTCCTGGTCTTGGATCTTTTGGTGAAAAAAGAAACCGTTACTGGAATCATGGGAAACACACAGGGGGTAATCAGTGCAATCAATCCGCCTAAAAATCCAAGAAAAAATATCGACCAACCACTGGACTTTTCAGTAGCATGGGTTTCGCCACCGCAAGCAGCTGCAGGTGCCTTGTTGGCTGACGCAGGCAATAAAATTTGAAAGCCTGCCGCTTTTTTACCATTGGCCAAGGCCACTGAAACGGGAATCTCTAAGGCCAAAAATTGATCCCCTTTTGCAGCGTTCAACACCACTATAATTTTTAAACTATCTGGTTGAAAGCCTTTAATTACTATGTTCTGAGTTATATCTAATGTACCTAAATAAACATTGGCTTGCTTGAATAAAACATCCTTTTGTTGACTGCCTTTTTCTGAATAGCTAGGGGCTGCAATCCATTGCACCGTCTCTAATCCTGCTTTAAATGTTGGGGCATTTAATCCATCCGGATTGCTTGCATACACATGCCAACTGTCTTGTATTTGCAGACTTGCTTTTAATGTGTAGGTACTGTCATTGACCACTACTGCTTTAATAGTTGCAGTAACAGGATTTTGGGCTATAGCAAAATTTACTATTAAACTAGTAAATAAAGCCGCAAAAGAAACGAGTACTTTATTCAAAATTTTTTATTTAATTAGATGCGCATTATTGTAAGGCTATCTCAAAAGCAATTTTAGCAGGGGGTAAACATCTGTCATCATTACATACTGCATATTCAATTTCACCTGCAATCTTAGTTTTGCTTGCCACTTTTAAATTTGCCATTTGGGTAAACAGTACATTGTTACTATAATAAGCAATCTCTGTATTAAAATTCTTATCAAATTTTTTCTCCATCTTACCTACTTCTTTAGCGGCTCCTTTTATTTGCACCAATGGATTTGATTTGTAGGTGATTTTGGTTGGAATAGGCCCGTCTTTAACAAATTGAGAATAAATATGCCATGGGCTTTCAATGGCAGCACTTATTTTAATTTCGTATTGCTTGTCTGATTTTTTTACCGCTTCAAAGGTCCATTTTACAGGATTTAATTTTTGTGCGCCTGCTGCAAATACCATTAAAACACTGCAAAACAAAATCATTCCTTTTTTCATATACTTATTTTTTTAAACCCAAAATTTCAAAAACTTTTTTGCCATCTATATTACTTAATACATCAGAAGTAGCTCTTTCTGGATGCGGCATCATGCCAAATACATTGCGTTGGTCGTTGCAAATACCTGCTATATCCATGGTGGATCCATTGGGATTTGCATCCCCGCCAATCTTCCCATTTTCGTCACAATATTTAAATAAAATTTGATTGTTTTTTTCTAAATGGGTTAAAGTAGCCGCATCTGCATAATATCTTCCTTCGCCATGTGCAATGGGTATTTGTAAAGCCTCGCTTTTATCAGTTTTAATATAAACGTTTTTACAAACAAATTGTTGATTGGCATTTTGCAATAAAGCTCCTGGCAATAAACCACTTTCACATAAAATTTGAAAGCCATTGCATACCCCCAATACTTTTCCGCCCTTATGGGCAAATTCAATGACCGACTGCATCATTGGACTAAATTTGGCAATGGCGCCGCAACGCAAATAATCACCATAAGAAAAACCACCAGGAAGCACAATGCAATCATCGGTAGTGAAATGCGATAAATCGCTATCCTTATGCCATAACATTTCTACAGGATAGCCCAAGTCTTTTTCTAAAGCATCTTGCATGTCTCTATCGCAATTGGATCCAGGGAAAACTAAAACGCCAAATTTCATAGCTGTGAATTTAACTATTAGGGTATTAAATTGAAGGACAAAGTTACCAAAACTTGGCTTTATAGATTTGTTAAATTCTTCACCTAACTAAGGTGGTTATACACAATAACGGCGATGGCCGACCAAAATAACAAATTGGGTACTAGAAGCCTTTTAGGACTGGCATAGCCAAAGCTAATAAAGCAGGCCAAGGGGGTGATCACAATGGCCGAAGCATACAATGCTTGTACAGAAAATATAATAGGTTGAAATAAGGTTAAAATAAGCACCAGCAGTAATACACCCCAATATTTTCTTACTTGAATAATGAACCTAATTTGCTCTTGCTGCCAATAGAAAATGCCCGCAATCAATTGCACCCCCATGACCAATAGGGCTAATATTACATTCATTTCAGGCTGCACCAATGGGTTTTTCCAATCCAATCTGGGTAAAAAATGTCTGAAATCTGATAAATTGCCTGCTAAAAAAACATAAGTGAAAATAAAATAAAAGGGAAGTAAGATGCCCATAATCAAAACCAGCCATTCAGAAATTTTAAAGGGTCTGATAATAATTAGCGCAAACAATACCACTGGAATTAAAATGGCAATAGGTTCATACAATAAAATAGAAATACCCACTATTAATCCTATGTTAAACTCTAAGGTTTTGGGCTGATTTTGATCGTACAACCTTAACAATTTTACCAAAATCCAAATGACCAAGGAATTGGCGACCAAACTAGAACTGATCACATCCCAAAAAGGAAACAAGCCAGTTAAAATGATGTAAGTAAAGGCAGGCAAATAACTTATTTGCTGAAACATTTTAAACTTACTTAATAATATATTTAATCGGATGGCCTGACTTAAAATGATCAACTGAAAAAGTACAATGAGCACCATCGGTGGTAATGGTTTTATGAAATTCAATAACAAGTAAGCAATTAAACCATCAGAAGCATTGGCAATCACTAAGGGAGGATGCATCCACACATGAAAATGCAAAGCCAAACTCAATAAGACTAAAAAGATTAAATTAATATCCGACCTGTCTCTGAATAAAAAAACCACGCTTAGTTATTTAAATTTAATTTTAGCAAAGCCGATTCTGCTTTTGTACTGATAAGGCAAAATAGCTTCTTGCGCATCCACTTGTTTGAGCATCTTAGGCATCCATTCGTAATTTTTTTCATTTAAAACGATGGAATTGCCCTTGGTTAATTCCCCATTTTTGGTAAGCGTATTAATCACCAATTGGTGGATACCTTTTTGTTTTTGGTGGTAGACAAAACTAGTACCCGCTGCGTTTTCAATGGTGCCATAGCCTATAAATTGGTCCACATTTAAATCGTTTTGTTTTTTGTCAATGGTTTTGATCCATTGAAAGTTTCCTTTTTTATCAAAAGAAATTAAGGCAATAGCGTTGGCCTCGTAGCTAACACTTGGATAACCAAAAGAAGCATAGGGATTCATCCATCTATTGTACATAAAAGGGCTGCCCCATCCAAATCTAGCCCATGGATAAAAACCAAATGGCCTATTCCAATAATTAAACATAAATGGACTATAAAAAGCACCTCCATAAAAATAATCCCATCTTGAAAAAGCAGTTCTGTTGGAATAAGTATCTGCCGATTCTGCAACTGCCACAAAACTTCCATCTGCCTGTGTACTTATTTTGTCTAGGTAAAACAAATCAAATGCGTCTTTCAAATTTCTTTTGCTAGAAACCACTGCCCTTGCAGCATCAGTAAATCTATTGGCATTGGCCAATTGTTCTTTTTTTGCAGCAATATCCCATACATATGAAAACAAACCTTCTATATTTCCTTTTTTTGTGCTTGCATAAAAAGAATTTAATATCACTAAGCCTGCTTGATTATCTATTTTTAATCTGATGTCATCTAGCAATAAACTGTAATTCACAATGGGCGATTCTACCACTTCAGTTCCAGTAGCCGATAAATACAATAAACTAACTGCAGGTGCTTGACCTACTTGCGTGGTATTTCTTAAGCAAAATAAATTGCCATTGTTGTCTAAGGCAAAATCAGATAAGCTACTTTTTTTATTTTGTGCATTAATGCTGATTTCGGCTTCATTGATCGTTTCAAAATTGGTATTCAACACAATAGTTCTTACTTTAATTGCATTAGCGTGTGTGGTGTTGACACTAAACAAAACCATTTTTTGACGATCATCGCTTTGCAATAAATTAAACACTTTAGTGCCTGACCCGGGTCGGAGACCATTGGCGGTATCAATCACTACTGGCTTTCCTACTAAACTTGCTTCACTATTTAAAGTAGCCACTGCAGCATAGGCAGTACTATGATTTTGAAATTGATAAAAAACAAAAACTTTATCCGGATAAGTGACAAATTCAATACCCGTTAAATTAGTTGTTTTAACAAAGGACAAATCGTTTTGTTTGACAATTTGCATTTGATCGTTGTACTGAACAATCGTGGCAACCCCTCCAATATTTTTATAAATCCAGTAATGATTGCCTACTTTTCCAAGCACTTCATATTGCATGTCTTCTTTGTCCGTTTTTTCAATACCCGCTACCACATAGGATTGGGCCAAACAAAATTGCATTGCTAACAAAAAGAAAACTGTTAAGCTTAAAAAATATTTTTTCATTAGATTCAATTTTATAGACAAATTTAATGCTTTAATTACATCATTGGTGTGCCCTAGAAATTTTAACGCTGCTTTAAGCATCCATTCAATTAAGCCTCTTTTAAGTCTACCCCCTGCGCATGGACTTCCAAAAGATAGTCTTGCCCTTCCTTGATGGCATAATTTTCTAGGCCATGGCCTACCGGAAAATCAAAACAAACAGGAATCGCCAATTGCTGTAAATATTTGGCAATGATTTCATTGGCGGAGGCCCCAAAATCGGAGGCATTGTCTTTCAAATCGGTAAACCCTCCAACTATAACCCCCTTAGATTGGTCGAAATAACCCGCATTTTTACACTGTATCATCAATCTATCTATATTGTAATGATACTCTCCCACATCCTCTATAAAAATTATTTTTCCTGCTGTGTCCATTTGATTTTTGGAACCCACCAAATGTGCCATCATACATAAATTGCCACCAATGATAGGGGCTTGTACGATGCCCATTGTATTAAAACTATGGCTAGCCACCTTGTAATGGATGGGCTTCCCTTCTATACAATGACGTAAGGAGTTGATGTAGTTTAATCCTGCTTCTCCTTTGTTAAATGCGGCAGCCATGGGGCCATGAATACTCATACAGTTTTGCTTTTGAAGCGCAGCATGTAAAACTGTAATATCGCTAAAACCCACCACCCATTTTGGATGTGCATTGAATTTAGAAAAATCAATTTGATCGATAATTCTGCTCATCCCATAACCACCCCTGGCGCATAAAACAACCTTGATATTTTCATCATCCAGCATGGCTTGCAAATCGAGTGCTCTTTCGGCATCAGTGCCTGAAAAACTATGGGATTTGGCCCCTACTGTTTTGCCTAATTTTACCGCATACCCCCATTTTTCAAGCGTTTCAATGCAATTTTGCACTTTTTCGATTGGGATGGACCCTGCTGGACAAACCAAGCCAATAAGGTCTCCTGGTTGGATATACGGTGGTTGAATCATACCACAATATTAAGTACTTTTGCAGCAATGAACACGCCTAAACGATATTTGATTACCGCAGCACTCCCATATGCCAATGGCTTGAAACATATTGGACACTTAGCAGGTGCTTATTTGCCAGCCGATATTTATGTCCGCTACCTAAAGGCACAAAAAAGAGACGTTGTTTTTGTATGCGGAAGCGACGAGCATGGTACAGCCATTCCTATTCAAGCCACCAAGGAAGGTACCACGGCTCAAGCCATTATAGACAAATACCATCCCATCATTGAACAAAATTTCAAAGACCTAGGTATTGAGTTTGATATTTACCATCGCACCAGTGATGCCTTGCACCATGAGACCGCTGCTGAATTTTTTACCAAATTAGAAGCCAATGGGGACTTGGAAACCAAGACCACTGAACAATATTTTGATGAGGCCACGCAAACATTTTTAGCGGACCGTTACATCAAAGGAACTTGTCCTAATTGTAGTCACCCTGAAGCCTATGGCGATCAATGTGAAAAATGTGGAAAGAGTTTGAGCCCAGAAGAATTAATAAATCCAGTAAGTACTTTAAGTGGACAAGCACCCATCAAAAAAGAAACTACGCACTGGTACTTGCCTTTAAATAAGCATGAAGATTTTTTACGTCAATGGATTTTAAATGACCATGCTAAAGATTGGAGACCTGCTGTGGTAGGACAATGCAAAAGCTGGATTGAAGGTGGCTTACAACCAAGAGCGGTGACCCGCGATTTAGATTGGGGCATTAAAGTGCCCCTTGCCTCTGGCGCTGGAAAAGTTTTATACGTATGGTTTGATGCACCTATTGGATACATCAGTGCCACCAAACAATGGGCGTTGAATACAGGAAAAGATTGGACCCCTTATTGGAATGATAAAGAAACCAAACTAGTTCACTTTATTGGTAAAGACAATATTGTTTTTCATTGTATTATTTTTCCGATCATGTTAAAATTGCATGGAAATATTTTACCAGAAAATGTGCCTGCGAATGAGTTCATGAATTTGGAAGGTGATAAAATGAGTACCTCTAAAGGCTGGAGCATAGAGATGGATGATTTTATAAACAAGTGGATTAAAAAAGAAAATGGAGGTAACGGACTAGCTGATAGTCTTCGTTTTTATTTAACGGCCATTGCCCCAGAATCAAAGGATAGTGAGTTTACTTGGAAAGGTTTTCAGGAATCAGTGAATGGTGAGCTAGTAAGCATTTTCGCTAATTTTGTGAACAGAACCTGGGTACTCATGCATAAATTATGCAAGGGAAAAGTACCTGCCATTCATACTGAATTTTTGGATGATGAAGACCAGGCCATTTTAATTCATGTTAAAGAAAGTAAAGCAAAAATAACAGAATTATTAGAGCAATATAAATTTAGAGAAGCCCAGTTTGAAGTGATTAATTTAGCGCGTTTGGGTAATCAATATATGCAAAAGAAAGAGCCATGGATTTTGGCCAAGCATATTGATACCGATCCTACTGCACAAGCCAAAATTGACAATACCATGCATGCTTGCTTGCAATTGTGCGCCAACCTTGCTATTTTAATTAATCCATTCTTGCCCTTTACCGCTAAAAAAATGTGTTATATGATGAAGGTGGTGGACAGAATGCTAGAATGGGAAAATGCAGGCGGCTTTAACTTATTAAAAGTGGGTTATACTTTACGCCCACCAGAATTATTGTTTAGGAAAATTGAAGATGAAGAAATTGAAGCAGAACTTACCCAGTTGCGTAGCAACTTGACAACAAAAAAGAACATTATGGATAGCAACACTCCTGCCGCAATTCCTGCGGATGAAAAAAGCTTGAAACCTGAGATTGTTTTTGACGATTTTGGAAAAATAGATTTACGCGTAGGCACTATTATAGATGCCAAGAAAGTGGAGAAAGCAGATAAGCTTTTACAACTAGAAGTAGATCTTGGTACAGAAAAAAGAACCATCCTATCTGGTATTGCCATGCATTTTGATCCAGCAGCTATTGTGGGCAAGCAAGTAGTGGTGGTAGCTAACTTAGCCCCTCGTAAAATGCGCGGCATAGAAAGCAAGGGGATGATTTTAATGGCAGAAGATGCAAATGGCAAATTATACTTTGTGCAACCTTCTGAGGCCATTGCTCCAGGAAGTACAATTTCATAAATTCTTAAATAGAGCAAAAATAACAAAGGCCCCAAATTTTGGGGCCTTTGTTATTAAGTCATTAGATAAAGATTTTCGAACCCTTATATTTTATAAAGGGTGAGAAAATTATATGCACTCCTTCAATTCCTTCTCGGTGTAAGCAAAACCATACTGCTTTAAAACATCATCTGGAACACCTGACCACATATTGGGCACATTACCCATATAACCTAAGTCTTTCACCCCAATTTCTGCAGTGTAAAAACCAGTGGTCACTAAGTCTCTAATATTATTAAAGAAGCTAACGCCTTGGGCCACTTCAGGTGCCGCTTTTTTAGGATAAGCAATTTCATCAACAATGCCAATCTGCTCTTTACTAGAACATTCTGCGAATGCCTTACCATGCTTTTTATAGGTATGTAAGTCTAGCCATTTCAAGCCTCCGCGCATTGGCACTTGATGGTCGGGCATATCTTTTACGATAAACTCGATAAACTCAGGCACTTTAGCATCAGTAGCAGAACCACTTACGGCATCTTTTGGAATAATAATATCAGCTAGTATAGTAATAGTAGCCATTTCGTGTGCAGTGAAAAAATTAGGCTGCGCTTTTACTTTCACTAAATAATCTTTTTCTTCCTGCATACGATCGTCCATATTCACTTCAGCTACTGTGGTGGCTGAATTTTTACAAGCTTCTACTAGAACAGCTGTTGACACTGTTCCTAATATCATCGCTTTGATGGATTTTCTTCTGTCCATAATATTTTAAATTAAAATTTTATAAATTTTTGTTGTTATTTTTTACAAAAACTAGATTATAAATTTTGTTAGTTTATTTTTCCTTTGCTTAAATTTAAAATAAAGCAAAGAAAAAATTTATTTTATTTTATTTAAAAACAAAATTATAAATTTTGTTTTTGTAATTGATCCAATACATATTCTGAAGTACGCATAGACAATGCTAAAATGGTCCATGTAATATTTTTATCTGCTTGCGAAGTAAATACCGATCCATCTACACAGAATAAATTCTTACAATCAAAGGCTTGTCCAAAAGCATTCAATGGAGCTGTTTTTTTATCGGCACCCATACGCACTGTTCCTGCTTCGTGAATAATATTTCCTGGATTAGATAAACCATATTTATTACTTGCATCATCTTGATCACCCCAAGTAATCACCGCACCCATTTCATGCATGATTTCTTTAAAGGTTTCTTTCATATGCTTAGCTTGCTGCACTTCATACTCAGAATTCTTACAATCAAATTTCAACACAGGAATACCATATTTATCTACTACATTCGGATCAATGCTACACTTGTTTTCAAAGCGAGGTACCGCTTCACCACGTCCACCCATTCCCACATTGGCACCATAAAAGAAACGAACATCTTCTTTTAATGATTCACCATAACCACCTGCTTCCTTGGTTCTACCATTCACTTCGAATTTGCCGTTCATTCCTTGCATACCCATTCCAAATCCATAACCAGGTTGGCTCATACCTCCCCAATATTCAATATGATAGCCGCGAGGGAAGTTTAATTTTTTATTGTCTAACCACCATGGCGTATAAACGTGCATACCGCCCACACCATCTTCATTGTAACGCTTACGTCCAAATAAAGCAGGTACAACGCCACCCATGCCAGCGCCCGTAGAATCATGTAAATAGTGGCCTACTACGCCAGAACTATTGGCTAAACCATTCGGATGCTTTGTAGACTTTGAATTCAATAACAAACGAGCGGTCTCGCAAGTACTTGCGCCAAGGATCACCACTTTTGCATTGATCTGATATTCTTGGTTGTCAAATTTATTGACATAAGAAACACCCGTTGCTTTTCCTTCCTTGTCTGTCATTACCTCACGCGCCATGGCACCTGTGATTAAATCCACGTTGCCTGTTAAGATAGCAGGTCTAACTAAAACGGAGGAAGAAGAAAAGTCGCCGTATACTTTACAAGAACGATTACATTGACCACAATAAAAACAAGCACCACGTTCGTCGTTAATTTTTTTAGTCAAAATAGACAAACGAGAAGGGATCACAGGAATATTAATACCAGTAGCTGCTTTTTTGAACATTAATTCATGCAAACGAGGTTTTGGAGGAGGTAAGAAAATTCCGTCAGGATCATTCTCACGACCTTCATTGGTTCCGTATACACCAATTAATTTATCAATCTTATCATAGTAAGGTTTAATGTCTTCGTAGCCAATTGGCCAATCGTCACCTAAACCATCAATGCTTCTTCTTTTGAAATCGCGTGGTCCAAAACGAAGGGAGATACGACCCCAATGGTTCGTACGACCTCCAACCATTCTAGCTCTCCACCACTCAAACTTATCACTACCTGGAGTTTGTGTATAAGGCTCTCCATCAATTTCCCAGCCCCAGAAAGAAGCATCGAAATCTCCGAAGGGTCTCATTTTAGTACTTGCTCCACGACGTGGTGAATCCCAAGGATTTTTTAATTGTGCTGAATTTTTTGCAGGATCAAATTCCGGACCTGCCTCTAATAAACAAACTTTTAAGCCCGCTTTGGACAATACATAGGCAGCCATTCCTCCTCCGGCACCAGAACCCACAATCACTGCATCGTATTTTTTGGGAGATATTTTTACTTCAAAACTAGACATAAGGCAATCGTTTTTGCTATTATAATTAAAGAATGAATTTAAAGAAAAAATGGGATGAAATGAAAAAAAGTCCCCCTCATTTTATAAGCGGAATTAATAGATTTAAAAATGGCCATAAACTTAAACAAAGTCTTTAAGGGGTAAAAAGCAAAAGGCCCCGTTTATGGGGGCCTTTTAAAAAATCATAAGAGTAGTAAACATCAAATTTTACATTCTATGAAAATTTGGTTTTACGAACAGCCCATGCTTGTTCCGCAATTTAAACATTTATAACAGGTACCGCTTCTTATTGTAATATGTCCGCAAGTGCTACAAGCAGGTGCATCGCTTTGCATGCTTTTCGCTGCTGCTGTTACTTGGTCCATTGAACCATTCGCTTCTACTGCGACTGCCGCTTTAGCTACTGGAGCTGCTGCTGGTGCGGTTACTCGAATGCTACTTAGTTCAGGCTTGCCTACTAAAGTAATATCTCCTTCTTCCCCTAAGTTTTCTACTGTAGGTTTATCTAATACATGTACTAAATCGGTTCTGCCTAAATATTCATAAGCTAATGAGCGGAATATAAAGTCAACGATAGATGTAGTGGTTTTGATATTTGGATGATCGACCATTCCAGAAGGCTCGAACTTAGTAAATACAAACTTCTCTACGAACTCTTCTAAAGGAACACCATATTGTAAACCAACAGATATAGATATAGCAAAGCAGTTCATTAAACTACGAAGGGTTGAACCTTCTTTAGCTAAGTCAATAAATATTTCACCTAAAGTGTTATCGTTGTATTCACCTGTTCTCAAGAACAATACTTGACCTCCAATTCTAGCTTTTTGTGTAAAGCCACGACGCTTCGCTGGCAAGGATTTGCGTTCTACGATGCGAGACAATTGACGCTTAAATTTAGTATCAGTAGAGGCAGACATTCTTTTTTGCACTTCTTCTAATAACTCATCTACATTCAATTTGCTAAGATCTACCAACTGTGACCCGCCATCAGCACTTACTTCTTCTTCAGATTCAGCATCTACTTTTTTCTTCTTATCAGACTTCGTACTTAAAGGTTGGCTTAATTTAGAACCATCACGGTATAAAGCATTTGCTTTTAAACCTAAGGTCCAACTCATTAAATAAGAATCTGCAATTTCTTCTACAGTGGCTTCGTTTGGAAGATTGATTGTTTTTGAAATTGCACCAGATAAGAATGGTTGACAGGCTGCCATCATTCTAATATGACCATGTGCATGAATGTATCTAACTCCTTTTTTACCATTTTTATTCGCGCAATCAAATACTGGCAAATGCTCGTCTTTCAATGCTGGCGCACCTTCTACAGTCATGGTACCACAAACATAATCGTTGGCTGCATCTATTTGATCTTCGGTAAATCCTAGAGATTCTAATAAGTTAAAGCTCCAATCTGCAAATACTTCTTCTTTGAAACCTAATCTTGTTAAACAAGCATCACCTAAAGTGAAACGGTTAAAGATAAAGCCGATTTCAAAGGCCGATTTAGCAGCACCATTTAATTTTGCAATTTCTTCTGGTAAAAATCCTTTTGCTAATAAAGACTCATTGTTGATGTGTGGCGCACCTGCAAAACTTGCATGCCCTACAGCAAAGTTGACAATGGCATCATTTTCTGCTTGAGAATAACCCAAGTTCTTTAATGCTTGTGGCACTGATTGGTTGATAATTTTAAAATATCCACCGCCAGATAATTTTTTAAATTTCACTAATGCAAAATCTGGTTCAACACCTGTGGTATCACAATCCATCACTAAACCAATCGTTCCTGTTGGAGCAATTACCGTTGTTTGTGCATTTCTATAGCCATATTTTTCTCCTAATTGAACTGCATCATCCCAAGCCTTAGTGGCAGCCTTCAATAAATAATCAGGCGTGTATTGTGCTTTAATTCCTTGTGGTTTAATTTCAATACCCACATAAGCACCTTCTGCATCATAGGCAGCAGCGCGGTGATTACGCATAACACGTAACATGTCTTCTTTATTTTCTTCGTATCTATCAAATGCACCTAAGAAAGAAGCCATCTCTGCCGATGTTTTATACGCAACACCCGTCATGATTGCAGTAATGGATCCTGCTATACCACGTGCTTGCTCGCTGTCGTAAGGAATACCACTTACCATTAACATAGAACCAAGGTTGGCAAAACCTAAACCAGTCGTTCTGTAATCATAAGATAATTGCGCTACTTCTTTAGAAGGGAACTGCGCCATTAATATAGATACTTCTAATACTGTCTGCCATAATCTTGTAGTGTATTCAAAACCAGTTACATCAAAACTATTGTCAGACTCATTGAAGAATTTACGCAAGTTGATAGAAGCTAAGTTACATGCGGTGTTGTCCAAGAACATATATTCTGAACAAGGGTTAGATGCATTAATGCGGCCACCCTTTGGACAAGTATGCCACTCGTTGATAGTAGTGTCATATTGTGTTCCAGGATCGGCACAACGCCATGCTGCGTTGGCAATTTGATCCCATACTTCACGCGCAGGAATAGATTGCATTACACGACCATCGGTACGTGCTTTTAATTCCCAGTTGCCATTTTCAGACAATGCTTTAAAGAAACTGTTTGGAATACGCACTGAGTTGTTTGAGTTTTGTCCAGACACGGTTGCGTAGGCTTCTCCTTCATAACTATTATCGTAACCAGCCGCTACTAATGCAGCCACTTTATCTTCTTCTTTTACTTTCCAGTTAATAAAATCCATTATTTCTGGATGATCTAAATCTAAACAAACCATTTTAGCAGCACGACGTGTAGTACCACCACTTTTAATGGCACCTGCAGCACGGTCACCAATTTTTAAGAAACTCATTAAACCACTTGAGGAACCACCACCACTTAATTTTTCGTTCGCACCTCTAATTTGAGAGAAGTTAGTACCAACGCCAGAACCATATTTGAAAATTCTTGCTTCTCTTGTCCATAAATCCATAATACCACCTTCGTTCACTAAATCATCACTTACACTTAATATAAAACAAGCATGTGGTTGAGGACGCTCGTAAGCACTGGTTGATCTTTTTAATTTTTTATCGGTAGGATCTACATAGTAGTGACCTTGTGCACCACCTGTGATACCATAACTCTCATGCAATCCTGTATTAAACCATTGTGGCGAGTTAGGCACACAAGCTTGATTTAATATACTATATACTAATTCCTCATAGAAAACTTGTGCATCTTTCTCTGTTGCGAAATAACCATAACGCTCACCCCAAACTCTCCAACAATTGGCCATACGATGCGCCACTTGCTTCACCGTTGTTTCACGACCTAAGGAACCATCTGGTTGTGGAACCCCTGCTTTTCTAAAATATTTTTGTGCAAGAATATCTGTTGCAATTTGACTCCACTGTTTCGGCACCTCCACATTGGTCATTTCAAATACTTTTTCTCCGTTGGGATTTTTGATCACGCTATCTCTGTAGTCGTATTCAAATTGATCGAATGGAGAAACATTCTCTTTTGTAAATAGGCGAGAAAACTCTAAGCCTTTTTTTGTTTTGGGAGTAGCCATGGTCATTATTCTATTTAGGATGTGAGTGGGTTATCCCACTAGGTTTTTCAAAAACCTTGATGGGTATACGAAAATATCTTTCTATGACCACAATGCCCCCATGGAAATATCAACAGCTGTGGAAAAGATATGTGGATTAAATTAAACAGCTTATGGGGCTTGATTTTTGCGATTTATCCCCACATCATGTTAGTTTCTGCGAAAAAAAAACCTTCGATTATTGGATTTTTTAGTAATAAATAGATAATAGTCGCTCCATATATAATTAAATTGGATAATTTTGAAGATTCGAACAAAAAGATGCACCTTTCGGGTCTTAACCAATGACGCAGCAATTATACCATACAATAGCCAATGGCAAGGCAAAAGCTCAAAAAGCTTTTGCAGTTTTGATTGACCCAGACAAGCTTAACGAAACAAGCTTAATCCATACCATTGAAATTGCGGTCAAAGCAAAAGTGGATTTCTTTTTTGTGGGCGGCAGCTTAGTGGTGACGGATACTTTGGACACCATGGTTTCCACTATAAAAAAGCATTGTACCATTCCCATACTTTTGTTTCCAGGTTCACCAGATCAAATTACTCCAAAAGCAGATGCCTTATTGTACTTGTCCTTGATATCTGGACGCAACCCAGAATTACTCATTGGCCAACATGTGATTAGCGCACCCTTTGTTAGACAAAGTGGTTTAGAAATTATTCCAGTAGGCTATATGCTCATAGATGGAGGTTCACCCACTACCGTATCTTATATCTCCAATACCAATCCTATTCCATCCAATAAAAATGACATTGCCATTTGTACCGCCATGGCAGGTGAGATGTTGGGACTTAAATTAATATACATGGATGCGGGCAGTGGTGCCTTAAAAGCCATTCCAACCGCCATGATTAAAGAAGTAGCCAAGCACTTACAAATTCCATTGATTGTGGGGGGTGGAATTACTTCTGCAGAAAAAGCCAAAGAAAATTGTTTGGCGGGTGCAGACATTATTGTAGTAGGCAATGCGGCTGAAAAAGATCCTGAATTAATCACCGCTATTTCAGCGGCCATTCACAGTTTAAATAAATAAAAGGAGTAGCCTAAAAGCTCATCATTTCTTTAAACTTCACCGTTTGACGACGGCTAATTTCTATTTTTTCTCCTCCTTTTAATTCCACTAGTAAGCCTCCATTAAAATAGGGTTCAATTTTTTCTATCCAGTGTAAATTAATGATGTGCTTTCGATTGGCTCTAAAAAAGACACGGTCGTCTAGCCTATCTTCCAAGGCATTCAAAGATTTTAAAATTAGTGGCTTATTGGTATCAAAATACACTTTCGCATAATTACCCACACTTTCAAACAAGCGAATGTCTTGCAATTTCACAAACCAACATTTCTCTCCGTCTTTCACAAATACCTGATCTGATTCTGACAATGGGCCTCTTTGATTGCCAGATAAACTGGCACGTTCTAATACAATTTCAGCTTGTAGTTTTTGAATTGCATCGGCCAATCTTTTTGGATCGATGGGCTTTAATAAATAATCCAAGGCATTCACTTCAAAAGCTTTTAAAGCAAATTCATCATAAGCGGTAGTAAATATTACTTTAGGGGATCTCTCTAATTCAGCCAATAAATCAAAGCCGGTTTTGCCGGGCATTTGAATATCTAAAAAAATTAAATCGGGATGCGATAAATCTATTTTTTCTACGCCTTCGTCCACATTGCTCGCCTCGTCAATGATTAGTATTTCAGGATGTAGCGCCAATAATTTTTTCAACTCAGTACGAGCCAATCTTTCATCGTCTACTATGATCGCTTTAATGGGCATAATTTATTTTTTAGGAATGGATATGGGTATGGCTAATTTAGCAGTGACTTGATTGGGCTTGCATTGAAATAGCTCAAACAAGGCTTGTCCATGGTACAATATATTCAAACGCTCTTTTGTGCTTTGTAATCCAAAACCATCTCGCTCCGTAGATTGCAACAAGCCTGTATTTTGTACTACTAAGACCAATTTATCTTGTTCAAATTTTGAAATTATTTTGATCAAACAATCCCCGGTTTGCTTACCAAGCCCGTGTTTGATGGCATTCTCCACTAAGGTTTGTAACATCATTGGAGGCAATTGATTGTCTTTAGTGGCAGGATCAATTTCATACTCTATTTTCAATCTATCTGCAAAACGGATGTATTCTAGTGCCAAATAATCTTTGACAATATTTAATTCTTTTTCTAAGGAAGTAATTTCTACTTTGTCCACCTGAATACTACTTCTTAAAATATTACTTAGCTCCGTAATGGCCTGTCTTGCCCTTTGTGGATCTTCATCGACCAAGGCTCGTATGCTGTTTAATGCATTAAAAATAAAATGCGGATTAATCTGAGACTTGATGGTTTTTAATTCCAGTTCCTTGATGATGGTTTCTAATTTTACTTTATTGACCTCCTCAGAATTGGTGAATTCTATGTAATGCCATAATACGTAAATCGAAATCCATACCAAGAAAATTGGGGTATCTAATATCAAACTAAATAAAAATCTTTTATTGACCCTTTCCCCATTCCAATTATTTACAATGCTGGTTATAGACCAAGTAAAATGATCGCTTAAATTTTTAGGCCCTTCTCTATCTGAATCAAACAACCTGAATATTTCAATGATTGAACTTGTAAGGATACTAAACAAGACGGAGAAAAATAAAATTAATGAAAATATTTTCCACCACTGATGGGAGGGTGTAGGTGGTCTCAAAGAAAGTTGAATCATTGATTTTCTCAACAAATGTGTCAACAAAATACCTAAAATGATATTGATAAGAATTCTTGGATAAAAAGTCAGGCTTAATTGTTTCTCCAACATATAAGCAAAGAAAATAATAGTAAGCCCATAGCTTAACCAGCCAACAACTTGACAAATCCAATATATAGAGGCAGACTTTTTCATGTCTCTCAAATTTACTCCTATTTGCTTGCTTATGGGGCTTTAGATTGGATAGATGGCCAAATAATTGGGTAGAAGGCAATTGACCTTATTTCACTTTAAACTTTTGTTGAATATTTACGTTATTAACTTACTTTTACAACACAAATTTGAAGCATGCAGATTGAGGCGGGCCCTTTATTGAAGATCATTAATTCTCCGGAAGACTTAAAAAAGATTTCCAAGGAAAAACTACATCAGGTATGTGACGAATTGCGTCAGTACATTATTGACGTGGTAAGTGTGCATGGAGGGCATTTTGCTGCAAGCTTAGGGGTAGTTGAATTGTCTGTGGCACTCCACTATATATACAATACCCCTTATGACCAATTGGTATGGGATGTTGGCCATCAAGCTTATGGTCATAAAATTTTAACTGGTAGACGCGATGAATTTATTACCAATCGTAAGTACAATGGCTTAAGTGGTTTTCCAAAAAGATCAGAAAGTGAATATGATACTTTTGGCGTAGGCCACTCTTCTACTTCTATTTCGGCCGCCTTGGGTATGTCCATGGCTGCGAAGTATAAAAAAGAAAATAGAAAATCGGTCGCCATCATTGGAGATGGCTCTTTAACTGCAGGTATGGCATTTGAAGCGATGAACCATGCAGGCGTTGCCGATAGCGATGTGTTAATTATTTTGAATGACAATTGCATGAGCATCGATCCGAATGTGGGTGCCTTAAAAGAATACTTAACAGACATTAGCACTTCTCCTACCTACAATAAAGTGAGAGATGAACTTTGGCAGTTGATGGGCAAATTACCCATTGGTAAAACCTTTACCCGTGAAATGGCTTCTAAAGTAGAAGCTGGTTTAAAAGGCGTGGTTTCTAAGAGCAGCAATTTATTTGAAGCATTGAACCTTCGTTATTTTGGGCCAATTGACGGGCACAATATTGCCAATTTGGTGGATACCTTAAAAGACTTAAAAGAAATTCCTGGTCCAAAATTATTGCACATTCTTACTGTCAAAGGAAAGGGATATGCTTTAGCAGAAAAAGACCAAACTAAATGGCATGCACCTGGCTTGTTTGATAAACTAACTGGCGAGATCATTAAGAAAAAAATTGAAACACCACAGCCGCCTAAATACCAAGATGTATTTGGACATACCATTGTAGAATTGGCCAAATTGAATCCATCCATCATGGGCATTACCCCGGCAATGCCTAGTGGTTCTTCCTTAAAGTTTATGATGGAAGCCATGCCAGACAGGGCTTTTGACGTAGGTATTTGTGAACAACACGCAGTTACGTTAAGTGCAGGCTTAGCTACACAAGGCATCAAAGCATTTTGCAATATCTATTCTTCCTTTATGCAAAGAGCTTATGATCAAGTAATACATGATGTGGCTTTGCAATATTTACCAGTAGTATTTTGTTTGGACCGCGCTGGCTTGGTCGGCGAAGATGGACCCACGCACCATGGCTGTTATGATATTGCTTTTTTTAGATGTATTCCCAATCTGATTGTTTCGGCGCCAATGAACGAAGTGGAATTGCGCAATCTAATGTATACCGCACAATTACCAGAAACCAATGCGCCATTTGTGATTCGATATCCAAGAGGAGAAGGTGTTTTAGTAGATTGGCAAAAACCATTTGAAAAAATTACCATTGGCAAAGGCAGAAAATTAAAAGACGGAAAAGACATTGCCATTTTAACTTTCGGTCATCCAGGTAATTTTGCACAAACAGCCATTAGAAATTTAAGAGAAGAAGGCATTGATCCTGCGCATTATGATATTCGTTTTGTAAAACCTTTGGACGAAGCTTTATTGCATGAAGTGTTTAAAAACTATGATAAAATTGTAACAGTAGAAGATGCCACAGTAGTAGGCGGAATGGGTTCGGCCATTTTAGAATTTATGAACGAGCACAATTACACGAGTAAAATTACCCTCCTAGGTATTCCAGATAGCATTGTAGAACATGGCAGCTTAAAAGAATTATACCAGGAGTGTCATTACGATGCCATGGCTATTGCAGATGCAGTAAAAGCATTATTGGACAAGGAAATTCTTACAGAAGTTTAAAATTTACTCAACTTAATTAGTTCAAACTAGGATCAAAATCTCCTAAATTTTCAGGCTCGGCATTGGGTTGAATTGGATCATCTTTGAAAGACTCTAAATTAGGCGTTTCATAAGAATCAAAATTATCTACATGGCCTGGTTCTAAATCATCTTCTCTATTTTCATTCCATTCAATGATGAAATTATTGCGCCCCTCTCCCACCATTAACTTCATGTATTTTTGTTGAGATAATTCTAATATAGATAAGAATAAAAACAAAGCGTGTACTCGGTCTTGACAGATGTCAAACACTTTTTCAAAGGCCACCGTTTTGCCTTCTTTCACCATGTCTAATAAATAAGCCCTGCTGCCTTCCATGGTATAATTGTACCTAACCACGGTATGTACTGGCTTATTCTGGCGGTCTTGCAAACGCGTCATCACTTTTTCAAAAGACTTCATCAATTTAAACAAAGTCACTGTTTGCAACTCAGTGCCTTCGGCCGCTTCTTCTCCTACCAAAGACATCTCTTGTTGAATATTGCCACGCTTCATCATCAGCATTCTAAGCGCTTCTAAGTCGGCCATTTGAACTGCCGCTTCTTTGTATTTTTTGTACTCTAAAATTTTATCAATCAATTCTTGTCTAGGATCAATTTCATTGCCCAAGGCATCTAATTCTTTTCTTGGCAATAAAAGTTTTGCCTTGATGCGCATTAAAGTAGAAACAAACAAGATGAACTCACTGCTTAATTCAATATTTACTTTTTCTTGCTCATGTATAAAGTTTAAAAAGTCGTTGATGATTTTTGTAATTTGAATATTGTAGATATCCATTTCATCTCGCTCGATAAAGAAAAGTAGAAGGTCAAAAGGACCTTCAAATTGGTCCACTTTGATAGAATAATTCGCTTGCTGATTCATGTGCACAAAGAAAAGGAATCAGGACTAATTTATGGCCAAATGACCAAGTATTTATCCACTTTTATAAAAAATCAAGCATCTTTACCCAAAATTTAGCGCATGGACAAAAAGTTCATCCATTGGGTCATTTTTTGCCTTCTAGCCCTTATTTGGGGCAGTTCCTTTATTCTGATGAAAGAAGGGCTTACCCAACTTTCGCCCTATCAGGTAGCGGCCCTACGCATGTTTTTTGCAGGTTTGATTTTATTGCCCTTTGCCTTTAAGGCATTTAAAAAAATTCCTAAAGAAAAAATGGGCTTGGTGCTGCTTTCTGGAATCATTGGAAATTTTATCCCCGCATTTTTATTTTGTATAGCCGAAACTAAAATTGATAGTGCGCTTGCAGGCATCTTAAATTCATTGACTCCTTTGTTTACCATTTTGGTAGGTTTGTTTTTTTTCAAAATAGCCACCAATGCCCAAAAAATGGCAGGCATCTTAGTAGGCTTTATTGGCCTTTGCTTGCTTTTTGCAGCAGGTAAAAATATTAGTTTTGAAAACTTAGCCTATGCTTCCTTGGTTTTACTAGCCACTTTCTTTTATGGCTTAAATGTAAATATGGTGGGTAAATTTTTACAAAATATTCGTGCCCTTGACATTGCGTCTGTTGCCTTTGTTTTTTTAATTATCCCTAGCGCCTTTATTCTTTATGCCACCGGTTATTTTAATTTAAATTTCAACAACCCCCTCCTGATCAAAGCTACTTGGAGTGCGGTTTTTTTAGGTGTAGTAGGGACTTCTATCTCTTCCATTCTTTTTTACATGCTCATCAAAAGAGCTGGCATCCTATTTGCATCCATGGTGACCTATGGAATACCCATTGTGGCTGTAGCCTGGGGTGTGTTTTATGGAGAAACCATTACCTTTTTGCAAGTAGGTAGCTTGTTGATTATTCTAACAGGCGTCTATATTGTAAATAAGCCCCGACACTAAAAGTGCCAGGGCTTATTGTAGTATTATTTTTGAACCAATTAGATGGTCATGATTTCTTTTTCTTTTGACTCTAAATGTTTTTCAACTAAGCTGATGTGCTTATCGGTAATTATTTGAATCTCCTCTTCGGCGCCTTTACATATATCTAAACTGGCTCCGTCTTTTTGTAATTTTTTCACCTGCTCTATGTGGTCTCTTCTAATATTGCGAATAGATACTTTACTCAATTCCCCTTCTGCACTGGCTTTTTTAACCAATTCTTTACGGCGCTCTTCGGTCAATGGTGGTGTAAACAATCTAATTTGTATCCCATCATTTTGAGGTGTAATACCAATATTTGCCGCCATAATGGCTCTTTCTATTAAAGCTAGCATGTTCTTCTCCCAAGGTTGAATACTAATGGTTCTGCTGTCCAATACTTGCACATTGCCCACCTGACTTACTGGTGTTGGGGTGCCATAATAATCCACATTGATCCCTTCTAAAATGGAAGGTGATGCCTTACCAGCCCTAATCTTGGAAATCTCAATTTCTAAGTGATTGATGGCCTTTTTCATGCTTGTTTCTGCATTTTGGGCTATTTTCTTTAACTCTTCTGACATATTAGGTTTGTTTGAGTCTTCAAAGCTACGCAAATCATCGAATCGAAAGCAAGTCTTTTTTAGCTTTTTGCTAGATTTCCGATGCAAATTAGACTATGAATTCTATCTTTGCCCCCACTAGAATAAAACAATTATGGCTACTACAGATTTAACTAAAATTGCTTCTCAGATTAGAAGAGACATTGTAAGAATGGTGCATGCACAACAAAGTGGTCACCCAGGTGGTTCTTTGGGTTGCACTGATTTTTTAACTGCACTTTATTTTAAAGTGATGAAAATAGATACCAATTTTTCAATGGATGGTAAAAATGAAGATCTTTTCTTTTTATCCAATGGTCATATATCCCCAGTATTTTATTCTGTATTAGCAAGATCAGGTTATTTTGAGGTGAAAGAATTGGCTAGTTTTAGAAAAATAAATTCTCGTTTACAAGGGCATCCAACTACGCATGATCATTTACCTGGCATAAGAATTGCAAGCGGTTCTTTAGGACAAGGCATGAGTGTAGCCATTGGTGCTGCCCTTGCTAAGAAATACAATAACGATGACCGCACTGTTTATTGTTTACATGGAGATGGTGAATTACAAGAAGGGCAAATTTGGGAAGCAGTGATGTTTGCAGCCCATAATAAAGTAGATAATTTAATAGCTACCATTGACGTAAATGGACAACAAATTGATGGCCCATTAAGCAAAGTTTTATCCTTGGATAGCTTGGAAGATAAATTCAAAGCATTTCATTGGACCGTATTACATATGGATGGTCACAATATGGACAATATATTAGAAACCCTTGCTCAAGCAAAAGCATTAACTGGTAAAGGAAAGCCAATTTGTATTTTGATGAAAACAGAAATGGGTAAAGGGGTTGACTTTATGGAAGGTAGTCATGATTGGCATGGCATTGCTCCTAATGATGAGCAATTGGCTAAAGCATTAGGTCAATTAGAAGAAACTTTGGGCGATTATTAATTTTAAGGAGCATTTTAAAGAATATAAATGCTCCTTAAAATTCTCTTTTTGATTTTTTTACTTTTAGAGGAATTTTATAGAATATAAATTCCTCTATTTAATCTCTAATTATTTTTTTACTTTCCGCCATCATAATAAATTATAAATAATTTATTATG
>CANFXV010000022.1 GCA_947451115.1 Bacteroidota bacterium
ATAATATGGCATTCAAAAAAGAGAATAGACAACGTCCGGCTTTTTCGCAAATCACTATTAGTTTGGCATCCCCAGACAATATTTTGGAAAGAAGTTTTGGAGAAGTGTTGAAACCTGAAACCATCAACTACCGTACGTACAAACCAGAGCGTGATGGACTTTTCTGTGAGCGTATCTTTGGTCCAGTAAAGGACTATGAGTGTGCTTGTGGTAAATACAAGCGTATCCGTTACAAGGGTATTGTTTGTGACAGATGTGGGGTAGAGGTAACGGAGAAAAAAGTACGTCGTGAGCGTATGGGCCACATTAAATTAGTGGTGCCTGTCGTACACATTTGGTACTTTAAATCATTGCCTAACAAAATTGGTTACTTATTAGGAATGAGTTCTAAGAAATTAGAGACTATTATATATTATGAGCGTTATGTGGTGATTCAACCAGGTATTAAGAGTGAATTTAAAGTAGCCGATTTATTAACTGAAGAGGAGTACTTAGATTTATTAGATACTTTACCAAAAGAAAACCAATACTTACCCGACGACGATCCTCAAAAGTTTGTTGCAAAAATGGGTGCTGATGCCGTGCATGATTTGTTAGGCTTATTGGATTTGGATGAATTAAGTTTCTCTTTGCGTAATGCTGCAGCCAACGAAACTTCTCAACAACGTAAAGCAGATGCCTTAAAGCGTTTGAGCGTGGTTGAATCTTTCCGTGAAGCACAAACACATATCACTAACCGTCCAGAATGGATGGTTATGAAATATATTCCTGTTATTCCACCAGAATTACGTCCATTGGTTCCATTGGATGGTGGCCGTTTTGCAAGTTCTGATTTGAACGATTTATACCGTCGTGTAATTATCCGTAACAACCGTTTAAAGCGTTTGTTGGAAATTAAAGCGCCCGAAGTAATCTTACGTAACGAAAAACGTATGTTACAAGAGGCCATCGACTCCTTGTTTGATAACTCTCGTAAATCTAATGCGGTTAAAGCAGAGGGTGGACGTGCATTGAAATCTTTATCAGATGTATTGAAAGGTAAGCAAGGTCGTTTCCGTCAAAACTTATTAGGAAAGCGTGTGGATTATTCTGGACGTTCTGTAATTGTGGTTGGACCAGAATTAAAAATGCATGAGTGCGGATTACCAAAAGATATGTCGGCTGAATTGTTCAAGCCATTTATCATTCGTAAATTAATTGAAAGAGGTATCGTAAAAACCGTGAAGTCCGCTAAGAAATTAGTAGATAAAAAAGAAGCGATTATTTGGGATATCTTAGAAAATATATTGAAAGGACATCCAGTAATGTTAAACCGTGCCCCAACATTGCACCGTTTATCTATACAAGCTTTCCAACCTAAATTGGTAGAAGGTAAGGCCATTCAATTACACCCATTAGTTACCTCTTCGTTCAACGCGGATTTTGATGGTGACCAAATGGCGGTGCACGTTCCATTAAGCCATGCGGCTATTTTGGAAGCACAATTATTAATGTTGTCTTCTCATAACATTTTGAACCCACAAAACGGTACACCAATCACCCTTCCTTCTCAGGACATGGTATTAGGTTTATACTATATTACAAAGGGTAAAAAATCTATGGGAGATTTAGTCGTAAGAGGTGAGGGCAAGGCGTTCTATAATTTAGACGAGGTCATCATTGCTTACAACGAAGACAAAATTGATTTACATGCCAATATTAGAGTGAAGACCAATGTTCGTGAAAACGGTGTATTGGTGAATAAATTAATAGAAACTACAGTAGGTCGTGTATTGTTTAATCAACATACGCCAAAGCCAGTAGGTTTTGTCAATCAATTGTTAACTAAGAAAAGCTTAAGAGAAATTATTGGTGATATTATTAAAATCACTGATGTACCTACTACTGCTAAATTCTTAGATGAAATTAAAACTTTAGGATTTAGAATGGCCTTCCGTGGTGGATTGTCATTTAACGTAAATGATTTAGTGGTTCCTGAAACAAGACACGCTTTATTAGAAGGCGCGAAAGTTGAAGTAGAAGAAGTTTGGGAAAACTACAATATGGGTTTAATTACCAACAACGAGCGTTACAACCAAGTAATTGATATCTGGAGCCGTGTCGATACGCGTATCACTGAAACATTGATTCGTGAAATGGCCATAGACAAACAAGGATTTAACTCTGTATACATGATGTTGGATTCTGGTGCAAGAGGTAGTAAAACACAGGTGAAGCAGTTAGTTGGTATTCGTGGATTGATGGCTAAACCTCGTAAGAGTGGTAGCACAGGATCTGAGGTAATTGAGAATCCTATCTTGTCTAACTTTAAAGGTGGATTGAACGTATTGGATTACTTTATTTCTACACACGGTGCGCGTAAAGGTTTGGCGGATACAGCGTTGAAAACTGCGGATGCGGGTTACTTAACGCGTCGTTTGGTAGACGTTTCACAAGACGTGGTAATCTCTGAAGAAGATTGCGGTACCTTACGTGGTATTGCTACAAGTGCTTTAAAAGACAACGAAGATGTAATAGAACCATTGGCAGATAGAATTGAAGGTCGTACTTCTTTACATGATGTATTCAATCCTTTAACCAATGAATTAATGGTGGGTGCGGGTGAAGAAATTATGATTGATGTAGCACGTGCCATTGAAGATGCAGGCATTGAAACCGTTGAAATTCGCTCTGTATTAACTTGCGAATGTAAGCGTGGTGTTTGTGTAAGCTGTTATGGAAGAAACTTAGCTACAGGATATGTTACCCAAAAAGGTGATGCAGTGGGTATTATTGCTGCACAATCTATTGGTGAACCAGGTACACAGTTAACCTTGCGTACTTTCCACGTGGGTGGTGTTGCGGGTTCTTCATCTGTTGAATCTAGCTTAAACGCTAAATTTGATGGTACTATTCAGTTCGATGGTTTACGTACAGTAGACACCATCAACAACGAAGGCAACAAAGTAAAAGTAGTTATAGGACGTACTGGTGAGGTAAGAATTATGGACGTTAAAAACGATCGTTTAATGATTACCAACAACGTTCCTTATGGTGCTTTGTTAGCAGTGAAAGATGGTGCTCAAGTGAAGAAAGGAGATGTGATTTGTACTTGGGATCCATTTAACAATGTGGTAGTTGCTGAACAAAATGGTAAAATTAAATTTGAAAATATCTTAGAAGGATTTACTTACCGTGACGAAGCGGATGAGCAAACTGGTCACCGTGAAAAAGTGGTTATTGAATCTAAGGATAAAACAAAGATTCCTACTATTATCTTAGAAGGATCTAAGGACAATAAAAACTATAACTTACCAGTTGGTTCACACATCGTTATTGAAGAAGGTGTGGAAGTAAAATCTGGTCATGTATTGGTTAAAATTCCAAGAGTATTAGGAAAATTAAGAGATATCACTGGAGGTTTACCTCGTGTAACTGAATTATTCGAAGCACGTAATCCAGGTAACCCTGCGATTGTTTGTGAGATTGATGGTATCGTTGCATTTGGTAACATCAAACGTGGTAACAGAGAAATCATTGTAGAATCTAAGGATGGTATGGTGAAGAAATACTTGGTGCCATTGACACGTCAAATTTTAGTACAAGACAGCGACTTCGTGAAAGCAGGTGCGCCATTGTCTGACGGTCAAATTGCTCCAGCAGATATTTTAGCTATCAGAGGTCCTTATGCTGTTCAAGAATATGTGGTGAATGAAATTCAAGAAGTTTATCGTTTACAAGGGGTGAAAATTAACGATAAGCACATTGAAGTAATTGTTCGTCAAATGATGAAGAAAGTAGAAATCGTTGATGCTGGGGATACCAAATTCTTAGAGGAGGATTTAGAAGATCGCTTTGACTTTATTGAAGAGAACGATCGTATTTACGACAAGAAGGTGGTTACTGAAGCAGGCGAAAGTGCTAAATTAAAGGCTGGACAAATTGTTACCGTTCGTGAATTAAGAGAAGAGAATTCTATCTTAAGACGTGCCGATAAAAAAGTTGTAGAAGTGCGTGACGCAAAACCTGCTACAGCTCGACCAGTATTGCTAGGTATAACTAAAGCATCATTAGGCGTTCAAAGCTGGATTTCTGCGGCATCATTCCAAGAAACGACTAAAGTATTAAGCCAAGCGGCTATTCAAGGCAAGGTGGACTTAATGTTAGGATTAAAAGAGAACGTAATTACAGGTCATTTAATCCCAGCAGGTACTGGTCAAAAAGAGTTCGAAAAATTAATCGTTGGTAGCAAAGAAGAATACGAGGTATTGGCTACAACACGTGAGGCAATGAGCTTCGACGACGATGAATAATAAAAGCTATTAATTGTTAAAAAGCAGGAAAGGGTCACTTTTCCTGCTTTTTTTATGCCTATTTTGGTAGCTAGGTTTATTATTTTCCCTATTTTTATAGGGTAAGGAATAGTTTATTCTTTGCCCTATATTTAAATTAATATTTCAAATGAAATCAACTTCTTGGATGGTGAATGGTGTTTTGGCTTTAGCCATTATTATTTTGTACGTTTTGCATTTTAGCAATTCAGTTCCTGCTATTAAAGCTTCTGCGGCTGCAGGTGCTGGCACTAAAGTGGCTTATTTTGAAATCGATTCCATTCAAAATAATTATGAGTTTTTTAAGGAAGTAAAATCTTCCTTACAAGTGAAAGACATGGAAAATGCAAAACAGTTGACGGCATTGAAAAATGCTTTTGCTGCAAAGTACCAAGATTTACAAAAAAATGGACAAAGTTTAACGCAAGCTGAAGTGGCAAGTCGTCAACAAGAATTAGCGCAATTAGAAAAAAATTATACCAATAAAGAACAACAACTTTCTCAAGAATTACAAGAAGAAAGTTTTAAGCGCTTGCAAGAAGTAAAAAAGAAAATTGAAACTTTCTTGGAAAAATACAATAAGGCAAAAACTTTTTCATACATTTTCTCAAGCAATTCCGATTTGATGTATTACAAAGACACCGCTTATGATATTACCTCTGATATTGTAAAAGGGCTAAATGGGGAATACAAATCCAAAAATTAATTAGGTAAAATCCTTTTCAAGTTATTGAGAAGGATTTTTATTTTAACATTTATATTTTTAAAAAAATTATTATGTCAAATACAGATACAGCAGATTTTAAACCAAGGCTAAGTGCATTAGATGCGACCATGATTGTGGCGGGGGGTATGATTGGCTCTGGTATATTTATTGTGAGTTCTTCTATTACCAGGTATGTAGGTAGTTCTGGTTGGCTTATTGCAGCTTGGTTAATCACCGGCTTTATGACCATTACTGCAGCGGTTAGTTATGGAGAATTGAGTGCGATGTACCCTAAAGCAGGAGGTCAGTATGTGTATTTGCAAAAAGCCTACAATCCTTTGGTGGGATTTTTATTTGGATGGAGTTTTTTCTCGGTAATACAAACAGCCACCATCGCTGCCGTAGCGGTGGCTTTTAGCAGATTCACCGCCTATTTAATCCCAGCAGTAGGAGAGAATAATATTTTAGCCGATCTTGGATTTATAAAAATATCAGCCGCACAAGTACTGGCCATTTGCTTGATACTTTTTTTAACCTATACCAATACAAGGGGCGTTAAGGAAAGCAAAATGATTCAAAACAGTTTCACTTTTACCAAGCTTATTTCTTTGTTTGGATTAATTGTGGTGGGTTTCTTATTCACCAAGCATAGTTTTTGGCATGAAAACTGGATTAATGCTTTTGATGCCCGACAAGCAGTAACTAGTACAGGGGCTGATGGTGCAGTAACGCATAGTTGGCTGCCCATTGGTGGAACAACCTTAATTGGGGCTATGGCTGCCGCCATGGTGGGTTCTATTTTTAGTAGTGATTCTTGGAACAATGTCACCTTTATTGCAGGAGAAATTAAAAATCCACAACGCAATATTGGTTTGAGTTTATTTTTAGGCACCAGCATTGTTACATTAATATACATCAGTGCGAACTTGATGTACTTACATGTGCTTCCTTTGCAAGCCATTGCCTTTGCAGAAAATGACCGTGTGGCCATTGCCGCTGCCAATGCAGTATTGGGTAATATTGGAACAATCGTGATTGCTGTCATGATTATGATTTCTACTTTTGGTTGTAACAATGGGTTAATCTTAGCTGGAGCTAGGGTATATTATACCATGGCTAAGGATGGCTTATTTTTCAAGAAAACTGGCAGTTTAAATAAAAATGAAGTACCTGCCTATGGATTATGGATTCAAGCATTGGTAGCCTCCTTATTGTGTTTGAGTGGGAAGTATGGTGATTTATTAACCATGGTTTCTTTTATTGTAGTTATATTTTATGTCTTAACCATCATTGGTATTTTCATCTTAAGGAAAAAAGAACCTAATTTACCAAGGCCTTATAAAGCATTTGGCTATCCTTTTTTACCAGCTATTTATATCATTATGGCCACCGTGTTTTGTATAGGATTGGTGTATACCGAGCCTAAGTATTCTTTATGGGGTTTGGTAATTACTTTATTGGGTATACCTTTGTATTATATCGCATTACGAAATCAAAAATCTGAGTAGGATGATGGAAAAGGCGGCCATAAATCAATTGTTTGATCATTATACCAATACCAAAATAGGAGTTGTTGGAGATATTATGTTAGATACTTATTGGTGGGGTAATGTGGATAGGATTTCTCCAGAAGCACCAGTGCCAGTAGTAGCCTTGCAAAAAAAAGAAATTCGTGTAGGGGGTGCCGCCAATGTAGCTTTAAATTTGAGGGCTTTAGGTGCGCCAACCACTTTGTTTGCCCTACTAGGGAATGATGCAGAAGGTAAAGAATTAAAGGGCTTATTAGACAATCATGGAATTAATACTCAATATATTTTAACAAGTGAGACTAGGGTGACTACCAATAAAGTACGTGTGATGGGTCGCAATCAACAAATGATGCGCTTAGACCATGAACATACCAATGATTTAGTAACGAAGGAGGAAGATGCATTGATCGCTAATTTTATTGAATACGTACAAAAAGAAAAACCTTCCCTAATTATTTTAGAAGATTACAATAAAGGGGTTTTAACTGAGCGAGTAATTCATACCATCATAGAATTTTGTAGAACGCAAGGCATTCCAACTGCAGTAGACCCCAAGCAAAAAAACTTTTTAGCTTATAAAGGTTGTACCATTTTCAAGCCTAATTTAAAAGAAGTCAAAGAAGGGTTGAAAGTAGCCATCGAAAAAGTGGACATCGCTAATTTAAATAAAGTGCATGCGGCCTTAGAAGAAAATTTAGGCCATGAGATTTCATTTATTACTTTATCAGAACATGGGGTGTATTATGCTCATCAAAAAGAGCATCAATTGATACCTACGCATATCAGAAACATTTCAGATGTCAGTGGGGCGGGCGATACCGTGATTGCTGTTGCCTCTTTAACATATGCGGCAACCAAGGACATGAATTTAGCGGCAGAGCTAGCCAATATTGCCGGTGGGTTGGTTTGTGAATTAGTGGGTACGGCACCTATTGATAAAATAGCATTGCAGGCAGAGGTGATAAAATTACTGGGTAAATAAGATTTCAAATTTCTATTAATCAATTGATCATGGATATAAAAAAAATTGCCATTGTTGTTGCTGGAGGAACTGGACAAAGAATGGGATCGGTGGTGCCTAAACAGTTTTTAGAAATCGAGCACAAGGCTATCTTAACTCATACCATTGATCAGTTTGTTGCAGCATTCTCAGACATTGAATTGGTGGTGGTATTGCCCGAAGGCTATTTGAAGCAAGGCCAGGAAATATTAAGCAAAAGCAAATATAAAAATACCATTAGTTATGTAGCTGGTGGGGATACGCGTTTTCAGTCTGTAAAAAATGGATTAAGTAAAATATCAGCCCCTTGCATTGTATTTGTACATGATGCGGTAAGGTGTTTGTTGACTCCAGCTTTAATTCAAAGATGTTATCAACAAGCCTATGAGAAAGGATCTGCCATTCCTGCTGTCACAGCTACAGATACGGTACGTTTGATGAGTGGAGAGCAGCATCAATTGTTGGATAGAGAAAATGTAATGTTGATTCAAACCCCTCAAACTTTCAGGTCCGATATTTTATTAAAAGCCTTTGAACAAAAATACGAAACCTCATTTACGGACGAGGCCAATGTAGTGGAAGCCAGTGGGGTGCCTGTTTATTTGGTGGATGGTGAATATGAAAACATAAAAATTACCAGACCTTTGGATTTGGCCATTGCCAACTATATTTTGACCAAGCGATTTGCTTAAATTTTTTTTACAAAATCACTAATCTTCAAGTGGGGTTGGATCAGCCATCGGGTAGGCCTCTGAGCTGTCTCTTAATATAGAAGTACTTTTGCTTATTTTTTCTAAAATTTGATGCGCTACCTCCATGGCTAAAAAGCCATCGATCTCACTTACCACTGGAGTTTCGTTATTTTCTATCGCCTGTACAAAACTACTTAATTCAGCTTTGATGGCATTGCCTTCCTCTATGACGGGGTTCTCAATTGAAATAGTTTTAGTGCCCTGATGGGTTTCAATATCAAAGGAAAAAGTATCGGGATCTTCAGGCTTTTTAAGCTTAATAATTTCAGTATTTTTTTCTAAAAAGTCAATGCCGATATAAGCGTCTTTTTGAAATAATCTTATTTTACGCATTTTTTTCATGCTAATTCTAGAGCTGGTTAAATTTGCAACACAACCATTGTTGAATTCGATACGCACGTTGGCAATATCAGGGGTGTCTGTTAATACAGCAACACCACTTGCGGAGATACCTTTCACATCACTTTTTACAATGCTTAAAATAATATCAATATCGTGAATCATTAAATCAAAAATCACACTTACTTCTGTGCCTCTAGGGTTAAACTGAGCCAAACGATGCACTTCTATAAACAAAGGGTTCAAAGAGGCGTTTTTTAATGCAGTATAGGCAGGGTTAAATCTTTCTACATGCCCTACCTGTAATTTAACATTGGCTTCCTTGACCATATCAACAATAGCACGACCTTCTTCAATCGTATTGGCCATTGGTTTTTCTACAAACACATGCTTGCCCATTTTAATGGCCATTTCACAAACAGGGAAATGTAAGTGGGTAGGGGTCACCACATCTATAATGTCACAGGCAGCAATTAATTTTTCTTCATCCATGTATCTTTTAAGCCCGTAAGTTTTTTCCACCTCTTTGGCATGGTCGTTGTTTGGATCAAAAAAACCAACTAAACTAACCCCTGGAATTTCTTTCCAATTGTTAAGATGGTATTTACCTAAATGCCCTACACCAAACACACCTACTTTTAACATACTTTAATGAATAAGTGGTAAAGTTACACTATAAGCCATTGAATTTGAAGGGGTTTAGGCCGGTGTGGAAAATTGACCAATTGCTGTTAATTGCTGTCAAACAATGCATTAGATAAGCTTGATTCAAGCCTAAATATGGGCGCGGTTTTGTAACTTTAGCTAGTCACTATACCTTATCAAACCAATGCATCCTAATATTAGTCAATTATACCAGATTGCGCAAAAGCCTAGCAGACGCATCATTGGATTGATGAGTGGAACTTCCATGGATGGATTAGACATTGCCTTATGTGCTATTTCTAATGCAGGTACCCAAACTAAATTAACGGTAGAGCAATTTATGACGGTGCCTTATACAGCAGTTTTCAAAGAAAAATTATTGACTGTTTTTTCTAAGGAAACCATTTCATTGGCTCAATTATGTGTCTTGCATCCTTGGATTGGCTTGGCCCATGCTAAGTATGTGAACCAGGCACTAGCTCAATGGAAAATAAAATCCACAGACATTGACTTAATCGCAAGTCATGGGCAAACTGTATATCATGCACCTAAATCCTTACATCCAACGGATGAATATGGCACAGCCACTTTGCAAATTGGAGAAGCAGATCATTTGGCAGTGGCTACGGGCATCATTACTATTAGTGATTTTAGACAAAAGCATATTGCGGCTGGAGGAGAAGGGGCGCCCTTGGCTGTTTATGGAGATTATTTATTGTGTCATCATCCAACAGAACATAGAGTGCTTTTAAACATTGGGGGCATTGCGAATTTTACTTATTTACCTGCAGCTTGCAGTATCGATCAAATATTTTCAACAGATACAGGACCTGGAAATACTTTAATGGATGCCTATATAAGAAAATGTTTTACGGATTTAGCTTATGATCATGGGGGCGCTATTGCAAAGTCGGGTCGAATAGACGAAGCGCTACTATCCGTATTAAAAAATCATTCTTTTTTTAATTCAACATTCCCGAAAACCATTGGCCCAGAATTATTTAATCTTGATTTTATAGTGGCTGCACAAATTGCTCTCGGTAAAACTATTTTGCCCAATGATTTAATGGCTACCCTGAATAGATTTACTGCCGAAACTATAGCGGAAGCGATACATAAAAATGTTCCTGCAGGTACTAATTTTGTTATTTATTTAAGTGGGGGAGGCTTGCACAATACTTTACTCATAGATAATCTGCAAGCCTTGATGCCAGAAGTTCAAATAAAATCAACTATGGACATTGGTATTTTGCCAGATGCCAAAGAAGCCATGCTTTTTGCAGTTTTAGCCAATGAGGCAGTGGCTGGAACGCCCATACTAGCAGGGGGCAAGGCCACACAATTGGCCACGACCATGGGCAAAATAAGTTTCCCCATTTAATCGCTCATCGAATTAAATTTTATTTGGAATAGGCTTCAATAGACTTTTTCACGGAACCGTATTTTTTTAATAGCGTTGATGCTATTTCAACATCATTGATGTTTAATTCTCCCATAATCATCTTCACACCTCTATCAAATAATTTTTGATTGGTCAACTGCAAATGCACCATTTTATTGTCTTTGATGCGACCTAGTTTGATCATGACGGTGGTAGAAATCATGTTCAATACTAATTTTTGTGCGGTACCACTTTTCATTCTAGTACTTCCTGTTATAAATTCAGGGCCTACCACTACTTCAATTGGAAAATTCGAGGCAGCACTAAGTGGGCTATTTTTATTGCAAGCAATGCTCCCGGTGAGAATGCCAGCTGCTTTACATTTTTCTAAACCTCCAATCACATAGGGAGTGGTTCCACTGGCCGCAATACCAATGACAAAGTCCGAAGTTGATATTTGATGTGCTTGTAAATCTAGCCAGGCTTGTTGGGTATCATCTTCGGCATTTTCCACAGCATGAAACATGGCTTTATGTCCGCCGGCAATAATACCCACTACTAAATCCTGAGGTACGCCAAAAGTAGGAGGGCATTCACTAGCATCTACCATGCCTAAACGGCCGCTGGTACCTGCACCAATATAAAAAAGGCGACCACCGTTTAATAATTTAACGGTAATCGCCTCTGTTAATAATTCTATGGAAGGAATGGCTTTTTCTACTTCAAGCGCAATTTTTTGATCCTCTTTATTGATATTTTTTAAAATTTCAGAAGTACTCGATGCCTCAATCTGATGGTATAACGAATCGGCTTCGGTGGTTCTTATGAAATCATTAGGCATTGTTGGATAGTTTTTTGATCGCTAACACAAAGGCATCCAATTCTGCAGTAGTAGTATAAACATTTGGACAAATTCTGCAACCATGTACTTCTGCGCCATCAATGGCTACTGTAAATACTTTGTGCTCTTTCATCAATCTTTCTGCTAATTCACCAGGCTTGATGCCTTCAATACCTATATTGGCAATACCACAACTTCTAACAGGATCGGCAGGGGTATTCAATAAAACTCTTGGCAAGTTTCTCACTTTGCTGGTCCAATAGTTTTGTAAAAAATACATCCTTGCTTCTTTTCTTTCTGCACCAATCATTTCATAATAATCAATACAATCATTAATGGTTAAATCGGTATGTACTGGATGTGTGCCTACATGATTTAATCTTGAAATTTTGGTGAGGTCTTTTTCACCATCTGCTAGCAAGGGCCACAAGTTTTTAATATTGTTTTTATTGATGTACAATAAGCCTGCACCTAATGGGGCACTTAACCATTTATGTAAGGAGGCGGCGTAGTAATCGCAGTTCAATTCATCAATACGATATTTAGCATGGGCAAAAGCATGTGCTCCATCTACAATTACCTGAACCCCTTTGGCGTGGGCCATATCACAAATTTTACGGACAGGTAGAATTTGTCCCGTAATATTGATCATATGACTAACCATTAATAATTTGGTTTTGGAAGTAATGGCATTGGCATAAAGCTGCACAATTTCTTCATCGTTTTTTGGATGCAGAGGTACGGATACTTTCACCGTGACCACCCCATACCTGTTTTTGACTTGTTCAAACATGTCCAACATGGCACCATAATCTTGAACTGCCATCACAGCTTCGTCGCCTGCTTTCCAATCAAAACCACCCACTACTAAATCAATGGATTCTGTTGTATTTCTTGTAATGGCCATTTCTTCGGGCAAACAACCTGCAATGCCCGCCAATCTAGCAGCAATTTTCTTTTTATTCTCCCATTGAACAGTTCTCATATAATAAGAACCTTGGTAATTCACTTCTTTGATGTGTTCGATGAGTTTATTAAGAATAGGTTGAGGTAAAAAATTATAGTAACCATTCTCCAAATTGATATAATCTGGTTTTAGCAAGTATTGATTTCTGATGGACAACCAAAAGTCTTCATCCTTGGCCAATACCGAAGCAGGCACATTTTGTTTTAGTTTAAAACTTTGGGCCATGCTAGCCAACCCCAAAGGGGCGGCCATCGTGGTCAATAAAACATCTTTTATAAATTGTCTTTTGTGCATGCTATTTTTTTTAATTTTTATAATCTATACGAACTAGACCAGCGTCTGCATTTTTAGTAAACCAACCAGTGCCATATTCTAAGGCATAAAAACGTCCATCAGGTCCAACTTCAATATCAATGGCTGAATTAAATTTAGTATGGCCCATAAATGGTTCCATTCTATCATAATCTCCATTGGCCTTCATGCTTACCGCTTTAATAAAACCACGCATCCATTCGTAGAAGAAAAATTTACCATCATAATAAGAAGGGTACCTTGTTTCTTTAGGATACAAATCGCTGTAATACACGGGGCCTGCCATAGCAGTACGTCCGCCTGCACCCAAGGATGGGAAATCAAACATGGAAACTGCATAAGGATACCAAATAAATGCTGGTTGAGCAGGAGGTAATTCAGTCAAACCTGTATTGTTTCTTGAATTGTTGATTGGTTTAGCAGGATCTGAAGTGGGTCCTGTTTTTCCAGTCGCATAATCATATAAATGATAAGGGTAGTTGTTGCCTATAAAGAAAGGCCATCCAAAGAAACCAGCTTTGCGGGCTTGATTTACTTCGTCGTAACCACGAGGGCCACGTGTATCTAAACTGTCTTCATTGGCATCAGGTCCAACTTCGCCCCAATACAAGTTGCCATTTTTCTGATCTACAGAAATTCTGTAAGGATTACGGTCGCCCATAACATAAATTTCTGGTCTTGTTTTATCTGTTCCTTTAGGGAATAAATTTCCTTCAGGAATTTCATAAGAACCATCTTCTTTTACTTTGATACGTAAAATTTTACCACGCAAATCATTGGTATTACCAGAGCTACGACGTTCGTCATACTGTAGATGTCCTGGGCGATCATCTAAGGGTGCATAACCATGGCTTGCATATTTTTGTTTTGGTTCATCAAATGGAGTAGTGTTGTCACCTGTTGAAACAAATAAATTGTTTCCAGGGCCAAAGGCAATAGAGCCTCCAGTATGACAACAAATTTCACGTTGCTCATAAAATTGTAAAATTACTTTTTCAGAGCTATTTTTTATAGTATCATTTTCTAGTGTAAAGCGAGACAATCTATTGACTGAAGTGTCAGCAGGGCTATAGAACATATATACATAATGATTTTTTGCAAAATCAGGATCTGCTTTTACACCCAATAAACCTTCCTCTGCATTCACACCTGGTGTTTTTTCTGTTTTCCAATACACCTTTAAAAAACCAGCTTGTTTGATTTTTTTAGTTTCGTTGTTGTACAAGTATATCTCACCACGACGTTGTACTACTAATACATCTAAATTAGGTAAGACAGTCAATTCGGTAGGTTCGAAGAAAGTACCTTTAACCAATTGTGTTTTACTAAAATGACTTTCATCTGGTGCATACACGCTATGCGCTTTGCTGTAATCTGCTTTGTTTTCACCCATCGCATATTGAATACCACCTAAAATATGTTTCAAATACAAGGGGTCGGCATAAGACTCGTCGGTATGGCCCAATTCGGTATAAAAAACCCTACCACCATCAAATGCATGGTACCAAGCCATTGGATGATTATCGCCATTTTTTCCGCCATTGTATGATTTTTCGTCAATGCTAATTAATACTTTAATGTCTTTATTGATATTTCTAAAATTATACCACTCATCTTTTCTAGACCAAGTAGCGGGTAGGCTATCAGTAGAGGGATGCGTTTTATCGTTGATGACTAAAGTTGCTACTTGTTGATCAGGATGGCTTAAAAAAGAAGCGCCCACCATTTGCGTGTACCAGCTCCAATCATATTCTGCATCAGCAGCAGCATGAATGCCTACAAATCCGCCACCTGCTTGCATGTATCTTTCTAAAGCAATCTCTTGATTCCCACTTAATAATTCGCCTGTACTGCTTAAGAAGATCAAAGAAGCATATTTTTTTAAATTATCCTCGTTAAACTTTGTTTCATCAGTGGTCGTGTCTACTTCAAAGCCGTTTTTGGCACCAAGGTCTTGAATGGCTTTAATACCCACTGGAATGGACGCATGATGATAGCCTCCGGTTTTAGTAAAGACCAATACTTTTGGCGTACTGCTTCTTTTATTACTGCATGAACTAAGGATTAAACCTAGAAAGCAAAAAATTGCTAAAGATTTAAGAAATTGTTGGATGTTTTTTTTCATTTGGTTTTTGACGTTGTTGAACAATCGGTTGAGGCAGTTAATTTCCTACTTTTTTTGCTTTTAGCAAAATAAAGATGGTCCAATGGTAGTTGGCCCTTTTACCTATCAAATTGGCCTATTTCTTATGCATAAAGGGTGTATTTTTGCAAAAACTAAAAGCTTGCGCCTTTTAAAAACCAATATAGATTCTTTATTGGCAGCCATTATTGGAATGGTGGCTGTGATTGCCTTTACTCGGCATGGGGGGGTGGGGATTTCTCCAGATTCTATTTATTATATTAGCGCTGCACATAGTGTATTGAATGGGCAGGGTTTCTATCAATTTGATGACCAACCATTTATTTTGTTTCCCTTGTTTTTTCCAAGTTTTTTGGCCTTGATTCAGTTTATTTTTAGACAGGACATCACTCAGTTGGCACCCTATATGAATGCGTTGCTTTTTGGCATTTCCATTTTCATGAGTGGTTGTATTTTAGAAAAACTAAATAAGGCCAAATGGTTAAAATGGATTTTATTATTGGCGATTGCAGCTAGCCCAAGCTTGTTGGAAATTTATACCATGTTATGGTCTGAGACTTTATTCATTGTAGAAGTGTTGTTGTTTATATGGGTTTGTTTTGATTATTTTACGAGCTATACCACCAAGACATTATTGGTGTTGGCCTCGGTCACCGCCTTCGCCTTTGAAACCAGATTGGCTGGGGTAACCTTGGTGATGACAGGGGCCTTGCTAATTATTTTATCTAGAGAAATTGAGTTTGCAAAAAAAATTAAGCATTTTTTTATTTTTGGTATGGTGGCATGCTCCCTAATCAGTATTAATTTATTAAGAAATTATTTTCTTAGTACCAGTTTGACTGGCAGCAGGCAAAAAGGGGAAACTTCATTGATTGAAAACGTAAAATATTATGGGGCAGTGTTGAGCGACTGGATGCCTTTTGAAGCTTTGACCAAATCCTATCCTTTTTGGATGGGTTTAATTTTTCTGCTAAGTATTTCGGCCATTTTTATTTATCGTTATGTAAAAAAATTAGAACATAATTCTATAGAAAAAATTGCAGCAGCATTTACCTTAGTCTATTCTATGTTTATGTTGTTGTCGGCTACTTTTTCTAAATATGAGACCATCAATAATCGCTTACTGGCGCCGTTTTTCATCCCCTGTTTATTTACTTTAAGTTTTTATCTGGTCAGTTGGACAAGGCTTATTCAAACGCAAGCCATAAGATTAAGTTTTGTTTTTTTAATGATCATTTTTGGTGGGGTTACCTTACAACAATATTACACTGCTGACAAATCCACTTATCAGGAAAATAAAGAAGGAGGCATTGGCGGATACTCGGAAGATGACTGGGTTTATAGTGATGCGCTTACTTATTTAAAACAAGATCGTAGCATTTTTCATCAAGCTTTGCCGGTCTATTCCAACGCTAGTCATGCTGTGTATTTTTATACTGGGGAGCATTTGAATCTTTTGCCAGAAACAGCCCATGCACAAGACATGGCAAAATTTGATCAATTATCATCATTTATACTCATTTGGTTCAACAATGAGGATAATCCGGCCATACCCACCTTAGAGGAAGTAAAGCGAAATAAAAATTTAACTTTAGTTAAATCATTTAAAGACGGATTTATCTTTCAATCTAGTCTAAAATAGGGTTAATTTTGTAGTTACTAATGAGCGATCAATCCCAAATTTTTCAGTCCACAGACAAGTCCAGATGGAAGACCACAAAATGGGTCCTTAGGGCAGCTTTGTTTGTTTTACCAATAATTGCAGCTATATTTTTTATGGGTATTTATTTTACCAATAAAAATAAGCCTGACATTCCATTAGAAGGGGCAGCCATCAAAAAAGTTTTGACAGATTCGATTCCTTCATACAGAGAAAGTTCCTTAGAAAAAGAATACAAAGGTTTTAAAAAAGCTATAGGCAATAAATGGTCAAAAGGTTTGGGCTGCGGTCAAGTATTAGATAAGCCACTTAATTTATCTACTTCTAAATATTTCAGTGATAGCTTGGGTATACGTGCAGCCTTTTATGTAAACTGGGATGCTGCACAATCTTTTAGTTCTTTGCAAAGAAATATCAAGAACATCAATTTAATTATTCCTGAATGGTTGTTCATCGATCCAAACACCGATCAACTATACAATACCATCGATCCTAAAGCTTTAAAAATAATGCAATCGGCAGGGGTAAAAGTAATGCCCTTGCTTACAAACAATTACAAAACATTATTTAGAGGAGAGACCGTCAAAAGAATCATTACCAATCCAGTAAAAAGGCAAAAGTTAATTGATGATATAATTGCAATTTTAGAAAAGTATCATTTTATTGGCGTCAATATCGATTTTGAAGAATTGACCTTGGATTCGGATAGGCCTTTAATTGAATTTCAAAAAACATTATACCAACAATTACATGCTAAGGATTTATTGGTTTCTCAGGATGTGATTCCATTCAATGATGATTACAATTACAATGCATTAAGTAAGTACAACGATTACCTTATTTTAATGGCCTATGACCAGCACCATGCCGAAACAAAACCAGGGCCCAATAGTTCACAAAAATGGATAGAGGCGGCAGTATTGGATGTGGCCAAAAAAGTACCCGCCAATAAGGTAATTCTTGCTTTACCTGCTTTTGGTCACGATTGGAAAACAAAAAATAAAAAAATCATTAGCGTAGCGGATGTTACTTACCAACAAGCCATCGCCAATGCAAAAAGCAGTGATGCGCGGATTGATTACGACAATGACACTTACAATTTAGACTATGAGTATTATGATAGTGAAAACTTCTTACATCAAGTATATTTTGTTGATGCGGCCACCAATTTTAATTCAATAAGATTTGCTACAGAATACAATTTAGCGGGAACCGCATTATGGCGATTGGGCGGAGAGGATGTAAGGTTATGGTCTTTTTACAATCAGCCTATGACCAAAACGGCTTTGAGAAAATTTAATTTTGTTGAGTTTAACAAAATTAAGGCAGGGAGTGCGCCAGATTTTGTAGGAGAAGGAGAAGTATTAGATATCATCGCCTCCCCTAAAGATGGTTATATCAGAAGTGAAATAGATTCGGTATCTATGTTGATCAGTGAGGAGTATTATGATAAGCTACCATCTACTTATGTAATTAGAAGATTTGGCGCTACCACCAAGAAAAAATTAGTGTTGACCTTTGATGATGGACCTGATCCTAAATACACGCGTCAAATTTTAGATACCCTGGCTTATTACCATGTACCTGCAGCATTTTTTGTAGTGGGCTATCAAGCAGAAAATAATATCCCATTAATAAAAAGAATTTTTAAAGAAGGGCATGAAATAGGCAACCATACTTTTACCCACCCAGATATGAGTTTGGTAAGCAATCAAAGAGCATCTTTAGAAATGGATGCCACACAATTATTAATAGAGTGTATCACAGGGCATAGTACCATTTTATTTAGAGCACCATTCAATGCAGATAGTGAACCGGGAAAGTATGAGGAGTTAGCACCCATTGCATTAAGCAGAAAGAAAAACTACATCACTGTAGGAGAGAGCATCGATCCAGAAGATTGGCAAATTCCTATCAATGAATATAGGAATGACACAATATTTGATCGGGTAGTGAAAGATTATTTGAAAAAAACAAATACAGGCAATCCCGAAGATACGTCCATTGCGGGAAGTATTATTTTATTACATGATGCTGGAGGAAATAGAGAAAATACAGTAAATGCCACTGGTAAAATTATCAGGTATTTTAGAGCGCAAGGATATACGTTTACATCTGTAGCTGACTTGCTTAATAAAAAACCAGAAGAATTAATGCCATCTACCCCCAAGGGCAAAGAATATTATTGGTTGCAGGTTAATTATATTTTAGCAGAGTCTGCTTACTTGGGAGGGAATTTCTTTTTTGCCTTATTTATGATCTTCTTGGCATTGAGTACGGTAAGAATTTTGATTATTGGAATTATGGCTGCCTTAGAAAAGAAAAGGGCAAAGCATCTTACCGAATTAGAAAGCACTTTACCGCATCCTTTTGTTTCTATTATTGTCCCAGCCTATAATGAAGAAGTAAACGCGGTAAGTTCGATATACAATTTACTTAAATGTGATTATCCAAATTTTGAAATCATTTTTGTAGATGATGGCAGTACTGATCGAACTTTTGAAAAAGTAAAAAATGCTTTTGTCAACAATACATTGGTTAAAGTATATACAAAACTAAATGGAGGAAAAGCCACCGCACTTTCCTATGGCATTGGTCAATCAGAAGCGGACTATGTAGTTTGTATAGATGCTGATACTAAATTGGCAAGTGATGCAGTATCTAAGTTGATGCGTAATTTTGTAAATCCTTTTAACAAAGAAGGGCAGGAAGTAGGTGCCGTAGCGGGTTCGGTGATAGTAGGCAATGAAGTAAACTTATTAACCAAGTGGCAAAGCATTGAATACATTACTAGTCAAAATTTTGATCGTAAAGGTTTTGCCTATTTAAATGCCATCACAGTGATACCAGGTGCCATTGGGGCATTTAAGAAAGCAGCCATCATAGAGGCAGGCGGATTCACGGCCGATACATTGGCAGAGGATTGTGATATTACTTTGCGGATTTTAAAAGCTGGCTATTTAATTTTAAATGAATCTAAGGCCTATGCATATACAGAAGTGCCCGAGCATTTAAAACAATTTATGAAACAAAGGGTAAGATGGAGTTTTGGTGTGATGCAAACCTTTTGGAAACATAAAGACTTAATGTTTAGCAATAAAAATAAATCTTTAGGATGGATAGTTTTACCAGATATGTTGTTGTTTAAATACATCATACCTTTCTTTTCACCCATGGCCGATTTTTTAATGGTCATTGCTTTGCTCACTGGCAATGGAGGAAAAATTGCTTTCTATTTTTTAATATATGTAATTGTGGATGCACTCATCGCCTCTATTGCTTTTGCCTTTGAAAAAGAAAATCCTTTAAAATTAATATGGTTGGTACCTCAACGTTTAATTTATAGATGGTTGATGATGTATGTATTTTTCAAAGCCATCAAACGGGCCATCAAAGGGGAGCTTCAAGTATGGGGCGTTTTAAAAAGAACAGGTAACGTCAAAGACTTTTAGTTCTGGGTCAATCGCCCTTTAAATTTATGTTTGCGTGGATGCGATACCTTGGACTTGGTTTGGTAGTCGCTGCTAATTACACTAATGTTTCCATCTACTTCTAGAATGGCAAGGTCTACTTTTTGGATATCTCTAGCGCCATGTTCTCTAACGGCAGCCTCCAATTCCTCGATGGTAATTTCTGCTTTTTTGCAATTTTCCATATTTGCGGACCCTTCATAAATGAGTAAAATAGCTTCGCCTTGCACCAATTGGCTCATTTTTTTGCTTTTATAGAGTACCTGTTTTAAGGTATAATTGGCCAAGAATAGGGAACCTGCGGCAATCAAACCTCCTTCTAAGGAAGTATTTGGGCCAACCATGGCATTTTGAACTGAATTGCTAATTAAAAGGATGAAAACCAGGTCAATAACAGACAATTGAGCCAACTCTTTTTTTCCAAAAATGCGAAGGGCCAAAATCATAAAGGTGTAAACGGCAAGGGTTCGAAGTATGATTTCTATAAAGGGGTTGTGTATAAATGATAGGTTAATGGCTAAAATGGTCATTTTTTATGTTTTTAATAGAAAATTTGATTCAATAAAGCTAGGGAAATAGAGGCAAAAAATGGGAGTAATTAATAACTGCAGTTTTGTGGGTTTAGCCTATGATTTTGGTCGATAACAATTAAATAATTTAATTTTAAAATATTGATAATCAATAATATAAGCGTAAAAAAATAATATTATCTAAAAAATATTAACATTCTAAGAAAATAGTCTCAATACATATGTTAAATTAAATTAATTATACTAATTTTAACACATCGTCTTTTTTGGCGTATACTTTTTTATTCGTTTTAACGTTGTCAGCCCCCACGACAACTTGAAATAAATTATTTAATTAAATTTTCTTTATGAAAAGAATTCAGTTGTTAATCACTTTATTAGTAAGTGTATTATTGTTGACAAACAGTGTTAATGTCAAAGCATCTGCAAATGAAAAAAGCGCTGTGCTTAAAATAAAATCGAATATTTTACCTTTAGCGAATATTACAAAAATCGTAAATGAAAATAGTAATAATAAATTTGCAGCTACATTTTTTGCTGCAGTAGCAACTGTTTCTCAAACATTTACTACTTTCTCTGCTTGTCAAAGTTCAACAACTTCTACTCAAACATTTACTGTCTCTGCTACAGGGTTAGCTGCAAATCTTTTGATTACTGCTCCAACAGGCTATGAAGTTTCATTAGCGGTTGGTGCTGGAACATTTTCTACAAGTATTTCATTAACACAATCTGGCGGAATTGTTTCAACTACAACGTTGTGGATTAGGTTAAAAAACGGATTGCCTTCTGGATTTTATTTAGGCAATTTGGTGGTATCAAGTGCTGGTACAAGTTTACAATCAGTTCCTGTTCCAGCCAATTCAGGTATAGGTCCTGTACCTCCTCCAGCTACAATTACAGCTTCTGGGGCCACTTCTTTTTGTGCGCCAGGTTCTGTTGTGTTGACAGCTCCGTCGGGTCCTTATTCTTATACATGGAGTACAGGTGCAAATACAGCTAGTATTACTGCAACTACTTCTGGTTCTTATACTTTAACTGTTAGTTACTCTTGTGGAACTGCAACATCAAGTGCAACCATTGTAACAGCCACTGCTTTGCCAACAGTAAATGCCATTACTGGTACATTATCTGTATGTATTGGTGGTTCCTCTACTTTATCTAATACCACTACTGGCGGCACTTGGACTAGTGGAACTACTGGTGTGGCCACTATATCAAGTGCTGGATTGGTTTCTGGTGTTGCTGCAGGATCTTCTACCATAACTTATACCGTAGCTAGTAATGTAAATAGTGCTTGTACTAATTTCACCACTGCTTCAGTTTTGGTAAATTCATTGCCTACTTTATCAGTTGGTAATATTGGGGGTGTTTTAACAACAGCAACAAGCTATGATATACCATTAACAGCAACTACAGGAAGTCCTGATTTATATTCTGTTTTGGCAAGTACTCCGGCTTTAAGTTCATATACGGCTGTAAATGATGGTACTTTGTCTGGAACAACCATTACAGTTCCCCTGCCTACCACAAAAACAGCAGGTAGTTATGGATTTAATTTAAGAGTTAAAAAAAGTACAACAGGTTGCGAATCTGCAGCTCGTGCTTTAAGTTTATCCGTTACTAAAATATTAACCTCCGGAACTATTTCTGCCTTTACCACTTGTATAGGTACAGCTTCTGCAAGTCAAACTTTCACAGTGACTGGTTCAGGCTTAATTGATGATATATTGTTAACTGCTCCCACTGGAATTGAAATTTCAAGAACATCAAGTACCAGCGGCTATAAAGACACTTTAATCTTAGCGCAGTCGAGTGCTTCTGTTGCAGCCACAACAATTTACTTAAGACTAAAAGCTTCTGCAACTGCCAACTCAGGCACAACTTGGAACAGTAATACAATTAGTTTAACAGCAGCAAGTGCAACCACTGCAACTATTTCAATACCTGCATCAATCATTAGTACCCTTCCTGCTATCTCTGCTACTTTAAGTAAATTTTATACCAATGTTGGTGCAAATTTAACTTTGACAGGTAGTGCCTCTCCGGCGATTAGCAATACTTGGGTGTCTTCTGTAACTTCTATAGGTACCATTTCATCTTCTAGCGTAACTGGAGTATTTGTTCCAGTAGCCAATGGCTCAACAGACGTTACTTATACCAATAGCAATGGATGTTCTGTTGTGCAATCCATTACAGTGGGTCCTAATGTGCCTGTCATGAATTCTGTAACAGCTGGTCAAACAAAGAACTATTTAAGATGGACGGTGCCAACCACTCCTCTTGCTTTTGTGGATTCCATTCAAATACATAGATCAACCGATAGCTTAGGAACTTTTGCAAAAATTGCAACTATTTTTAATGATACTACTTTAAATACAAATACATCAACCAGTCGCGGTAAGCCTCTAACCACTTCGGCCTATACTTATTTTGGAACTTACAATGGGTCTGATTATTATTTGAGTAATAATGCAACAACATGGACAGCTGCCAAAGCTGCTGCCATTGCAGAAGGCGGGCAATTGGTTTGTATTGAAACTGCTGCTGAAAATAACTACCTAACTGTAAGAAATTATGCTCTTTATAATGGTCATTATTGGGCTGGAGGGTATCAAATAAATAATTTAGACGAGGCTAAGGGCAATTGGTACTGGGTAAATGGTAAGAAAATGACGATGGATATGACCGGAACTAGTTTTGGATACAATTCTGGAGAACCAAATAATAGCCCAGCGGGGGAAGATTATCTAGAGATATTAAATGGGGGGAATTGGAATGATTTGACAAATAATAATGGATTACGTTATCTAATTGAATATGATGGGTCTACCTCATTAAATTTATCAAATTTTACGGATAGCTCACTAACAAATAATACACGCTATTATTATAAGTTAAAATCTAAAGTAAAATCATCAGGAGATATTTCTGGTTTTGGTAACATTAAAGGAGGTACGCCTAATACAGGTACTAAAATTCCTAGCGCAATAACCGCTAGTACTGTTTCAAATATTGTTCAAATAAAATGGACAAATGAATCTACTGAGGCTGGAACTTATCAAATTGAGCGATCTGTTGATTCGTTTAAAATTACATCAAATCTGGTAGGCAATATTGCCAATACCAAAACAAGTATTTTAGATTCAAATTTATCAAATAGAATCTATTATTATAGAATTAAGGCAATTGATGCCAATGGAGTTGAATCATCTTATTCAAATATCATAGCATCTCCTTTGGTTGTCAATAAAATTTATGTTGCTAGTACTGGTTCAGATGCAAATCTTGGATCTTATTCTAGTCCCTTGAAAACTTTGACGAAGGCCTTAGTCAATTCTTTCTCTGGGGATACTATTATATTGGCTAAAGGAACTTATGCCAATTCAGCTACTTTAAAGGTGGTGAATCAAGTGTACATCACTTCAAATTATTATACAACAAAAGATTCTTCAGATATCACTGGTACCATTATAACAGGAGGTAAAGATTTCCAATTGTTTACAGGTTCACCCACTTTTACAATTAATGGATTGACCATTCAAGACCACAGTAATTTGGTATTTAATGCTTCATCCTTTATCTCTATATATGCTTGTATCATAAAGAATAATGGAGATCCTAGCAATATTAACAATACATTCATGTATTTGAGAAATAGTTCAATTTTAAATTCAAGCAGAATTGAATCTAATTATGGAATTGTTACATTAGAAGGTTACGGAAATAAAGTAGATCAAAATTTCTTCTACAAAAATAAATATAGTGTTCAAAACGGAGCAACTCAGTTGATTAATGGCTGGAAAGGTAAAACGTATATCACTAATAATATTTTTGTGCAAAATGGTTATGACTTTACAAATTATTGGGATGGATTCAGAAGCGCAGTCATTGAACCAGGTGGATGGGGGGGTGATTCTACTTTTATAATTAACAATACATTTATTAAAAATGGAGGATTGGCAATACATGTGTCATTAAGCAATGACAGAACAATGATTATTGCGAATAATTTAATTTACAATCCTGCTGGGGACATTATGTTTTACAAGCCATCCAATGGTAATACTTCCTACAATAAGTCAACCATATTTAGTAACAATACGTTGTTAGATAGCTTAAGTAAATACACTAGTAATGGATACTATAATGTAACTGAAACTGGAAATATATATGGTCAAGATATTTCAAAAATGTTTGATACAACTACTAATAAGCTAAAATCAAATTTTGTCGGTATTAAACAAGGGGTGTATAGTTTATTAAATAAATCTAGTACATCTTATTACAAAGTGCCCTTGTATGATTATTTCAACAATGCTCGAACTACTAAAATTGATATAGGTGCTGAGCAGGTTACTTATAATTTGGCAAGCCCGATTTTAGATAATGTGGAAGGAGGAGATAACTTTACAAAAATTAGCATTTTAAAACCTTATGATACTGCAAAAATCAAGGCCTTTGAAATTTATAGAGATGTAAAATCAATTGCGGATTCTAATACTGTATTAAAACCAATCTTAACTACAGCTAATAATAATGTTCTTTCAATTCTTGATACAAATGTTACCAATGGACTAAATTATTACTATCGTATCAAAGCCTTAGAGGCTGCCAATCCATTAAATAAGAGCTTATATAGTAATGAGGTAAGTGTTAAGCCAAATATTCCTCCAAGTAGGATTGATACACTTTTAATTTCTTCTGCACCAAGATCTGCTTTATTGACCTGGAAGAAATTAAATAGTCCGGTTAAATACTTGGTTTTAGGAGGAAAAACTAAAGAGGAGCTAAGTGTAGTAGCTAATAATTTAGATACTAATAATTACAAATTGACTAATTTATTGCCAAATACCAATTATTGGTTTGCAGTAAAAGCGGTAGATTCTGGAGGTGCGGTAAGTAAAATTAGCAATATTGTTCAATTAAAATTATCTAATACCTGGTATGTAGATACATTATTGAATAGTTTTCAAATTGGATCAAATGAGTATCCATTAAATTCATTACAATCTACCATTGACAATTCTTTAAATGGTGATACGATATTAGTGAAGCCTGGACAATATTCATCAATTAAAGTTTCAAATAAAAGTATTTTCATAAAATCACTTGCTGGGGCAACCTCAACAAGTATTGTTGATTTAAACAAAGTTGGTTATTTAGTTAGAATTGATGGCAATTCTAGTGGTACTAAGCCATATCCAGTTACTATAGTGAGTGGTTTTAATATTTCAGACTTCCAATATTATCAAAATATACCTTATGCTAGTGGGGTAATTTATTCGCTTGAATATACAAGCCCAGTTTTTGAAAACTGCGTCATTCAAAACAATAAATGGAGAGCTTTAATTGGCACTGATTATGCAGCACCAACTTTTGTGAATTGTATTATTTCAAACAATGAAACCTTATTTTCGATTCCTTATAATGATTCTACACAACTAAATTATAGAACCGTAAGATTTGTTAACTCTAATATTATTAATAATACAAATTGGGGGTATATTAATACTTATAACAATCGTGGTCTTATGCCTTTTTTAAATTGTATTATTTGGGGCAATGGTCGTTCAACCATGCTAAAAGATGGCACAACTCCAAATCATAAAGTAGTAAATTCTATAGTGGATGACAAAATTTATGCTGCACAGTCAGGAAATATCAAGAAAGATCCTTTGTATAATGACGTCTCTTCAGGCTCGTATCAGTTGTCAAATAGTTCTCCAGCAATAGGTAAGGGAGCTCCCTATTTATTAATGAATGGAGATACCTTATTTGCTGCAACAAAAGATTTTGAATACAATACAAGGCCTTTACCTGCAGGTTCAAGTATAGATATTGGGGCATATGAAAATAAAAACTATTTTGCTGCACCAAAATTATTAGAACTCAATAGAGATGTTGCTGATAAGAAAAATTTAACAATTAGTTTTTCTTATGATTCTACGCTTTCTTTAAGTAAGTATCTATTAATAAGAGACACTTTAAAAGCGGCTTTAGATACGGCGCTTACTTATAGGGAATTGGCTAAAACAACATCAATGATCTATGATACCATAGCATTAGATAAAACTTATTACTATGCTCTTAGGTTGGTTACTACAGATAATAAAAAAAGTGGTATAAGTAATATCAAGAGTTCAAATGATACAATTAATGTGCCTTCTGTCAATTTTTTAAATGATACTGCCTCTCTTATTTTTAATAATGCAAGTGGCAGGTTGAAATTTAATTTAGTGAATTTATCTTCTGATCCTGAAAATAATAAAAACCCACATCTTATTTTTTATGATGATAGTTATAGATTAGTGGACACCAATCAGTCTAGAGTGGATTATTACGATACAATGTATATACTGAATTCATCCAAGGGTTCTGGTACAAACACTCTAAAACATAGTGTAAATGCTAGGATTAAAATAAACTCAAAACCTGATTATTATCAGAAAATACTACCTCCATTCAACGTCAATTTTGATGACGAGTTTGATTTGCCAATTATAAGAATGCAAAATGGTTTAAGTGAATATGATCAAAAAACCGAGTTGATGACTTTGAAAGGAAAAATTAGCAACTCTACATGGAGCTACGATCATGACTCAACTACCAATTATTATGGGGCATTTAAATCCAGCTATAATGGAATAGTAAAAAATGAAATTCCATCAAACTTATTTACTACTCCAAAGTTTAGTTATATGATAGGGTCTCATGAAATGCCAAACATTCGTGAAGATGCTGATTATATAGATGCTGATTTTAATGGCACACAAGAATTTGTAGTAACACCTTCACAGCTAAAATGGTCCGGTAACTATTTATCCAATGGCGCTAGTTATCAAAACGTTAATGCTACACTAAAACTTATTAAATTTATTGATGTTAACAATGATGGCATTAAAGACATATTTGCAACAACTAATTGGGGTAATTGGCTAGGACTTGGTCAAGGAAGTCCTTTAATGGTTTTTGTTTCCAATAAAAAAGTGGGTGCCTATGAATTAAATTATACCAATGTAGCTTTAGATTATAATACTTCTATTTATATTGGGCCTCTTAAAAATTATAATGATGGAGTATTTGTAATAGCTAGAACAAATGGATCTTCTGCCTATAATACTTTTAAGTTTAATACTTCTAATAATAGATTGGTTGTAACACCTAATGACTATAAGCTTAAAGTAAATTTATCTGACGGTAGGTTTGATGTTGCAGATATCAATTCTGATGGATTCCCAGATATTGCTCAGTTTGGAAATTCCGGAGCTATACAGATATATTTAAACAATCAAATTGATGGATTTAAAGATGTTGCAGAATTTGACAATCCATTTACGCAAGATATACAAGGAAATGGTTATCCAATCAATTTTAGACTTTTAGATTTAAACAATGATGGATTTAAAGATATTGTTTGGACGGAATATGCTAGAAATAATAATACCTATGGAACAGCACGTGTTTTAAGATCATTGGTTCAAACGCCAAATAAATCTTTTACAATTCCTACTTTGACTGCTCCTAAAAATCTTACAGCAGCAAATAATGGGTACTTAATTAAAACTAAATGGGACAGGGTATTGAATCAAGCTTCCAATAGTATCAATACTTATAATTTTAAGATTAGCAACGATAATACTTATAAAACATCAAATATTAATACCTTCTATAATTATAGAGCAACCAATCCGAAAATACCAATTGTATTGGATGGAATGAAGTTTGGATCTTACATTGATTCTGTCGTATTTAAAGACAACACGGTAAGTTCTTCTAAGCCTTACTATTTAACAGTTCAAACAGTTAATCCTGATGGAATAGTAAGTGATGTTACTCAGCTTTCATTTACACCTAAAGATGTATTAACCAAGAGTCTTAAAAATGTGCTTCCTGGTTTAACCAATGCGAGAATGGCATGGGGCGATTATAACAACGATGGTTTATTAGATTTGGCGGTTATGGGCTCAAAAGATGATGGTACTTCATTTACCACCATTTATAAAAATGATAAAGGTACTTTAGTGGATTTGGGCTTAACAAATATTTCATTATTAAATGGAGATTTGAAATGGGCGGATATCAATAATGACGGCTGGTTGGATTTATTGGTAGTTGGTCAATATTCAACTTCAAAAAATAAGGTTCAATTATTTACCAATAGACGTGGCTTCTTTGAAATAACAGCACCAACTTCTATACCTGCCTTGAGAAATTCAACCATTACTTTTGGAGATCAGGATGCCAATGGTACAATGGATTTGGCAATGATTGGGGCAGACTCTGTTGGTAATCCAAGATCTTATTTATTAAACAATGACGGTGCAGGTAATTTTACTATTGATAAATATTTCTTTGATAATCAAATAATTCCTAATATTTGTAATGGAGATATTAGATTTGTAGATTTTGATTTGGATGGTGATTTAGATTTGGTTTACGCTGGTAGTGATAAACTTGATCAATCAACGGCAAGAGGAGTTGGAGGCATTAAAGTAAATACGCTTTTAGACGCCAAAAATTCAATCAATTATATCAATAATTTTACCACCACTTATGTACAGGGTTTAAATCTAGCCAATGCTAAATTTGACTTTGGGGACGTGGACAATGATGGGGACATGGATATCGTGATTATTGGAACCAATCAAGATGGGGGGACTAATACCGTACCAGTTCCATTAGTAAAATTAATCAAGAATAGGACCGTTGAAACAAGAGGGGGCGCAAATAATTTTTATTATAATTACTACAATACACAAGAATCTATTTTAGATAGTGTAGATAAAGGTTCGGTTAAATTCTCGGATTACAACAATGATGGTTTATTAGATTTGGCTTATACCGGAACCAATAAAAAAGGTTCTCCTACAACAAAAATTTTAATGAACTTGGGGGGCTTTAATAATTTTGATACAGTTAGAAATGTTGCTTTACCACAATACTCATCCTCTACTTTGGCTTGGGGCGATTTTGATAATAGTGGAACTCAAGATTTGCTAGTTGCTGGTGAGAATAAAGGGGTAAGTGCTTTAACTATCTTTACAAATGAACAAGGTGATAATAAGAATATTGCACCTAAGTTGGCTACTAATTTAGTAGTCAATGACTTTGGATTAGGTAGAGTATTATTGTCTTGGACTCCACCAGAAGATGATCATACCACTTCTAATAGCTTGTATTACTTAATTAGAGTAGGTACTACTCCTGGTGGTTCAAACATTGTTACGATACCAGTAAATAAAATTAATGGTAAGTATAAATTACTGTCGCCAAATACTACTTTAATTAGCGGAAACTCTTATTATATGGAGTTAATGCCTGGAAAGTATTATTGGTCAGTAATGTCCATTGACAATAATTTTGAAAGTTCTGATTATTCTGCAGAGTCTAATTTCACTTTGTCTTATCCATGGAAATTTGTTAATCAGGGTGGATTGGTGGACAGAAGAATTCAACCTGTTGATAATCCTGCCTTTGCTTGGGCGGATTTCAACAATGATGGAAAATCTGACTTTATCTATTTGGGAACTCAACAGTGGAATCAAAGTTTATATTGGAATGGCCCAATTGGTATCTACCAGAATTTAGCGAATAAATTTGCTAAAGTAACTTCCACAGGCCTAGAGAATATTGTACCTAGTCTTAAAAATGTAGAAGTGAAATGTGTGGATATTAATGCGGACGGGTTAATTGATATTTTGATTGCAGGTGAAAACCCAACTGATTTTAATTCTTCCCCAACTTTCTTGGTATTCCAAAATCAAGGTAATTTCATTTTTACTGATATTACAACTAAGTTTATTAAGAACTTTAGCGGCTTTAAGAAATTAAAAAATCCAAAAATTGAGTTCTCTGATTTTGACAACGATGGTTATTTGGATATGGTTTATGGTGGAACTCAAACCGATGGCACTGGGGCTGTAAATATTTATAAGATTAGTAAAGATACCCTTATCAAAACAGTTCCAAACTATGCATTTGTGGTTACTGCAATGCCTAATAATCTTTCTGGTATCATCAACGCGAATGATCCACAAAACATTCAATTTGCTTTTGGCGATTTGAATAAGGATAAAACATTTGACTTGGTCACTACTTATGAAGGAGGAGGATTTACTAGATACACAGATATATACATTAATAATTTTGATAGTGCAACTCAAAGTAGTAAGTTTACGAAATACACCAGCGTCCAATTACCAAAAATAAAAAATGGTAAAATAGACTTGGTAGATTTTAACAATGATGGTCTTTTGGATATTGCTATGAGTGGGTATGCAACTGGCATTGGAGAAATATTTAATGTCTATCAAAATACCTATACCAAAGCCAATGGGTTAAACTTTGTAAATGTTACAACTGCGGGATTACAACCTGTTGAAAACACAAAAACAACATGGGGTGACTTTAATGGTGACGGATTCCCTGATGTTATTTTTAGTGGAGACAGAGATGGTTATGGTTATGTTACAAAAATGGCCATTTCTTCAAAAGACACAGTTGGATATAGCCAATTCAATGAATTGCCTACTTTCCCATTTGGTAATTATACCAAGTTGACCCCGTCTATGGGAGATATTGGTGGGGATGGTCATTTGGGATTTGTATTGGTGGGAAGTGAAAATGATCCATTGTATCAAGGCCAGAACAGCCAATTGTATAAATCATTTAGAATTTTAAGAAATGTACGTAATTATTCAGCTGTAGTAAGTGGAAATGCTGTAGCGGCAGAAACTTCAACTGGCAGAATTAAATCCATGTCATTGGCTGCGAATAAAACATCAACAGTCTTTAATAACATTAAGCCTTTAAACATTTCAAGCTTATTGGTTAAACCTTATGCCAGTGATTCAACCCAATTGGATAGTGGTTTACTTGAAAGCTCTTATCTATCTAATGATGCACCAACTATTCCAGTCTTATACAAACTTAATGTTGCTAAAAAACGTGCAGAAAATAAATATTTAGTTCAATTCAACTGGAAGCCATCTACCGATGACAAAACGCCTTCTGATGGATTGACTTATTCTCTATCTGTGGGTACTGCTAGTAATTTGTCTGATATTGTGAATGTTGAATCTGATTTGGCAACTGGTATTCAGAAAAAACCACAGCCTGGTAATGTTGGTAAAGACACTAGTTGGCAAATTTCATTACCTCCAGGTAAATATTATTATTCTGTGCAATCCATTGATGCAGCCTATGAAGGATCTAAATTCTCGGATCGACAAATGTTTACTTTGAGTTCTTTAGGTGTTACTAAAGAAGTTACCCCACCTTCAGATATTTTGTTTAATGATTCCGCAAGGGCTAAATTCTATTTTAGAAAAGGTGATTCTACAAACTTCAATGTAAAATTGCGTGCGATTTCAAAGGATACAACATCTAAGTATACAATTTCATTGGTTACAGGGTCTGGAACCAATGCTATCTTCTCATTTAATAGTACTACCAATGTGTTGACCTTGAAAGGCAAGTTGACAGACACTTTATATATGTTAACAGTGAAAGCTGCAGATTCATTGGGAAGTGAATTGGTTAAGAGCTATAGCATTTATGTTAGACAATCTGCGGACAAGATTTTATTAAACAGTGTTGATACTAGTATTATTAGATATAAAACAGGAGTGGATTCTGCTGGTTTAGCAACTGGCTTGTTGGCCGCATATAACACAGTTACTTCTAATGCAAGTACAAATTTCACTTATAAATTAGTCGCTGGTGCGGGAGATTTCAATAATGGTTCATTCTCTATTGAAAATGATGTACTTGTAAATACTAAAAAATTAACAAGTGCTGATACATTATCAGTGAGGGTAACTGCACTTGATGATTATGGTTTAAATACTGATAAAATTATCAAGTTTGTATCTAACTGTACCACTAAGCCTAATCTTATTGTTTCAACAAGTACTGCTGCAATATGTAGTCCGGGCACTATTAATATTGCTGATACTGTATATAGAAAAGGAAGCACTGGTGCATTTGCAATAAGTTATTTTGCGGATCAAAATGAACAAACTTTGGTAGCTGATCCAACCAAGGTTGCAAAAACTGGCACTTATTACATTAAAGCTATAGACTCTAATAGTTGTTCAGTATTGAAACCTTTGGCAGTAGCAGTAAATGCCCTACCAATTGCTCCAATAGCAAGTCCTATTGCTTTATGTACTAATACGCCTAGCAGTATAACAACAGTTGTCGCTTCGGCCAAGAGTAGCTTAAATTGGTATGGAACCGCTGCAACAGGCGGAACTGCTGTGAAAACTGCGCCAGTTCCTTCTGTGACTGCGGCAGGTGTTACTAATTATTATGTTAGCCAAACAGATTCTGCAAGCGGTTGTGAAGGACCTAGAGCTAAATTAGCAATCACTGTAATTAATACACCTGTAATTGCTAGAGATACGGCTGGATTCTTAATTGCAAATGCTGTAGCTGGTAATAAGTGGTATTGGTACAAAGACGCCACTTTGGTGGATAGTAGTGCTAAATTTAAGCCAACTGGTGCTGGTAGTTATACTGTGAAGTCAATGGAAAATGCATGTAAGAGTCAATCTTACTATTACCTAGTCACAGACGTTATTAACTTAAGTGCTACGGAGTACATTAAATTAGCGCCAAATCCATTTGTGAACTTCTTGAACTTTGATTTTGTTGTCAATGGTTATCAAAAATTAAACATTGATGTCTTTGAAACATCTACCGGAAGTAGAATTTCTTCTAAACAAGGGGTGTATGCAGGTTCAAGATTGTCATACTCAGAATTATCTGCGGGCGTATATATTTTCAAAGTATCTTCGTCAGATGGTAAATTGTCTTATCAATTCAAAATGATTAAACTATAATATTAAAAATTGAATCTTATGAAATATTTAAAATTAGTATTGGTAGCCATTCCATTTATCTTATTCTCTTGTAGTAAAGGAGGAGATACTGGAACTACACCTACACCAACACCTCCACCTACACCAACCGAAGCAGACATTGCTTTTAAAGTGGAAATAGATGCTAAGGAAGTAGATTATTCTGGTATTGTAGCTGCCTTGTCTACCACGCAAGCCATCAATGTAAATGTAACTTCTACTTTACCAAAGGATGGAGTAACCATTGATGTATCTACTAAAAAGAATGCAGATAATACTGTAGTTTCTTCAAGTAGCGCTGCAAGTACTACTGGAGCTACCAATGCCGCTAGTGTTACTAGTTTAGCCCCTGGTGTTTTATGTACAGTAACTGTAACGGTAACGTCTAAATCAAAGTCTTCTAATAGTTCAACCAAGACTTTCCAGATTGCTGCTAAATAAATCATAAGGAAGAAAAAGCTTCCCCTAATAGATAAAAGGACCCTTGTAAATCTTGAATTTGCAAGGGTTTTTTTTGTTAAATTGTGAGAAATAAGCTGGTTCTATGGAATCAAATAAGTTAAGAAGTCAAAATTGGTTTGGACGTAAAGGCAAGGATGGATTTATCTACCGTGCTTGGATGAAAAACCAAGGCATTCCTCCAGATATGTTTGAAGGTAAGCCAGTGATAGGCATTTGTAATACTTGGAGTGAATTAACCCCCTGCAATGCGCATTTAAGAGACTTGGCCGAAATGGTCAAAAAAGGGGTATTGGAAGCAGGTGGTTTTCCGGTAGAATTTCCTGTGATGTCTTTAGGAGAAACCTTGGTCAAGCCCACGGCCATGTTGTACAGGAATTTAGCCAGCATGGATGTGGAAGAATCTATTCGCGCCAATCCAGTAGATGGGGTAGTCTTGTTATGTGGCTGCGATAAAACAACGCCATCCTTAGTAATGGGGGCTTGCAGTGTAGATATACCCACTTTAGTAATATCAGGAGGGCCCATGTTAAAAGGGCATTGGAAAGGGAAAGACATTGGCACTTCCGATGTATGGCGATTTGATGTGGCAGAAAAATTAGGACAAATTACCCAAGAAGAATTTATAGAAGCTGAAGCCTGTATGGCCAGAACCCAGGGGCATTGTGCCGTGATGGGTACCGCTTCCACCATGGCCGTGATGGTAGAAGCATTAGGATTATCCTTACCTAACAATGCGAGCATCCCCGCAGCAGACGCGCGAAGAAAAGTATTGTCGCAATTATCAGGAAGAAGAATTGTAGAGATGGTGAAAGAAGATTTAACCTTATCCAAAATATTAACCAGAGATGCTTTTGAAAATGCGATAAAAGTAAATGCAGCTATTGGAGGCTCTACCAATTTTGTGATTCATTTGTTGGCCATAGCAGGTCGTATTGGCGTTGAACTAAATTTGAACGATTTTGATACATATTCTCAGGGCATTCCACTACTTGCGAATATTCAACCCTCGGGCGAACATTATTTGGAGGACTTATATTATTCTGGAGGCATGCCCGCCATTATGAAAGAAATGGGATCGGTGATGCATCAAAATGCATTAACAGTGAATGGAAAATCTATAGGAGAAAATTGCGCCAAGGCCGAAGTGTATGATCGAAATATTATTGGTACCATGCAAGCGCCTTTCAAACCCGATTCTGGAATTATAGTAGTCACAGGAAACTTGGCACCCAATGGAGCCGTGATTAAACCATCGGCAGCCAGTGCAAATTTATTAACGCATCGGGGTAAAGCCGTGGTATTTGATAGCATTGAAGATTATCATGCACGCATCGAAGACCCGAATTTAGCAATTGATGAAAATAGTATTATGGTTTTACAAAATGTAGGACCAAGAGGTTATCCTGGAATGGCCGAAGTGGGCAATATGGCCCTGCCTAAAAAATTATTAGAAAAAGGTATTACAGATTTAGTGAGAATATCTGATGGAAGAATGAGTGGCACAGGATTTGGCACCGTGGTATTGCATGTATCTCCAGAAGCCGCAGTGGGAGGTACTTTGGGCCTGGTCAAAAATGGAGACATCATTTGTTTGGATGTGCCCAACAGAAAATTAACCCTCGAAGTTGCTGAGGATGAATTAGCAGCAAGAAAAAAATTATGGAAGCAAACTCAAAAGATAGCAACAAGAGGCTATGTACACTTGTATCAAAATCATGTAGAGCAAGCGCATTTGGGGGCCGATATGGATTTTTTAAAAGGAGGGTCGGGTAGTACAGTCACTAGAGATTCACATTGATAATTATTTAGATGAATTAAAAATACTTCTTATGGAATTTAAAAATAAAGTAGCCATTGTAACCGGAGCAGGTAAGGGCATTGGTTTTGAAATTTGCACCAACTTGGCTTTAGAAGGAGCCACCGTATTTTTGAATGATTTAGATGAAGCCTTGGCCATTGAAGCAGCAAAAAAAATCAATGAAAAGACAAATGGGCAATGTATTGCCATGGGAGGGGACAGTAGTGATGTGGTTTTTATTCAGAAAATGGTGGATGAAGCGGTAAGCAAATTTGGAAAACTAGACATTGTGATTGCCAATGCAGGCATTACTTTATACGGTGACTTTTTTAAGTATAGCCCTGAATCATTTTTTAAAGTGATGCAGGTAAATTTAGGAGGGACTTTCTTTTTAGCACAAGCAGCTTCTAACCAAATGAAAAAGCAAGCCAATGGAGGTAGTCTTTTATTTACTTCATCTGTAACAGGGCATCAAGCACATAAGGAATTAGCAGCCTATGGCATGAGTAAAGCCGCCATCGAAATGTTGGCGCGCAACTTAGTGATAGAAGTTTCTCCATTCAAAATAAATGTCAATACCATTGCGCCAGGGGCCACTTTAACAGAGCGTACTTTAGAAGATCCTAAGTATACCGAGGTTTGGAATCAATTAACCCCCATGGGCCGACCGGCCTATGTTTCAGATATTGCATCCGCCGCTTTGTTTTTGGTTTCAGACAAAGCCAAGCATATCACAGGACAAACCTTAATCATCGATGGTGGTTGGACCTGTATTAGTCCTGCGCCGTTTTAAATGCTTTATTAAATATTCATGACCTCATCCCAACTAAATATCGAAGTGGTAGGCAGAAAAATTTCCTTATTGGGAGAGGGGCCTGTATGGGATGCAAAACAAGGCATCATTTATTGGATAGATATTTTAAATGGGCAATTACATAGCCATCATCCAAAAACAATTACGCAGGCAAGCATAGCTTTAGATCAAAAGATAGGTTCATTTGCTTTAAGTAATCATGGCAAAATTATTGCGGCCTTAAAAGAAGGCATATATTGGGTAGATAAAACTAGCGGACAAAAAGAATTAATTATAGCGCCTGAGAAACATTTGCCCAATAATAGATTCAATGATGGCAAGTGCGATCCTGCAGGAAGATTTTGGGCAGGTACCATGTCACTCACTGAAGAAAAAGGAGCAGGTAGTTTATACTGTATCGAAAAAAATACACATACAGGTTTAATCGAATCCAACAAAATGATTGCTGACCTAACTATCTCCAATGGAATGGCATGGAGTAGGGATGGCAAAACATTTTATTTTATTGACACACCTACTTATGAAATTGTATCCTACGATTATGATCTTAACACAGGATCAATTGAAAATAAAAAAATAGTAGTAAATATTGATGCTGCTGATGGATTTCCAGATGGCATGACGATTGATGCAGAAGGTATGTTATGGGTGGCACATTGGGGTGGCTGGCAGGTGACTAGGTGGGATCCAATTACTGGTAAAAAACTAGGCAGTATTCAATTACCTGCCGCAAAAATTACCTCCTGCACTTTTGGCGGCGATAATTTAACCGATTTGTATATAAGTTCTGCAAGGGTTGGATTAACTGATGCAGCATTGGCTCAGCAACCACTGGCGGGGAGTTTGTTTGTAGTCAAAAATTGCGGCTACCAAGGATTACCTGCGGTGGAGTTTAGGGGGTAATTTCTAAACATTCTCCTAAATGTTTTATATTGATTATATATCTAACTTTACAATACCCCCAAAGGATTCATTAAGCCATCAACTATGAAAAGAGTATTTTTTGCTTTGGGCTTCTTCTTTTGTTTTATTAAGTTGTCCTCACAGGTACAATTAAGTTATAAATTGTCATCAAAAGAGTTTGATATTAAGATACCAAATTTAAAACAAGGAAATTATGGGTTTGGAGAAATTGAAACTGTCTCAGGTGCTGTTTTATATAAAGTAGGCAAAACCGAACATATTATACAAAATTCTGCTGATTCATTATCTCCTGCTTTACATTTTATAAAAGATAGTACAGGGAATTGGGTATTTGAAAACTACTATGATGTGGCTTCAGTAACAGGAGGTTTTAGAAATTATGTTTTTGTAGATACATTAGGTACAATCGCTTTTGCAAGTACAGGTTCAGAAGCTATTCAACCATGGCTTCATGGAGACTTATTATTATGTAAGACAATTGGTACAAAACTCCAATGGACAAGAATTAGTAATAAAAAAAGCTTTTATCATGCTATTGGTATTGGGGATCTAAATGGAGACGGCCTTTATGATGCTTTAGGTGTTCATATGGGTACAAAAAGTGATTGGGGGGAAGAGCCTCATATTTATACTCAAAATAATGATAGCACCTTTTCTGAAACTAGGGGGTTCTTAGATGTTTCACAATACAAAGGCATGTATAATGGTTTAGGCTCGATATATGTTGGTAATTTATTAGGCAATAAATATCCTGAAATTATTTTAGGAGAATATGGGTTTAATCCAGTTTTTGGCAGAATGAGTAATAGGTTAGGCTTTGGTCTTTTTTCTTATGATGAAATTTTAAAAAAATATATTTATCTTTCATCGCCATCTAAACTTGGTGTTTTTTCAGATTCAACTCATGGCTCAACTTCAATCAAAGCAGCCGATTTTAATAATGATGGTCTTAACGATTTGGCAATTGCTACCGAAGGCTTAGGTGGGAATAAAGTTCAAATTTGGATAGGAGATGGTAAGGGAAATTTCACGCCAGGTCAGATATTGAATTACCCAGAAGTGCCATCAACAAATTATCCAGATTCATCAAATACATTTAGAGAATTTGAAGTCATGGATTTTGATGGTGATGGCTGGCAAGATATTGTAGTTCATCCTTTTCATTATGGAAACTTATTTAGGATAAACCCAAAGGAAAATAACTGGAATGGATCTGGTATTTCATTACAAGGAAGTATTTGGCGTAACAATAAAGGGGTATTTAATAAATTAACCAATAAAATTCAATTAGATGGAATTAAGCCAGGCTTTATGAAAGGGTTTATGATTGATGGGAATTTAAGATTTTTCGGGTTTCAGTCAAAATATAGCCCATCAACACCAGATAGAATTGCCCTTTATGATGTCACAGTTTCTATTTGCAATAATTTAATTAAACCAACTTTTAATACTACTAAATTTTCCTTTTGTTCAGGCGATTCTTTAAAATTGACTGTGACAAATATTAATAAAGGAGATAGCCTAAAATGGTATGATGGTTCTAAATCTGATTTGTCAAATACTTCAAATAAATCATTTACAGACAGTACTAAATTATTTGTAACTAGAACGGATAGTTTAGGATGTGTGATATCCTCAGATACAGTTAGCTTAATTAAATATTCCATTCCTTCAGCTCCAACCTTATCAAGAGACACAGCAAGTTATTTAATATC
>CANFXV010000023.1 GCA_947451115.1 Bacteroidota bacterium
TATTTTAGCAATTATAGAAGATTTTGAAATTATTGATATGCCAAAAGAAAATATAATTCAATCCTTACATTCTAAAATGAACGATATCGAAGATGCGCTGCAATATTATGTTGCACTTCATCATAATATTAACTATTTTATTTCCAATGACAAACAATTAAAAAAAGAAGGATTAACTATCTTGCCTGTTTTAAAACCGTCGGATTATATAAAAGAATTTTTAAAATAAATTATTTCCCTTCCTTCATCCAATTTTTAAAGGCTGCGAAATTCGCAGCTAAAGGGATAGAGATTTTTTCTTTGTCGAACAAAAATTCAACGGAGGCAGGGATGGCAATTTTTTCTCCAATGGCTTCCTCCACTACTTCTGGAAATTTTACAGGATGTGCTGTTTCTAAAATAATGGTTTTAGCTTGGGGATGATTGGCTAAATAAATTTCAGCTGCAGCAAAGGCTACTGCTCCATGTGGATCCAAGGTATAGTTATTGGTTTTATACACCCTAGCAATAGTTGATTTAGTATTAGTATCATCAATGCTATAGCTAGATAAGGCATTGGTTAAAGCAGGGAAATTATTTTCTAGTATTTCCATGATGCGCACAAAATTACTTGGATTACCTACATCCATAGCATTTGAAACCGTTGCTATTGCTTGACGAACTTCATATTTTTCAGTAGCTAAATACCTGGTGACTACATCATTGGCATTGCATGCGGCGATAAAATGTCCTAGGGGTAAGCCACTTGCCTTAGCCATCATGCCCGCACAAATATTACCAAAATTGCCACTAGGCACTACCATATTCATAGCGGGGTAATTCCCTAGAGCATCTTGGTATTTCGCTACCCATTGTTGCCAAGCAAAGAAATAATACAATTGCTGTGGTAACCAGCGCGCTACATTGATTGAATTAGCAGATGTTAAGTTAAACTGCGCATTCAATGCTGCATCCATAAAGGCTTCTTTGACGATGGCTTGACAATCATCGAAACTTCCTTCCACTTCTAAAGCCGTGATGTTTTGTCCGCAGGTAGTTAATTGTAATTCTTGTATTGGACTTACTTTACCTTTTGGATATAATATAATAACGTTCACACCCTCTACGCCTAAAAATCCATTGGCGACTGCACCGCCTGTATCTCCACTAGTAGCTACTAGTACAGTTGTAGTTTTATTTGCTTTTTTATCTTTCGAAAAATAACCCAAGCACCTACTCATGAATCTTGCACCCACATCTTTAAAAGCCAATGTAGGCCCATGAAACAATTCAAGACTTAATATATCTTCTGTAATAGGCACTAAAGGAAAATCAAAGTGGATGGTCTCGGCACAAATTTCTTTTAATGAAGCATCGTCAATAGTACCAGCCACATAGGGTTTCATCACTTCAAATGCAAGTGTCGCCTTATCTATGGTTTTAAATCTTTCTATTTGTGCTGCAGTAAATTTGGGAATGGTTGATGGAAAGTACAATCCTTTATCAGGCGCCTGCCCAGTAATGGCAGCAGTTCTAAAATCTACATTCGGGGAATTTTTTCCTAAACTATAATACTGCATGGTTATTTTATTATTCCGTTATTTCAACGCCCGCTTGATTGATGGTGGTCACATAGGTATGATGCGGTAGTCCAATGCTTTCATACAATTGATTCATTTCTTTTTCTACTGCCTCAGCAATATCCTTTGTTTTGCTTAACATAAAGATTGATGGGCCTGAGCCTGAAATACCACCACCCAAGGCACCCGCTTGTTTACATCTCAGTTTTAATTCATCAAAACCGGGTATTAAAATAGATCTTACTGGTTCTATAATTACATCTTCCAAAGACCTTCCTATTAAATCATAATCAGATTTCATTAACCCCGCCACTAAGCCTGCGATATTGCCCCATTGCTTGATGGCATCTTTTAACTGTACTTGTTGTCTTAAAATACTTCTTGCATCGGAAGTTCTTACTTCTATTTGTGGATGTACAATAGTGACATGCAATTGTGGAGAAGGCAGGGCCACTATTTCTAAAGGAAAAATAGAACGAACTAAGGTAACACCACCAAAAATACAGGGCGCAATATTATCGGCATGCTTTACGCCTGAGGCAATTTTTTCTCCATTCATGGCAAAGCGCACTAAGTCGTCTTTGGAAAAAATATTGCCTAATAAATAATTGGCACCCACCACCGCGCCTGCCGAACTAGCTGCACTAGAACCCACTCCACTGCCGGGTTTGATGAGCTTATTTATTTTTATTTCAAATTTTATTTTTGCATTTCCATTTTTTAATGCTTCATACTCTTCTAATAAAGCATATAAGGCAGCACCCGCTACATTTTTTTCTGGATCGGTAGGCAGTTGATAAGTATCGATATTAATAATGGTAATACTTGGCTCATTGCTGTTACGCTCCATCCACCTCATTTCCATTTCATCATAGGGATTGTTCACTGCAAAGCCCAATATATCAAAGCCGCAGACCATATTGGCTACGGTAGCAGGGGCTTTTATTTTTATCCATTGATTTGCAGGAACCATTGCTTCGATTGTTATGTTTATACTCTTGCTGCTCTTATGATATCAGCAAATACACCTGATGCAGTGACATCTGCACCCGCACCAGCACCTTTAACCACTAAGGGTAATTCAGGATAACGCATACTATAAAATAAAACTAAATTGTCTTTACCATATAAATGATAAAAATCAGAACTTGGTTCTATATGTTGCAAACCCACTTTAGCCGTGGTTTTACCATTGGTTTCAAACTTGGCCACAAATTTTAATTTACATCCTTTGGCTGCTGCTGCTTCATAGATCTTTTTAAAATGTGCTTCTTGTTTTTCCATTTCATTGTAAAAATCTTCTACAGATCCATCAAAACAACTTATAGGTAAAAAAGCATCATTGACAATCTCTGACATTTCTATCTTTGAGCCGGCTTCACGGGCTAGTATCATTATTTTACGCATCACATCCGTACCTCCTAAATCCAATCTTGGATCTGGTTCGGTATAGCCTTCGGCCTGTGCTTGCTTCACTACTTGCGCAAAAGATTTTCCATCGCTGCCCCCTGCATAATTGTTAAAAACAAAATTTAAGGTGCCTGATAAAACTGCTTCAATTTTATTGATACTATCGCCACTTCTGATTAAATCGTTCAATGTACCTATGATGGGCAAACTTGCGCCCACATTGGTTTCAAACAAGAAAGAGGCATTGTATTCTCTTGCTAAAGATTTAAGCTTTGCATAATGCTCATATGGAGCAGAGCAAGCAATTTTATTACAGGCAATGACCGAAACTGCCTTGCCTAATAAATTCGTATACACTGCTGCTACTGTATCATGTGCAGTCACATCTACAAAGATGCTATTGCGTAAATTATTTTCAAGAATCGCATGCACATAATCGGTGATATTACCTGCCTTGGCTGCTGACAATTGTTCACGCCAGGTAGATAAATCGATGCCCTCTATATTGATCAATTGTTTTTTACTATTGGCAATACCCACTATATTAATTTGCAACCTTAATGTTTTTTGCAAATAAGGTACCTGCTTTTTGATTTGATCTATTAATTTTCCGCCCACATTGCCTGCGCCTGCGATATATACATTGACTTGTTTGTAAGAAGTTTCAAAAAATTCTTCATGTAGTACATTGATGGCCTTGCGCACATCTTGTGTAGCAATGACTGCGGAGATATTTTTTTCTGAAGAACCCTGTGCAATAGCTCTTACATTGATACCATTACGTCCTAATACACCAAACATTTTTCCACTCACGCCAGGATGGCTTTTCATTTGTTCTCCTACCAAGGCCAAAATGGAAACCTCTTTTTCTATGATTAAAGGTTCTACTTTATGTGTATTAATTTCTTGCTCAAACTCGGCATCCACGGCTAGCTTGGCCTGATGCGCATCCTGCATATTCACCCCTACACAAATAGAATGCTCTGATGAGCTTTGTGTAATTAAAATAATATTGATATTTTTTTTGGCCAAGGCATCAAATAATCTTTTTGAAAACCCTGGTATACCCACCATACCACTACCTTCCAAACTTAACAAACAAATATCTTTGATACTTGAGATACCTCTGATAAAACTTTTGTCGGCGGCAGATTCATTCTTAATAATAGTACCTATATGCGCTGGGTCAAAAGTATTTTTTATTCTAACAGGGATGTTTTGTTGCATCACCGGTTGAATAGTAGGAGGATAAATGACCTTGGCTCCAAAATGCGATAACTCCATGGCTTCCTGATAAGAAATTTCAGGAATCTCTTTGGCGTTTTGTACCATGCGCGGATCGGCCGTCATCATGCCACTGACATCGGTCCAAATTTCTAATACAATAACATTGAGTGCGGCTGCAAAAATGGCTCCTGTATAATCAGAACCTCCACGACCTAAGGTAGTGGTATTGCCATTTTCATCAGATGCTACAAATCCTGGGGCTAAGTATAAATCAAATTTATTTTCTGCTGCAGCAAAATATTGTTGAATTGTAGTATAAGTTAATTCTTTATCTACCGCTGCATTAAAATAATTGCTATTGGTCTTGATTAAATTTCTAGCATCTAACCATTGTTGTTTCACCCCCTTGGATTCAAAGGTGGCTGAAATAATTTTAGAAGACAATAACTCACCATAACTTATAATTTTGTCCTGCATACGCATTGACAATTCTTTGAGCATAAACAATCCTTCACAATTGGCTTCTAACTCATTGGTGAGTTGTTTCACCAAACTTAAAGTTCCACTTTGTTGTTGTATGGGCAATAAAGCACGCACTACATCTAAGTGTTTTTGTTCAATGCCCTGTATAATGGTTTTATACGCTTCATTGCCTTGCGCTGCTGTTTGAGCCAACATCAACAATTGATCTGTGATGCCGCTCATTGCAGAGACTACTACAATAGTGGGTTCTTTTTTGATACTTTCTAAAACAATGGCGACCATTTTATTAATGGCCTCCGCTGTCCCAACCGAACTTCCTCCAAATTTTAAAACCTGCATAACCCTTTCTTATTTAAACATTTTTATATTAAGTATCCGTAGATATTATCGTCTTTATTAATTTCGTCGTAATTGATTTGATATTTTTTCAAATTCTCAATTAAGGCATTGTAATCTTTTTTTGATTTTAATTCCAATCCCACAAGTGCAGGACCTGCTTCCTTATTGTGCTTTTGTATGTATTCAAACCTAGTGATGTCATCTTCTGGCCCTAATACTTTATTTACAAATTCTTTCAATGAACCTGGCCTTTGTGCAAAGCGGATTAAAAAATAATGCTTTAATCCTTCATAGGTCAAGGACCGTTCTTTTATTTCTTGCATACGCGCAATATCATTATTGCCTCCACTCACTATACATACGATATGCTTTCCTTTAATTTGATCCGCATAATCATCCAAAGCCGCTACAGACATGGCGCCTGCTGGTTCCACCACAATGGCTTCTTCATTGTACATTTCTAAAATAGTCGTACAAATCTTTCCTTCTGGTACCAAATGCATATCATCTATAGCATCCTTGCAAAAACTAAATGTGATATCCCCCACTCTTTTTACAGCAGCACCATCTACAAACTTGTCGATGTTTTCTAATTCAACCGGCTCTCCAGAATTCAATGCCCAAAACATACTAGGCGCTCCTTCTGGTTCTAAGCCAATTATTTTTGTTTTGGGAGAGACTGTTTTAAAATATGTGCCCACCCCTGCTGTTAATCCGCCGCCGCCAACTGGTAAAAACAAATAATCAATAGGCGCATCGGTTAATGTTTTGATGTCTTCTAAAATTTCTACACCCACCGTAGCCTGTCCTGAAATAATAGCTGGATGATCAAATGGAGGAACAAAGGTCATACCATGTTCGATGGTATAAGCCTTGGCGGCTACTGCTGTATCATCAAAAGTATCACCTACCAATTTTACCTCTACAAATTCTTCTCCAAACATTTTTGTTTGCGATACTTTTTGTTGAGGAGAAGGAATAGGCATAAATACCACGCCTTTTACACCTAACTTTTTACAACTGTACGCAAAGCCCTGTGCATGGTTACCCGCACTGGCACAAACCACGCCTTTGGCCAATTGCTCGGCCGACAACTGACTCATCATATTGTAGGCGCCTCTTATTTTGTAAGAACGCACAATTTGTAAGTCCTCTCTCTTTAAATAGACACTGCACTGGTATTTGCGGGATAAATTGGCATTGTATTGAAGCGGGGTATGACTCACCACGGACTTCAATCTTTTGACCGCTCCCTCAATATCCAGTGCAGGCTTATTTATATGCTTTACTTCACTCATTTTCTTTCTCTTTTATATTATTCTTTTTAGAATAATAATTATCAAACCACTTGCTTATTTTGCTGGTTGATTCTCTGGACGTAAACTTCTTACAGTTTTTCCAGCCTGCCACATTTCACTATTGTGTAATTCGGCCAATTCAACTTCTAATTTCTCACGGTAATCTGCTTTGCTGTTTAAATCGATAGAACGTGCAGATTCTTGTCCAGTTGCTACGCTCTTATATAAATCGCTGAATACAGGTAAAGTAGCATCACGGAATTTTTTCCACCAATCCAAAGCACCTCTTTGTGCAGTGGTTGAACAGTTGGCATACATCCAATCCATTCCATTTTCTGCCACTAATGGCATCAATGATTGTGTCAACTCTTCTACTGTTTCATTGAATGCTTCAGAAGGACTATGTCCGTTTTTACGCAATACCTCATATTGGGCTGCAAAGATACCTTGAATTGCGCCCATTAAAGTGCCTCTTTCACCAGTTAAATCAGAAAATACCTCTTTTTTGAAATCGGTCTCAAACAAATAACCTGATCCAATGGCAATACCTAAAGCAATCACTCTATCCCAAGCTTTTCCGGTAGCATCTTGGAAGATGGCATAACTTGAATTCAAGCCACGTCCTTGTAAAAACATTCTTCTTAATGAAGTTCCAGAACCTTTTGGTGCTACTAAAAATACATCCACATCAGCTGGTGGTACAATACCTGTTTGCTCGTTAAAAGTGATACCAAAGCCATGAGAGAAATACAAGGCCTTGCCTGGTGTTAAATGTTTTTTAACGGTGGGCCACATGGCAATTTGTGCAGCATCACTTAATAAATAACAAATGATGGTTCCTTTTTCTAAGGCTTCTTCTATTTCAAATAAACTAGTGCCTGGTACAAATCCATCAGCGATGGCCTTATCCCAGCTTTTTGAATTCTTACGTTGACCAACAATGACATTGACCCCATTTTCTTTTTGGTTCAATGCTTGACCTGGTCCTTGAACACCATAGCCAATCACTGCTATTGTTTCATTTTTTAATACTTCTTGTGCTTTTGCTAATGGAAACTCTTCACGAGTTACTACATTTTCTTCTGTTCCGCCAAAATTTAATTTTGCCATTTTAGTTTAAATTTAATTTGTGTTGTTTTATTAATTAATTGATTGTTTATGAAATTTATTTTTGTTCTTTTTAATTACATGGTAAATACGGCTTCTCTTTTGCCGAGGTATTCGTTTTCAATGACTTCCTCACTAGGTTCTCTCTTTTCAAAGTCTTTTAACTTTTCATGAAAGCCACTGCTTTCCTTGATGATGGCCACTCTTGCACTTCTTACAAATTCTACCAAACCGAAGGGCTCCAAGGCTTTCATTAATTTATTGGTTTCCTCTCTATGACCAGTGGTTTCAAATACAATAAAATCTTTTCTGATGGCCACCGCCCTTGCGCCATATTCTCTTAATAGTCTTTCTACTTTTACTTTCTCGGTAATTTCTTCCGACAAAACTTTATATAAAGCCAATTCTTGCCAAACAATTTCATCATTGGTATTGAAATAAGCTTTCAATACTTCTACTTGCTTTTCAATTTGTCTTACTACTTTTAAAACGATATCATGAGATTCCATCACCACAATCGTAAAACGATGGATGCCATCAATTTCGGAAGGAGAGGTATTCAAACTTTCGACATTTATTTTTCTGCGCGAAAAAATAATGGCAATACGATTCAACAACCCTACTTGGTTTTCGGTATACACCGTGATGGTGTATTCTTGTTTTTCAGTATTTGTTTCCATATAATGAGTTCTTTTATTTTAATCTTATTTCAGATACACTGCAACCCTGTGGTACCATTGGGAATACATTGTTCTCTTTTCCAACCATTACTTCTAACATATAGGACCCTTTATGTGCCAACATAGTTTCAATGGCGTTGACTAAATCTTTTCTGTCTTCTACCTTAGCCCCTGCAATGCCGTAAGCCTTGGCCACCATCACATAATCGGGACTTTGAATGTCTACAAAAGAATATCTTTTTTCATTGAATAGTTCCTGCCACTGACGCACCATACCTAAAAACTGATTGTTTAAAATCATAATTTTTACATCTACTCCCGTTTGCATAATGGTACCAAATTCTTGAATGGTCATTTGAATACCACCATCTCCGATGACCGCTATCACTGTTCTTTCTTGTGCGCCAAACTTAGCACCAATAGCTGCTGGCAATCCAAAACCCATCGTACCTAATCCGCCTGAAGTAACATTACTTCTGGTTTCATTAAATTTTGCATACCTGCATGTCACCATTTGATGCTGTCCCACATCAGTCACCATCACTGCATTGCCCTTAGTGGTTTCATTCACAATTCTAATCACTTCACCCATGGTCATTTCTTTACCAGTTGGATATATTTCTTCTTTAATGCACTGATCGTATTCTTTCTGTGTATAATCAGCAAAAACTTTTAGCCACTCGCTTCTGTCTTTTTGTTGAATGCCTAATGTAAGTAATGGTAGGGTTTCTTTGCAATCGCCCCATACACCCACAGTTGCTTTTACATTTTTATCAATCTCCGATGGATCAATATCCAAATGAATAATTTTGGCCTGCTTGGCATACTTGTCCAATCTTCCAGTGACACGATCATCAAAACGCATACCCACAGCAATCAATACATCACACTCATTGGTTAATACATTTGGGCCATAATTTCCATGCATGCCTAACATGCCCACATTTTGTGGATGATCGGTGGGTAGTGCACTCAAACCTAGGATGGTCCAAGCGGCTGGCATCCCAGACTTTTCTATAAACTTTTTAAATTCTTTTTCTGCCTTACCTAAAATAACCCCTTGTCCAAAAATGACCAATGGTTTTTTGGCATTGTTGATTAAAGCCACCGCTTCATCTATATAATTTTTTCGAATGACAGGCTTAGGTCGATAACTTCTGATATGATTGCATGGTGTATAACCTTCATAATCGAAAGATTGTATTTGTGCATTTTTTGAAATATCAATCAATACTGGGCCGGGTCTGCCACTTCTTGCTAAATAAAATGCTTTAGCCAATATGCCAGGTATTTCTGTAGCATCTGTAATTTGATAATTCCATTTAGTAACCGGCATGGTAATATTAATAATGTCTGTCTCCTGAAATGCATCGGTACCTAATAAATGGGCAAACACTTGTCCTGTAATACAAACAAGTGGTGTACTATCAATCATAGCATCGGCCAAGCCTGTTACTAAGTTAGTAGCACCAGGACCACTAGTGGCAAATACTACCCCTACTTTTCCAGAGGTACGCGCATAGCCTTGTCCAGCATGAATTCCACCTTGTTCATGTCTTACTAAAATATGTTTTAGTTGATCGTTGTAATCGTAGAGTGCATCATAGATAGGCATGATGGCTCCCCCTGGATAACCAAAAATGGTGTCCGCTCCTTCTGCTATACAAGCTTCTAATACTGCTTGTGATCCTGTTAATTTTTTAGTTGCCATAATTTTCTTTTTATGCCTGGTCCGTTACACATCCTTCACTTGCATCTTTAACCAACTGTGCATATTTCCATAATACACCATTGGTTGCTTTTAATACAGGTATGGGTTGTGCTGCTTTTCTTTTTGCAATCGTTGTTTCATCTACTTTTAAAGTCATGGTTCTTTTGGGTACATTCAATTCAATGATGTCTCCATCTTCTACTAAACCAATCAATCCACCTTTGTAGGCTTCGGGGGTAATATGTCCTACCACAAATCCGTGCGTTCCTCCACTAAATCTTCCATCGGTAATCAGTGCCACCGACTTGCCTAAACCCGCACCAATAATGGCAGAAGTTGGTTTTAACATTTCAGGCATACCTGGTGCACCAACTGGTCCTACATTTTTTATCACCACTACATCACCCGCTTGTATTTTTTTAGAATTGATGCCTTCGATAAGTGCATGCTCTCCATCAAATACACGCGCTGGTCCTGTAAACATATCTCCTTCCTTTCCAGAAATTTTTGCCACACTTCCACCCGTTGCTAAATTGCCATACATGATTTGTAAATGGCCAGTTGCTTTGATTGGATTTTCTTTTGGATAAATTATTTTTTGTTGATCGAAATCTAAACTTGGTGCTGCTGCTAAATTTTCAGCAATCGTTTTTCCTGTGACTGTTAAACAATCTCCATGCAACCATCCTTGTGCCAACATATATTTCATCACTGCAGGCACACCACCATACTGATGCAAGTCCTGCATTAAATATTTTCCTGATGGTTTGAAATCGGCTAAGACTGGAATTTTATCGCTGATGGTTTGAAAATCATCTTGCGTGAATGCCACACCCACACTTTTAGCCATTGCAATCATATGAAGTACTGCATTCGTGCTTCCGCCTAAAACCATGATCACCGCTACTGCATTTTCAAATGCTTTGCGTGTCATAATATCACGAGGCTTAATGTCTTTTTCTAATAATAAACGAATGGCTTTTCCTGCATCTCTACATTCTTGTTGTTTCTCTTCACTCAATGCTGGATTAGAAGAAGAATAAGGTAAACTCATGCCTAATGCTTCTATCGCAGCAGCCATGGTATTGGCTGTATACATACCACCGCAGGCGCCAGCACCTGGACAAGCATGTTGCACAATTCCTTTGAAATCGGCATCGGACAATTGTCCTGCAATTTTTTGTCCCAAGGCTTCAAAGGCAGAAACTATATTTAAATCCTGTCCGTTGTAATGTCCTGGTGCAATAGTTCCACCATACAACATAATTGCTGGTCGATTTAATCTACCCATCGCGATTAAAGAGCCTGGCATATTTTTATCACATCCTGGTACTGCAATGAGTGCATCATAATATTGTGCCCCACAAACAGTTTCAATACTATCAGCAATTACATCACGGCTAACCAATGAATAACGCATGCCATCCGTTCCATTACTCATGCCATCACTCACGCCAATGGTATGAAAAGTCAATCCTACTAAATCATTTGCCCAAACGCTTTTCTTGATATTATCCGCAAGTGCATTCAAATGCATATTACAAGTATTGCCATCATAACCCATACTCACCACACCCACTTGTGCTTTGTTTAAATCCGCATCCGTCAAGCCAATGCCATAAAACATGGCTTGCGCCGCTGGTTGTGTTGGATCTAGCGTGATCGTTTTTGAATATTTATTTAGTTCCATATTTTTTGTTCTTTAAAAAGCCATTGGTAAAATTACACCCCTTTTATCGCCTAACCTTAAGACGAATGTTTGTTAGATGATGGTTGACTTATGCAATCTTTCATGATGCACATGCCCTTCTCCTGTTACTTGTTTTTCGATGTACTCACAAATCAAATCTCCAATGGCAGTGGTCGTATAACTATTCATTGGGTCAATGTCCTTGGTCACAAAGCCACTATTCAAACACCAGGCTGCTGCATCTCTTACTAAGTTGGCTTCTTTGTTCAATCCAAAATGATCCAATAACATGGCCGATGATAATATAGAGCCCAGTGGATTGGCAATGTCTTTGCCTTTTGCTTGTGGATAAGAACCATGAATAGGTTCAAACAAAGCAACAGTATTGCCTACAGATGCAGAAGGCAATAAGCCCAATGAACCTGCTAGTACTGATGCCTCATCGCTGATAATATCTCCAAATAAATTTTCGGTCAAGACCACATCAAACTGTGCTGGATTTAAAATGATTTGCATGGCAGCATTGTCTACAAATAAATAATCTACCGCAACATCACTGTATTCTTTTGCAATGGCTTGCACTACTTTTCTCCATAAACGTGAGGTTTCTAAAACATTGGCTTTATCTACCAAGGTTAATTTTTTTCTTCTTTTTTGCGCATGCTTGAATGCTAAATGGGCAATGCGTTCTATTTCTGCTACAGAATAAGAACAATCGTCTTTTGCTACGGTACCATCTTCACTTAAACTTTTTGCACCAAAATAAATTCCACCAGTTAATTCTCTGTAAATCACAAAATCTACATTTTCTAAATACTTTGGTTTTAAAGGAGTCAAATGTTGCAAAGCTGCATACGTCGTGACTGGTCTAATGTTGGCAAACAATTGTAATTCTTTTCTCAATTTTAATAAGCCTTGCTCTGGTCTTACTTTGGCAGTAGGGTCATTGTCATATTTTGGATCTCCAATGGCACCAAATAAAATAGCATCACTGCTTTTACAAATGGTGATAGTTTCATCGGGCAATGGATTGCCTGTTGCATCAATCGCGCAAGCGCCCATCATTGCATGCGTATAACTAAATTCATGGTTGAATTGTTTGGCGATGGTATCTAATACTTTGATGGATTGTTGCGTTACTTCTGGTCCAATGCCATCTCCTAATATTACCGCTATTTTCTTTTGCATATCCTTACTAATTAATTCTTTCTAATTATTGTTGATTCACTTTTTCGTAAGCCTCTATTTCTTCTTTCATACTTAATAAATAATCAATATCATCATACCCATTTAACAAACATGTTTTTTTATAGGCATTGATCTCGAATTTTTGAGTAGACCCTGTAGCATCAATGGTAATGCTTTGTGCTGCTAGGTCAATACTTAAAGTAGCTTCGGCACCTAAAGCAAATATTTCTTGTAAAAAAGCATCTGTCACCGTTACAGGCAATACCCCATTGTTCAAGGCATTATTTTTAAAGATGTCTGCGAAGAAACTAGACACCACTACTTTAAAGCCATAATCCTGTAGGCTCCATGCAGCATGTTCACGAGAAGATCCACAGCCAAAATTTTTAGCCGCCACTAAGATTTCTCCTGCATATTGTTTTTGATTCAAAACAAAATCGGCCTTGGGTTTTGTTTCATCATCATTTTCATATCTCCAATCTCTAAATAAGTTTTTTCCAAAACCATCTTTAGTAGTCGCTTTTAAAAAACGTGCAGGTATGATTTGATCCGTGTCTACATTTTCGATGCGTAGCGGAATAAACCTACTTGTTATTTTTTGTAATGATTGCATACTATAATTATTTCTCTACTTTAATTTAAAATTTCTCTGATGTCCGTAATTTTCCCAGTCAACAAAGCAGCAGCTGCTGTTAATGGGCTTGCTAGTAATGTTCTTGCACCCGCTCCTTGTCGTCCTTCAAAATTTCTATTGCTGGTACTAATACAATATTCACCTGCTGGAATTTTATCTTCGTTCATTCCTAAACAAGCACTGCATCCCGCTTGTCTTATTTCCACCCCTGCGGCTTCAAATATTTTATCCAACCCTTCTAGTTTGATTTGTTTGGCTACTTCTTGTGAGCCAGGAACAATCAATGTTTGAATGCTTGGATGTTTTTGTTTGCCTTTGATAATACTGGCGACCAATCTAAAATCTTCGATACGAGAATTGGTACAAGAGCCAATGAACACATGTTGTACAGGCATGCCCAATAAAGTTTGTCCAGCCGTTAAACCCATATATTTTAATGCCTTCTCATAATTTTGTTTTTCAGTGGCATCGGTAAAACTTTCAATGGTAGGTAATTTTCCTTGCACAGATAAGCCCATGCCTGGATTGGTTCCGTAGGTAATCATTGGATCGATGTCTTCGGCTTTGATATTGATTTCTAGGTCAAATTTGGCATCAGCATCCGTATACAATTCTTTCCAAGCTGCTAATTTTTTATCCCAGTCTGCGCCCTTGGGTGCAAACAATCTTCCTTGTATATAATCAAAAGTAGTTTGATCTGGCGCAATCATACCGCCTCGCGCACCCATCTCAATACTCATATTACAAATGGTCATACGCGCTTCCATACTTAAGGCACGAATGGCTGATCCTGCATATTCTACAAAATAACCTGTTGCACCACTGGCAGAAATTTGCGCAATGATGTATAAAATAATGTCTTTGGACACCACACCCTTTTTTAATTCACCATCAATATTGATGCGCATTAGTTTGGGTTTGCTTTGCATAACGCATTGTGCTGCAAAAACCATTTCTACTTCGCTGGTACCAATACCAAAAGCAATGGACCCAAAGGCACCATGGGTAGACGTATGACTGTCGCCACATACAATGGTCATGCCAGGTTGCGTAATACCTAATTCTGGTCCAATCACATGCACAATGCCTTGGTTAGGATGTCCTAATCCATACAATTCAACACCATGCTTTTTACAATTAGCTATTAAAGTATCTACTTGAAATTTTGACAAAGCATCCTTGATTGGTAATTCTTGATGCAGGGTAGGTACATTGTGATCTGCGGTAGCCACAATTTGTTGGGGTCTAAATAACCTAGCACCTCTTTTTTCAATCCCAGTAAAAGCTTGTGGACTAGTTACTTCATGAATCAAATGCTTATCAATATAAACTACCGAAGGACCATCTTCAATGATCTTGACCACATGCTTATCCCAAATTTTATCAAATATTGTATGTCCCATTGTCAACTTTTATTTTGCTTTTATTTATTATACGCTGCTGCCATGGCTTGTAAATCTTCCTCTTTTACTTCTTTCTTTTGATCGGCGATTTGTAAAAAACTTGGATACAAAATATCAATATCATTTCTTGTATATTGATAGCCTAATTTTTGCAAACGATGCGCCAGTGCACTTCTTCCACTACGTGCGGTCAAAACTATTTTACTATCTTCTGCACCTACTTCTGCAGGATTAATGATCTCATAAGTTTGTGCTTCTTTTAAAAATCCATCCTGATGAATGCCTGAGGAATGTGAAAATGCATTGGCGCCCACAATAGCTTTATTGGGTTGTACCGCCATTCTCATAATTTCAGAAACCTCATGGCTGATGGGGTTTAATAATTTTGGATTGATATTAGTATAATAACCTAAATCTTTGTGTTGATTCAATACCATCACTACTTCTTCAAGCGCTGTATTACCAGCTCTTTCTCCTAGTCCGTTGATGGTACATTCTATTTGTCTTGCACCTCCCATCACACCTGCAATGGAATTCGCCGTAGCCAATCCTAAATCGTTGTGACAATGACAAGATAAAATTGCTTTTTCGATACCTGCCACATGATTGGATAAGTATTCCATTTTGGCTTGGTATTGATAAGGCAAACAATAACCTGTGGTATCAGGAATATTTAAAGTAGTGGCTCCCGCTTTAACCACTGCTTCTATGACTCTTGCTAAAAATTCATTCTCTGTTCTTCCTGCATCTTCTGCATAAAATTCTACATCATCTGTAAAATTGCGCGCCAACTTTACAGCAGCAGTTGCGCGTTCTATAATTTCTTCTCTAGTGGAATTGAATTTGTATTTGATGTGCAAATCGGAAGTGCCAATGCCGGTATGTATTCTAAAACGCTTGGCTGGTTTTAAGGCAGCCGCTGCCACTTCAATATCATTTTGTACGGCACGTGATAAACCACAGACCACTGTATTTTTTAATGTTTTGGCAATTTGATTCACCGACTCAAAATCGCCGGGACTTGAAACAGGAAATCCAGCTTCTAAAATGTCCACGCCCAGTTCTTCCAAACGCACGGCCAATTCCAATTTTTCTTTGGTGTTTAATTTACAGCCTGGTACTTGTTCTCCGTCTCTTAGGGTAGTATCAAAAATGAATACTTTTTGGCGCTTGTTCTGACTCATCGTTACACTTTTATTTTGTTACAGATTCCATGCCTTTTGACTCGTTTTTGGAGGAAACGATCTGCAAGCATCTTATTGATTATGAACCTTTTACAGATAAAAAACGGGCTTATGGCCCGTTTATTGCCCAAATTTAGCCCAATTCACAAGTAATTCACATTATTTTTATAGTTATTTTACATTGTGTAATTGCGGTAGAATTAGATTAAACAATTGATAATCAATAACTTGTATACAAATTAGCTACGATGCCCAACCTGAGTACGGAGGTCCTGTTTATTTTAGTTAAATCCCTGGAAAGGGCCGAAAAACGCAACTTCAAATTGTATGTGAAGCGTAATTCTGCGTCTGCCGACTTAAAAATCATTCAGCTTTTTGATGCTTTGGACAAAATGAAGGAGTACGATGAGGAGGAATTGTTACGCAAAAACGAGGCCATTCAAAAACAACAACTGTCCAATTTAAAGGCACATTTGTACGATCAAATTTTATCAAGTTTAAGAATTGTAAAGCAAAGTGAAAACATCGATTTGCAAATTCACGAGCAATTGGACCATGCAAAAATTTTATACAACAAGGGCTTGTACCTGCAAAGCCTTCGTTTATTAGAAAAAATAAAAGCACTCACCAAGCATAACAATCAGGTGACCTATTTATTACAAGTATTGTTCTTAGAAAAAAAGATTGAGTCCTTGCACATTACAAGAAGTATGCAAGATCGTGCGCAACAATTAAGTGAAGAAATAGATGAAGCCAATAATCGTTTAGAACAAATAGCCAAAGTTTCTAATCTATCATTGCAATTGTATGGTTGGTACATTCAACATGGTCATGCACGCAACAATGAAGACAGGCTTGCTTTAGATACATTGATGCAGGCGCCTGTTTTAGAACAAGTAAAAACTTCTAAAGGTTTTTATGAACGCTTGTACCGTTATCAATGTCATTGTTGGTATGGTTTTATTACACAAGATTTTTTAATGCATTATAGGTACGCGCAAAAATGGGTAGACTTATTTGAGCAAGAAGAAAACATGAAAGTAAATGAGACCGCTGTGTACATTAAAGGTTTACACAATTTAATTAGTGCTCATTTTGATTTAAGAAATTTTCAAAAGTTCAATGATACTATTTTAATTTTAGAAAATTACAGCAATACCCCCATTGTATTAAACAATAAAAACAATTTAATACAAAGCTTTATTTACTTATACATTGCTAAGATTAATAAGCATTTTTTAGAAGGTAGTTTTAGTGAAGGGTTGGCCATGATACCCACGATGGAAGCGAAGTTGAAGGAAATTGAATTGTATTTAGACAGCCATCGAGTTTTGGTATTTTATTATAAAATGGCTTGCTTGTACTTTGGAGCTGGAAAGCCAGCCAAGGCCATTGATTACTTGAATCGCATTATCAATTGGAAATTAAATTTGAGAGACGATTTACAATGTTATGCGCGACTACTACATTTGATTGCACATTATGAACTAGGCAATATGGAACTGGTGAACTACTTATCAAAATCGGTGTACCGATTTATGTATAAGATGAAAAACTTAAGTACAGTAGAGGAAGTTTTATTTAACTTTTTAAGAACATCCATTCAAAGTGGCGGAGAAGCCAATAGCTTATTAGCCAATAAAGCCACCATTAAAAAGTCTTTTGCAAATTTACTAGCCACCCTTGAACCCCTTGCCCACAATAAGCTAGAGAGCAGGGCATTTATGTACTTAGACATAATTTCTTGGTTGGAAAGTAAAATTCAAGAAAAAGAGGTGCAGACTATTATCAAAGAAAAATTTGAATTACAACAATAAAATAAATTAGTCTCCTGTTGTAGTTGAAGCTGTTATTTTTCTGGTCACTAAATTAAATGTTTCACCAGAAGACATCATCTTAAAAGGTTTCACCACACGACCCCATTGTTTTTTTTGAATTTTCCAATCTTCAGGGTCATAAATCATTGCATAAGAAGGCCCCCATATTTTAAATTTACCGGCTTCCACCATCATGGCCGTAGATTCATCTAAACCCACCCCTAAAGTATTTGGATTGTTTTCAATCACGGGAATTAAATCAAATTGACGATTACGTGCTAGTACATGTTGGTCGATGGCGGTATTTTGCATAAATGAAAACGCAGGTTGAAAAGTATAAGGCTTGGTTAAATCTTTTCTGGCGTCCCCTCCAATCAATAAAGAGCCCATGATAGTAGCGCCCGCTGAAGTACCCATGATGACGCCACCTCTGTCTAACAATGCTATAAATTCATCATACAATTTTGTGCCTCCATAAGCGGCTGCAATTAAATCTTGGTCACCTCCACCAAAAAATAAGCCCTTGGCTTGTCGCATTAGCGCAATATTTTTAGGAGCATCCGCTTCCTTTTTATTACGTGTATGTATGGTGGCTAAATTGGTAAATCCTCGACTACTAAATTTTAAAAGATGTTCTCCTTTTTGAATAAAGTCTTCATCCTCGGTGGCTGTGGGGATATAAACAACAAGCTGATCTTTACCTCCACAGTCATTGGCAAAAAAGGTAAATAAGGAATCGGGAATGCTGCCACCTCCGATGATGATTAATTTTCCTTTTGAATTAAAAAATGGATTGATCGTTTTAGTCGTATTGCTTTGTGCCAGTGATTGGAAACCAATCAATAATAAAAACAGTAAATAAGATAAACACTTCGTCGAACTGACCATGAATTTTTATGTCTAATAAGTGGCTAAAATTTGCGTCGTCTTTGATGCAATTAAATATATAAGGCTTCTATTTCTTTTGCGAAATGATCCAATACTATTTTTCGTCTGATGCTTAATTTAGGGGTCATTTCTCCATTGTCTACATTCCACTCTCTGGGTATTAAAGCAAATCTTTTGACCTGCTCCACTTGATTGAATAATTGATTGTATTCATCAACAATATCTTGAATCATGGTTAGCACCATGGTGTTTTTTATTATATTTTCATTGCTTCCATATTCAATACCATGTTGTTTGGACCACTCTTTTAATTTACCAAAGGCGGGCACAATGAGTGCAGAAACAAATTTTTTATTGTCACCTATCAACATAATTTGTTCAATGAAAGCATTTTCTTTCATTTTATTTTCGATAGGCTGAGGCGCTACATATTTACCCCCACTGGTTTTAAATAATTCTTTTTTTCGATCAGTGATTTTTAAATACCTGCCATCGATAATTTCTCCAATGTCTCCCGTATGCAACCAGCCATCAATTACAGTTTCGGCAGTAAGATCGGGTCTTTTGTAATAGCCCAACATCACACTTGGACCTGCTACACAAATTTCACCATCGGCTTCTAATTTGTATTGAACACCTTGAATAACCTCACCCACAGTGCCATATTTTGTACCACCAGGTGTTCTTAAATTAATGCTGATGATGGGGCTGTTTTCTGTTGGACCATAGCCTTCGTATACTGGTATTTGCGCGGCATTAAAAATGCGTAATAATTTTACTTGACAAGCAGCCCCACCTGTTACAATGTATTTTACATTGCCTCCTAAAGCTTCTCTCCACTTATTGAATATTAATTTATTGGCCAGTTTTAATTGGGTACGGTACCACCAAGAACCTGGGATTAAATTATCATATTTTTCTCCCAATGCAACGGCCCAGAAAAATAATTTTCTTTTAATACCTGTTAACTCCTCTCCCTTGATCATTATTTTTTCAAACACTTTTTCTAATAATCTTGGCACAGTTGAAAAAGCTTGCGGACAAATTTCCTTTAAGTTATCGCCAATGGTGTCCAAGCTTTCGGCATAATAAATACTCATACCACTGTACATATAAATATAGGAAGCTACTTTTTCAAAAATATGATTGAGTGGTAAAAAACTCAATACTTTGTCTTCAGGGGCATCGGGAAATGGAAAAGTATTTTTGCCTGATTGTAAATTAAAATAAATATTCTTATGCGTTAACATCACCCCCTTGGGTGTGCCTGTGGTGCCTGATGTATAAATAAAAGTAGCTACTTGTTCTACTGGTATTGTTTTTTTAATGGTAGCAACTTGCGCTAATAATGCAGGGTCATTATTTAATAAACTGGTCCAATGCTTTGCGCCAGGGATCTGATCAAAGGTGTATACTTCTTTCAAGCAGTCTACCTCTCCTTTAATGGACATCACTTTGTTGTACAATTCTTGATTGCTCACAAAAATATATTGTACCGATGCATCTTTTAAAATAAAACTAAGTTCGAGTGGATTAGTGGTGGGATAAACAGGTACCCAAATCACACCAATTTGTTGGGTTGCCATATCGGCCATCAACCATTCGGGCCTATTGGCACTTATGATGGCAATTTTATCACTTCCTTCTGCTGTAAAATCTTTTCCTGATAAACCCAAGCTCAATAAACCTGCACTTAACTGATTGACCGTATTGGCTACTTCTTGAGTTGAATATTTTCTCCAGACTCCATTTTCTTTGCCTGACAACATATCTTCTTTAGGAAAATGCGCTAATTGATAGTCGATACAATCGAAGAGTCTTTTATATTCCATACATCAAGCAATATTGAATAACAAAATACTAAGAAAGAAGCAGAAAAAAAAGAAATAAGCCTACAAAAAACCCAGTCTATGTAGGGACTGGGTTAACTATCTTGAAAGAGGCTAATAAATTAAATGGGTCAATAAGCCATCTCTTAATTTGGGCTCAAACCATGTACTTTTTGGAGGCATCACTTCGCCTGCATCCGCAATATTAAACAACTGATCAATCGTGACTGGATACAAACTAAAGGCAATGGCCATTTCGCCACTGTCTACTCTTTTTTCCAATTCAGATAAGCCACGAATGCCACCCACAAAATCGATGCGCTTGTCGGTTCTTTGATCTTGAATGCCTAAATGTTGAGCTAAAATATTGTTGGATAAAATAGTAACGTCTAAGACACCAATTGGATCATTGGTATAAGTTCCTTCTTTAGCGATCAATTGATACCAAGTTTTATTTAAATACATACCAAAATGATGCAATGCAGTTGGTTTAACTGCATTTTCTTCAGCTACAATATTAAAATCTTTCGACAATGCTTCCAATAAGGCTGCTGCACTATGACCATTCAAATCTTTCACCACTCTGTTATAATCTAAGATGGCCAATTGATTGGATGGAAATAAAGTAGTTAAAAAATAATCAGATACTTTTTTTACTTCATCCCCTGACTTTGCCACTGCTTCACTTAAACTTAATTTCACTTTTGCTGCAGAAGCGGCGCGATGATGCCCATCGGCTATATAAGTGCAAGGCACTTCGGTTTCAAATAACAACGTAATTTGGTCAATAGTTGCTTCATCACTCACTGCCCAAACGGTATGTTGTATGCCATCGTCGGCGGTAAAATCATAAACTGGGTTCTTGGTGGTCTTCCACTTCTCAATGATTGCATCAATACTGGCTTGATTTCTATAGGCTAAAAATACATTCCCTGTTTGTGCACCAGTTGTTTTGATATGATTGATTCTATCTAATTCTTTTTCAGGTCGAGTAAATTCGTGTTTTTTAATAATGTCATTATTGTAATCCTCAATACTACTCACACAAACCAATCCTGTTTGTGCACGCCCATCCATAATCAGTTGATAGATATAATAGCAAGGCTTAGATTCTTTAAACAAGACATCGCGTTGTATAAATGCATTTAAATTATTCAATGCCAATTCATACACCGCTGCACTATGTATATCGGTAGTTTCTGGTAAGCCTATTTCACTTTTTGTGATGTGTAAAAAAGAATACGCATTGCCCACTGCCTCTAATTTTGCTTCTGCACTATTTAAAACATCGTAGGGTTTACTGGCCACTTGTTTTGCTAATTGTGGCTGCGGACGTACTGCTTCAAAGGGACTGATTTTTGCCATGGGCGCAAAGTTCGTTCTTTTTTATGAAGATTTAATTTTTTTCAGCGAATGATTTCATCAAGTCGCAAAATGCTTGCACACTTGACAAAGGCAGGGCATTGTACATACTTACTCTAATGCCACCAACGGTTCTATACCCTTTTACGCCAATCATTCCTTCGTTTTTACACAAGGCCAAAAATGGCGCTTCTAATTCGGGATTGGTTAAAAAGAAAACTGCATTCATGATACTTCTATCTTCTTTGGCTATTGGGCAATGAAAGGCTGGTAATGCATCAATGGTAGCATACAATAAATTTGCTTTTTCAAGATTGCGTTTTTCCATGGCGGCCAATCCACCTTGCGTCTCGATCCATCTTAAGGTTAATAAGCTAACATATATAGAAAAAACAGGAGGTGTATTTAATAGCGAGCCTGCTTCGATATGTTTTTGATAATTTAAAATCGCAGGAATTTTTCTATTGATTTTTCCTAAAATTTCTTTCTTAACTACTACGATGGTCACTCCTGCCGCTCCCATATTTTTTTGCGCCCCTGCATAGATTAAATCAAATTGCTTAAAATTAGTGGGCCTACAAAAAATATCAGAACTCATATCACCAATCAATAAAGCATTCGTCTGAGGATATTGATGCCATTGAGTTCCCTCTACCGTGTTATTAGTGGTAATATGTAAATAAGTAGCGTTTGAAGGTATCTCTAAAGCCTTATTGATATACGTGTGTTTTTTATCGGCAGTGTCGGCTACTACTTTTACAGGTCCGAATATACTTGCTTCTTTCACCGCTTTATTCCCCCACACCCCATTGTCACAAATAGCAGCTAGTCCATTTTCATCTAATAAATTCATAGGCACTTGCATGAATTGCATGGTGGCACCACCTTGTAAAAACAACACTTCATAAGCATCGTCCAAACCCATTAATCTTTTAATGATTGCTTGCGCCTCAGTAACTACATCCACAAAATGAGAAGTACGATGTCCTATTTCTAAAATAGATAAGCCTGTATTGTTAAAATTATGAATGGCTGCAGCGGCTTGATCCAAAACTTCTTTGGGTAAAATAGAGGGGCCAGAATTAAAATTGTGCAATTGCATTATTAATGTATAAATTAAATATTAGTTTTCTAAAATTGGTTTTACGTCATTGACTTCGGCGTCGTCAACAGTAGTTACACCGCCTGATACCACATACTTCATTGCTTCTGCGGCACTCACGCCCTTAGGAAATTTTTTTATTCTTGTAGTAGGTACAATATAAGTGATGCCAGATATGGCATAAGAATGGGGAACATACACTGTGACATATTGATCCATTCCAAAATGTATAGTATTTTTTTGTGTAATAAATCCAATGCGCCATACATCGCTTGAATCTACATTTACTAATACAGGTTCATCAAATTTTTTCTTATTGCCTGCAAATGCTTCTAAAAAATCTTTTACCGAAGAATAAATAATTTTTACACCCGGCGTTTTTTCTAAAATTTTATCAAAAATAGACATCAATCTTTCAATAAAAAATAAAGAGGACAACCAACCCACAATTAAAACAAGTGCAATCACCACCAAAAATCCAAGACCAGTTACCTTAGGCACTTGACCATTGACAGAGATAAATTTTTGAGGAAAAATTACACTTAACACATTGGGCAAGAAATTATCTACCCAATTAAATAAGCTGACCACCACCCAAATAGTGACGCCAATGGGCGCCAAAACAATCACCCCCTGAAAAAAACGCTGCGCAAGGCTGGTTAAAATCTTTTGCTTGATAAATTGGTGCCTAGGATTGGCCATTTTTAATGGTTTAAGGCTCAAATTTCAAACAAATTTGCCATTCGGCATAAATAATAAAAAAATAAGACCGGAAACTTTGAAAACGAGTTAAGTTTCCGTAGTTTTGCGCCTTCAAATAAAGCAATGCAAGATAGAATTCTCAATAAAGCCCGGGAATTGATGTTCCAAACTGGGGTCAAACATGTCACCATGGATGACTTGGCTAATCAATTGGGCATTAGCAAAAAGACCATTTACCAGTATTATAAGGACAAAGACGCCTTGGTGAGTTCGGTCGTAGAAAATGAACTAGCCAACCATGCCTTAGTTTGTAACCAAAGCATGCAAACAGCAGACAATGCAGTACACGAAATATTTTTATTGATGACTGTGATTCAGGAGATGTTTAATAGAATGAACCCCCTGGCCTTATTTGAAATTGAAAAATATTATCCCTTGGCTTTTGAGAAAATAAAAAACCATAAAGACAATTATATTTTTTCTATGATCAGCACCAACCTAGAAAAAGGTATTGCTGAAGGTTTGTATAGAAAAGAGGTAGATGTAACGATTCTTTCTAAATACAGATTAGAAACAAGTTTGATTCCATTTAATATTCAAGTATTTCATCCTTCCAAATTTGATATGCTAAAAGTGAACTTACAAATCATAGAACATTTTGTTTATGGGGTAGCCACTTTAGAAGGACATAAATTAATGAATACCTATAAGCTTAACCAAGCTGTAACGATATAAATAAAATAAAAAAACAAGAAAATAAATATACCGCAATGAAAAAAATTTTAATCCCGCTTTTAAGTTTAATGATAGCAAGCAAGGCTATAGCACAAAGCAATAAAGTAGTCAATGCCTTTAGTTTAGAGCAATGTGTGGACTATGCACAAAAAAACAATGTACAAGTAAAAAATGCATTACTTGCCATTGATGCACAAATTCAAACCAATAGAGAAATAGGTGCAGCCGCTTATCCAACCATTGGAACCAATATTGGTGGAACTGATTATACAAAAATTCCTACCTCTCTTTTGCCTGGTCAATTTTTTGGTGGCGCAGCAGGAACTTTTATTCCCGTTCAATTTGGGACCAAGTACAATGCCAACTATGGTGGTAATTTTCAACAATTGTTGTTTGATGGTCAAGTATTTGTAGCCTTACAAGCACGTGAGACCTCTTTAGAAATGCAAAGAAAAAATGCAGCCGTAACAGAAGAGGCCATCAAAGCAAATATTTATAAAATATACTATCAATTGTCTGCTAGCAAAACACAGTTGAATATTTTAGATGCCAATATTGAACGTTTAAGCAAATTGTCACACGATGCAGAAATTATGTACAAAAATGGTTTTGCGGAAAAATTAGACGTAGACAAAGTAAGTGTTCAATTGAACAATTTACAAACTGAAAAAATAAAAGCCAACAATAGCGTGGCCATTGGCTTTATGGGTTTGAAAATGTTGATGGGTATGCCGGTGAAGGACAGCCTTGTTTTAACTGAAGTGATCAATGAACAAAGCTTAAGTGCTGATGTATTAGTGGAGAACGATTTTCAATATGGCATTAGAAAAGATTACCAATACTTAAATACAGTTAAAAAATTGAGTGAGTACAATGTGAAGCGTTACCAGTTAAGTTATTTGCCCACTGTTAGCTTTTCAGGCTCCTATTCTAAAAACGCACAACGTACTAAGTTTGATTTTTTTGAAGGTGGTAATTGGTTCACTACTTCTTTATTGAGCTTGAACGTGAATCTTCCTTTGTTCAATGGTTTTGCTAGAGAGGCAAGAGTAAAAAGAACTAAGATTGAATTAAAGCAAATTGAAAATCAAATGGATGCTTTAAAAAACAATATTGACAATGAAATGACACAGGCTAAATTAAATTATATCTCTTCTGTAGCTACTGTTCAATTTCAAAAAAAGAATATGCAGTTGGCGGAGAATGTATACCAACAAACCAAAAAGAAATTTGAAGCAGGTACTGGTTCCAACACTGAAATTTCTGCAGCTCAAGCCGATTTAGTGAGTGCTCAAAATAATTTCATGAATGCTTTATACACTGCTTTAATCTCTAAAGTGGATTTATTAAAAGCCAGTGGTAAATTATAAAATCTTAAATAAATAATAAATATTAAAAATAAAATAATGGAAAAGTTTTCTAAAGTAGTATTCGGTTCGATAATAATGTTGATCATGGCCTGTGGTGGTGGAAACGGCATGGAAGGTCAAAAAGCAAGTTTGGCTGCATTAAAAAAACAAAGTTTGGCTTTAAATGCAAAAATTGCCACTCTTGAAAAAGAAATTGAAAAAGCAGGTGGTGCAGAAACAGCAAAAGCTATTTTGGTAGCAGTAACACCCCTTGCCAAGCAAGATTTTACCCATTTTATAGAACTACAAGGTAAGGTAGAATCTGAAAGCGTTTCTTTTGTAACCCCTCGTGCAGGTGGTGGTCAAGTAAAAGGCTTATTTGTGAAAAGAGGCGACCTAGTTAAGAAAGGTCAATTGATTTTGCAATTAGACAATTCCTTGATCAAGCAAAGTGCAGCTGCCGCCAGTCAAAATATTGAAACCTTAAAATCTCAAGCCGCATTAGCCAAGTCAGTTTATGAAAAACAAAAAAGCCTTTGGGATCAAAATATTGGAAGTGAAATACAACTATTGACTGCAAAAACCAATGCAGAAGCCTTGGCTAGTCAGTTAAAAGCTGCTTCAGAACAATTGGGTATGGTGCGTGATCAATTGGCTTATACTAGTGTGTACAGCGATGTAGATGGTGTGGCTGAAGAAGTAAATGTGAAAGTAGGTGAGCTTTTTATGGGTCCTGGTCAAATAAAAATTGTGAACATGTCACATTTAAAGTTAACCACTATGATCCCTGAAAATTATGCAGGTAAAGTAAAAGTAGGTACTGAAACAAGTTTAAACTTTCCTGACATTCAAAAAATAATTGATGTAAAATTATCTGTAGTAGGTAATGTGATAGATCCATTAAGCAGAAGTTTTTATGTAGAAGCAAAATTGCCTGTTGATAAAAACTTCCGTCCTAACCAATTGGTACAAGTTAAAATTAAAGACTACGAACAAAAGAATGCGATTAGCGCTCCTATTAATTTGTTACAAAACGATGAAAAAGGAAAGTTTATTTATGTAGCGGTAATGGAAAATGGGAAACTAGTAGCCCGTAAAAAAGCAGTAACCGTAGGACAATACTATGGTAATAATATTGAAATTTTAGGAGGTTTAGTAGCAGGTGATAATGTAATCACAGAAGGGTATCAGACCTTATTTGATGGCCAAAATATTACGACCTCAGATAAATAATTAAAAAAATAAAGCTTAATAGATTCTTATGTCGACAATAAAAAATATAAAAGAAAAGTTCAAAGAGTTTAAACCTACTTCTTGGGCTATTACCAATAAGACCACTATTTATTTAGTGATGTTGTTTCTTAGCTTAGGGGGTATTTATCAATTTCTTACACTTCCTAAAGAAAACTTTCCTGAAGTAGTCATTCCTAATATTTTTGTGCAAACAGTATATGTAGGTAACTCCCCTAAGGATATAGAAAACTTAGTAACGCGCCCTATTGAAAAACAAATTAAAAGTATTAGTGGTGTAAAAATTAGCAAATTCACTTCTACTTCTCAACAAGACTTCTCGGCCATTACGGTAGAGTTTAGCACAGATGTAAAGCCAGAAATTGCTTTACAAAAAGTGAAAGATGCAGTAGATAAAGCTAAGTCTGACCTACCAACTGATTTAACACAACAGCCTAGAGTCATTGAATTAAATATCAGTGACATGCCTATCATGTATGTGAACATTAGTGGTAACTATAGTCCTGTTCAATTAAAAAAATATGCCGACGATTTAAAAGATAAATTAGAAAGCATTTCACAAGTAAATAGAATTGATTTAGTAGGTGCCCCCGAAAGAGAATTTCAAATTAATGTAGATAATTATAGAATGCAAAGCTCGGGTATCACTTTTGATGATATCAGCGCTGCTATTCAAAGAGAAAACCTTGATTTATCGGGTGGTTTATTAGAAGTAGGTACGATGAACCGTAACCTACAATTAAAAGGTCAATTAAAAACTGCCAATGATATTGCAAATATTATTGTACGTAATTCTAATGGAGCTCCTATTTATTTAAGAGATGTGGCTTCTATTAAAGATACCGTGAAGAACAATGAAAGCTTTGCACGTTTGAATGGTAAGAATGTACTTACCTTAAATATTGTTAAGCGTAATGGTGAAAACTTAATTGCGACTACCGATGCGGTAAAGAAAATTGTAGCAGATGCCATTGCCAATGATATTCCCAAAGATGTTAATTTGGTTATTTCTGGCGACACCAGTATTAGAACTAAAAGTTCTTTCACAGACTTAGTGAACTCGATTGTGATTGGTTTTATTTTAGTGTTGTTGGTATTGATGTTCTTTATGGGTGTCACCAATGCCTTCTTTGTGGCCTTGTCGGTGCCCTTGAGTATGTTTGTGGCCTTTGTATTGTTACCTGCTGGCGACTTATTAGTAGGTTCACATATTACTTTAAACTTCATGGTTTTATTTGCCCTTTTATTTGGATTGGGTATTATAGTTGATGATGCCATTGTAGTTATTGAAAACACACACAGAATTTTTGTGCATGGCAAAGGAAAATTAACTGCTACTACTTCCGCTAAAATGGCTGCAGGAGAAGTATTTGTTCCTGTATTAGCAGGTACCATTACGACCTTAGCGCCTTTCTTTCCTTTATTATTCTGGCCTGGTATTATTGGTAAGTTTATGATTTACCTACCAGCTATGTTAATATTCACTTTAGCAGCATCACTGGTAGTGGCCTTTATCATGAACCCTGTATTTGCAGTAGATTTCATGAACCACGAAGAAGTAAAATCTGAGGAACCAAAATCGGCCATGTTTAAGAAAAAAGGTTTCTGGATTCCTATTGGAATTGGAGTCTTTTTAGACTTGATGGGCTTTACTTTCTTAGGTAATTTATTGATCTTCTTCATGATTTTAGTAGTTGCCAATAAATATTTTATTACCGATTTAATTGAAAAGTTTCAGACCAACACGCTACCTAAATTAATGGAGACCTATGAGCGTATTTTACGTCGTGCCTTAAATGGTTGGAGACCAGTTAAATTACTAGTTGGCACTTTTGTTTTATTAATATTTTCTTTCGTGTTTTTTGGCATTAGCATTAGTACTGGCAGAGTAGGTATTGAATTTTTCCCTAAAGGAGATCCTAACCAAGTATATGTATATTTAAAATTACCTGTGGGCAGCAAAGTAAACTATACCGATTCTATTACAAAAGTAGTAGAACATAAAGTAGCCAAGGCATTGCAAATGGATAACAATAAAAAGAATCCATTAGTAGAAAGTATTATTTCTAATGTGGCAGTAGGTGCAGGTGATCCGATGCGTGGCGATAGAAGTACAAGATCTGAATTAGGTCGTGTGCAAGTGAATTTTGTGGAATATGAAAAACGTCATGGTAAATCAACAGAGCCCTATTTAGATGCGATTCGTGCCGAAATGAAAGGCATTCCTGGTGCTGAATTTACGGTAACACAAGAATCAAGTGGACCTCCTACCGACCCACCAGTAAATATAGAAGTGCAAGGAGAGGATTTTGACAAATTAGTAAAAACAGCAGTAGGTTTAAAAAATTATTTAGACGCTGCACAAATACCAGGTATTGATGCATTAAAAATGGATGTAGATTTAGTGAATCCTGAATTAACCTTAACCATTGATAGAGATCGTGCTTTAATTGAAGGCGTAAGTAGTGCACAAGTAGGTATGCAATTGCGCACTGCCCTCTTTGGTAAAGAGGTTTCTAAAATTAAAGATGGTAAGGATGAATATAAAATTCAATTAAGAAACGAAGAATTACAAAGAAATAATTTAGTAGACTTATTGAACATGCGTTTATCTTTTAGAGATATGGCTGCAGGAGGTATGGTCAAAAATATTCCTATTAGCTCACTTGTAAAAGTAGAACCAACCAACACCTTTGGTAGCATTAATAGAAAAAATCAGAAGAGATTAATTCAATTAAGATCCAATGTTAAACTAGATCAAGGCTTTAACCCTACTGCTGTAAACGCAGTCATTGCGCAATACATTGGCAACTTTAAAGGTATTTCTGAAGGAGTGACTGTTAAACAAACAGGAGAGAACGAACAACAATTAGAAACCGTTGCGTTTTTAGGCAAGGCCTTAGTGATTGCATTGATGTTAATTTTATTTACATTGGTATTGCAGTTTAACTCTATTTCTAAATCGGTGATTATCTTAACAGAAATTTTATTTAGTATTATAGGGGTACTTTTAGGCTTCTCTATATTTGGCATGAAAGTATCTGGTGTAATGACAGGCCTAGGTATTGTAGGATTGGCTGGTATTGTGGTGAAAAATGGAATATTGGTGATTGAATTTGCCGATGAATTAAGATCAAGAGGCTATAAAACAAGAGAGGCCGTTATTCAGGCAGGAAAGACAAGAATTATTCCTGTATTGTTAACCGCCCTTGCTGCGATCTTAGGATTTTTACCTATTGCCATTGGTTTTAACATCAATTTTGTGACTTTATTTAGTGAGTTAAACCCACATATTTTCTTTGGTGGAGACAACGTAGCCTTTTGGAAACCATTAAGTTGGACCATTATTTATGGTTTGGCTTTTGCCTTCTTTATGACTTTGTTTATCGTGCCTGCCATGTATATCATTGCAGAACGCTTACGCAGACCCATGCGCCGTCATTTTGGTGGTAAGTGGATTAGTATTTTAGGTATTCCTCCACTAACATTTATTTTTATTCCTTTGATGTTTATTACTACATTTATACATAGAAGAAATGAAAAAAGAAGAATGGCCAACAATAATGCAGGCGGAGATAAAACAATTAATGGTTCTTGGTATTAATTTATAAAATAAAAAACAAGTGATGATGAAAAAATATTTAGTAGCTAGCTTAGTGTTATTTTGCTTTTTATCCATTTTCAATATGGCTTGTTCCTTTAACAACACAAATAAAAATGCTATGGATACTGCTAGCGTGACCACTAAAAATTTTGGGACCTTGGAAGGAAAGCCTGTAACAGAATATACTTTAACCAATGCCGCTGGCATGCAAGTAGGCATCATTAATTATGGCGCCATACTTACTAAAATAATTACCAAAGATAAAACAGGTGCCTTGGGTGATGTAATTACAGGCTATGAGTCTATAGATGGTTATGTTCAAAAAGGCAATCCTTATTTTGGTGCCATCATTGGAAGATACGCCAACCGCCTTGCTAAAGGGGCTTATAAAGTAGATGGTGTAGCTTATACAGCGGCCATCAACAACAATGGGCAATCCTTGCATGGAGGTTTAAAAGGCTTTGACAAGGTTTTATGGGAAGCGGTTGTTTTACCTGGAGATTCTAGCATTCAATTGAGTTATGTAAGCGTAGATGGAGAGGAAGGTTATCCAGGAAATTTAAAAGTGCAAGTAGTGTATACCTTAACCGAAAACAATTCGATTAAAATTGAATATACCGCTACGACGGATAAAACCACCGTACTTAATTTAACCAATCATGCTTATTTTAATTTAACTGCTGGTAAGTCCCCAAATATTTATGAGCATATCGTACAATTGAATGCCAATAAATATACACCTGTAGATAGTAATTTAATTCCAACAGGTGAACTATTAGATGTTAAAGGAACGCCAATGGATTTTACGACCCCTAAAAAAGTGGGTCAAGATCTTGATAAAGTGGCAGGTGGCTATGACCATAACTGGGTATTGAACAAAGCAGATGGCTTAGCAGAAATCGCTTCTGTCTATGAACCAATCAGTGGGCGTTATTTAACAGTAGCCACTACCGAACCTGGCATTCAATTTTATACTGGTAACTTTTTAACCGGCACTTTAACGGGTACTAAAAAAGGTATTGTATATAATAAGCATTATGCCTTGACTTTAGAAACCCAACATTTTCCTGATAGTCCTAACCAGCCTGGTTTTCCAAGTACTTTATTAAAACCGGGCGAGACCTATCACCAAACTACCGTGTATAGTTTCTCTACAAAATAATAAAATTTAAATCAATAAAAAACCAGCTTTCAAAAAGGGCTGGTTTTTTTAGGCTATTAGATGGGTGCCTGCTTCGATGCTTGTACTATAAATAGCCAGGGGTTGTTGATAAGCACTTAAATAGTTTGCAGCTATTTCTTGGCTGATGGCATCTACTGCCGAATTTTTTATGATATTAATGGTGCAGCCACCAAAGCCACCCCCCATCATTCTAGCACCAATCACATTTTCATTTTGCTTAACCGCTTCTACTAAAAAATCTAATTCGGGACAACTTACTTCATACAACTTTGATAAGCCTTCATGGGTGGCAAACATTTTTTTCCCAAAGGCTAGCATATCACCAGCTACTAAATCTTTTACAGCTAATTGGACACGCTCTATTTCTTCCACCACATATTTACATCTTTGATATATTTTAGCATTGGTTGAATTATTATTGAATGCCAAACATTCTTCTACTTTTTCTATATTAATATTCCTGAATGTTTTTAGAGAGGGATATTTTTCTTGAATCATTTTTAATCCCTGCTCGCACTCTAACCTGCGGGTATTGTATTCAGAAGAAGCTAATGCATGTTTAATTTGAGTATCAAATAAGACAATGCTATAATCTTTTAACACTAAAGGATAATAGGTATAAGCCAAGCTAGCACAGTCCAATAATATTACTTTGTTTTTTTGTCCATGCAAACTGGCAAACATATCCATCAGTCCGCATTTGACACCAGCAAACTGGTGTTCTGCTTTCTGTGCCATCAAGGCCATCTCCATTTTAGTTAATTGCAATTCATACAATTCATTCAGTGCAAATAGCACAGCGCACTCCACGGCTGCAGAACTGGACAAGCCTGCACCACTAGGAATATTGCCTTGTATACAAATATTAAAACCTTTAATGAGGTCGTCTTTAGTATTTATTTTTTCTAGCACTTGATGAACTACCCCAATAAGGTAGTTCACCCATGATGTAGCATGTGGCGCTAGATGGTGAATTGGTAAAATTATAGTTTGTCCCAAATCCAATGCCACCATATGTATTGCGCCATCAGTTCTTTTGCCTATTGCCACTTGGATGTATTTATCAATGGCAGCAGGCAATACAAAACCATGGTTGTAATCGGTATGTTCTCCTATTAAATTAATACGGCCTGGCGATTGCACTGCCAATAATGGCGCGTAGTTAAAATGATTTAAAAATTGACTGCGAATGTCTAACATAAAATAAAATGGTTTTATGTTTAATTATAATTTTTGTAAACAGGCAGCAGCCGCATCAAGGGTAGCCTCTTTTTTAGCAAAACAAAGTCTTATCACTTTATGATCGGTGCCATCGTGATAAAAAGCAGACATAGGTATTACTGCCACGCCGAAGTCCTTGACCAATTTTTGGGCAAATACTTGATCAGATTCATTGGATAATCCAGCATAACTATAAGATTCAAAATAAGAACCAGAAGAAGCAATATACTTTAAAGGCGTATTGGCTAATAATTTTCTTAAGTAGTCCCTTTTTGCTTGATAGAAATTACCTAAACTTAAATAAGCTTCTTTAGCTAGCATATGTTTTGCAATTCCCAATTGTTTAGGGGTATCGCAACTAAAAGCATTGAACTGATGTACTTTACGGTACTCTTTTATTAAATTTTCAGGAGCCACACAATAGCCTAGCTTCCAGCCTGTGCAGTGATAAGTTTTACCAAAGGAGAAACAAACAAAACTACGTGCGAATAATTCGGGATACTTTAATACTGATTCATGTTTTTTATCATCATAGATCAAATGCTCGTATACCTCATCACTGATCAAGTATAAGTGATTGCTCAATACTATTTCTTGCAATTGAAGCATATCTTCCTTGGTCATTACTACGCCTGTTGGATTATGTGGCGTATTCACCAATATGGCTTTTGTTTTTTTAGTGATGGCAGCTTTTACTTTATCCCATGGAATACTATAATTAGGAAACTCTAAAGCAATAGGCACCACAATACCTCCATTGAAGGTAATATTGGGAATATAACTATCATAAGCAGGTTCGAATATAATGACTTCATCACCTGGTTGAATGATGGTTGAAAAAGCAGAGAATATGGCATACGTGCCTCCGGGTGTAACCGTTATTTCGGTTTCAGGTTGGATGGTGGTTTGGTATAAGAAATTAATTTTTTCTGCCAATCTTTCTCTTAATATAGGCGCCCCATAGGTATGTGCATATTGATTCCCACCTGCTTTCATGGCTTCTGTGACACAATCAATAAGTGCCTCACTCATAGGAAAATCAGGAAAGCCTTGGCCTAAATTGATGGCATTATGCTTTACCGCCAATTGGCTCATGACTGTAAAAATACTAGTGCCAATATGGGGAAGCTTTGACTGCATCTAGCCTTTAAAATTTCAATTGATTCGAAATACGTTTTAATTCAATCTCTGCCACTTTTGCGGTGTACTTTAAACTTACCAATCTAAAGCCAGCATTCTCAAAACTTTGTTGCGCTTGTTTTACATCTACCATTGTAGCTTGACCCAATTGATATTTTTGCATGACTAAGCTAAGTAAAGATTGTGCCATGCTATAATTATCTGTTTCAATCGGTAATTGTTCTAGACTATTTTTATAAGAATCAAAAGTTTTGTAAGCATTCGTATAAATATCTTTACTTAAACTTTGTGTTTGTACTTCTGCATTTTTTGAATTGATTCTTGCATTGGTTAAAGTTTTTTTAGCAGCACCTCCAACATATAAAGGAATTGATAAGTTAACCCCTAAAAACGGCCCATAGTTTTCATTCAATAAACTAAAACCGGCTGCCGAACTACTGCTACTCAAGTTATAACCTGTACTTGCTCTTAGTGTAGGATACATTAAGGCCTTAGTTTCTTTTTCTAACTGTTGATTTATTTTTATCTGTGTACTTAAGGCAGCTAATTGCGGGTTGTTGTTTAAGCCTGAGGAAATACTATTGGCTCCTTTATCAAAATTTAATTGATTGTCGATCGCAATCGTATCGTTAATGACGATAGAGGAACTTATGTCATCTTTATTATTAATGGTTCTAGCTAAATCTGTTTTGGCTTGTGCAATAATTAATAATTGATTTTGCTTGGCTTGTAATAAAGCATTTAAATCTATATTAGATTGTAACATATCGGTTTGATTCGCTACCCCTATTTGTTGTCTTGTTTTTACTATGTCTAATCTTTCTCGACTGGTTTCAATTGATTTTTCTATGGTTTTTAAATAAGCTTGCTGACGTACTACATTGTAATATTGCTGCATCACTTGTGCTGTTGTATTTTGCATTTGTGCTTGCAACAAATATCCATTTTGCTTTTCGATCATTGCTAATCGATCTTTATACGCCATAATTCTATAGCCATTAAAAATGATGACAGAAGCTGTAAGCCCAGCTGACAAAGTATTTCCGTCTACACCAGTTTTAGTAGTGTTACGACTAGGATCTGCAAATTTTTGTTCAATAGTGGATAATGATTTATTATTATTTGCTGTAGCAGAGAGTGTTGGTAAGCCGCCTGCTACTCCATAATCATTGTTGTTTTTTGCAATGGATAAATTATTCTCCACCAATTGAATATCGTAACTATTTTGAAGTGCTGCCTTAATGGCCTCATTTAAGCTAATAGCCTTTTGTGCATTCGCGTTAATTAGCAATGAAAAACAAAGGATAAAAAATATATAAATGGATTTTTGCATACTATAAAATTAAGTGAGCCTATACCAAAACTCGAATAAATTACATCAGTGGTGAAATCATTTTAGTGTAAGCTCCTATTAGCCCACCAAGGTACCAATGGCAGCCCCTTGCACTACTTTTAATAGATTGCCTGGCTGGTTCATATCAAATACAATAATGGGTAATTTGTTTTCCATACATAAGGTGAACGCAGTCGTATCCATTACTTTTAAATTTTTTGAAATACATTCTTGGAAACTAATGGTTTCAAATTTTACTGCTGATGGATTTTTTTCTGGATCACTATCGTACACACCATCTACACGGGTTCCTTTTAAAATCACATCTGCCTTCATTTCTATGGCTCTCAAAGAGCCTGCTGTATCGGTAGTAAAATAAGGATTACCTGTGCCTGCTCCAAAAATAACCACTCTTCCTTTTTCTAAATGACGCAATGCTTTACGACGGATATATGGTTCTGCTACTTGCTCCATCACAATGGCAGATTGTAATCTTGTATAGACTCCAATTTTTTCCAACATAGCTTGTATAGCCATCGCATTGATTACCGTGGCTAGCATTCCCATATAATCTCCATGTGCACGTTCGATACCACTATCGGCCTCATTCATTCCTCTATAAATATTTCCTCCGCCAATAACAATGGCTACTTGCACCCCTAGTTCTACTACTTGCTTAATTTCAGTGGCATATTGTTCAATGATTTTAGGATCAAATGGATCACCATTTTTTTGATTTCCTAATAATGCCTCTCCTGATAATTTCAATAATACACGCTTGTATTTTGGCAACATAGCTCTTCTAATTTTGTACTTGCAAGATAAGAATTTTGGGGCAACAAAAAAGGGTCCCCCCGAGTAATCGGGGGGACCCTGTATATTTCATTAGATCTTAAGGTTTTTGCTCCTCAAAGCGCCCGTTTATGGGGTGCTTTGAAAAAATCATAAGAGTGGGAAAGAATAAAAAATTAAATTCTTTAGAATTTTTTATTCTTATCCCAAAGCAACACGCTTAAATTCAGTTACTATTAAGTTCGCGTCAACCGATTTCACATACTCACCTACTGTTTTACCACCATCTTTTACAAAGGCTTGTGCTAGTAAGGTTTGCTCTTTAAAGAAAGCATTGATTTTACCCTCTGCAATCTTAGCAATCATTTCTTCTGGTTTTCCGGCCATTTTAGGATCTTCTTTCATGGTATCAATAATGATGGCACGCTCACGAGCCACTGTTTCAGCAGGTACTGATTCAGGATCTACCGCTACTGGATTCATTGCAGCAATTTGCATTGCTAAGTCTTTACCAGTTTCTGCAGAAGCTGCACTCAATCCTACCAATACACCCATTCTGTAGGCACCATGAATATAAGAAGCAACATAAGGTGCGTCTACTCTTTCAAATTTAGCTACCCCAATTTTTTCACCAATAGAGGCTAATTTATCATTAATCATGTCGGACACTTTGGTGCCATTCACGCTTACTTCATTTAATTCAGCAGCAGATTTTACATTATTGGCTACTGCAGCATCTGCAATGCTTTGTGCAAAGGCAACGAATTCTGCATTCTTAGAAACAAAATCTGTTTCACAAGAAATACAAACTACAAAACCTGTTTTGTTATCAGCAGAAGTTTGTGCAATAATCACCCCTTCTTTTGCTTCACGATCACTGCGCTTAGCGGCCACTTTTTGTCCTTGCTTGCGCAACCAATCTATCGCTGCTTCAAAATCATTGTTTGTTTCGGTTAATGCTTTTCTGCAATCCATCATACCAGCACCTGTTGCTTGACGTAATTTATTAATGTCAGCAGCTGTTATTGTACTCATAATATTATAATTTAAAAATAAATTTGAAATTGTTTTTAAAGATCAAGTAGTTAAATTAAAAACAATTGGGTCATTGGCATTCAGAGAACACCAATAACCCAATTGGATAATAAATTATTTACCTGCTGGGCGACGTGTACTTTGAATACGACGCTTAGGTGCACCAGGAGCAGTTGGAGCTGCACCAGCACCACGCTTGCCTCTTCCACCTTCTGCATTAGCTTCTGCTTCCATGCGTTTTGCTTTTGCTTCGTTTTCATTGTTGCCTTCTTCAGATTCGCTTTCGTCATCTTTTGATGCTTGACGCTCCGCTAAACCTTCTGCAATAGCTGCAGTAATATAGTTGGTAATAATAGCAATAGATTTGGTTGCATCATCATTTGCAGGAATAGAAAAATCTACTTTATTAGGATCACAGTTGGTATCTACCATACCAAATGTTTGAATACCTAAACGCTTAGCTTCTGCTAATGCAATATGCTCATGTCCGATGTCAACTAAGAACAAAGCAGCTGGTAAACGGCCCAATTGAGCAATACCACCTAATACTTTTTCCATTTTATCTTTGTCACGACCTAAAGTCAAACGCTCTTTTTTAGTTAAGCTGTCTGCGCTTCCGTCGTTTAACATTTTCTCAATGCTTTGCATTTTCTTCACACTCTTACGAACTGTGTTGAAGTTAGTCAACATACCACCCAACCAACGCTCTGTAGCGTAAGGCATGTTTACTTTTTTAGCACACTCGCTTACAATTTCTTTTGCTTGTTTCTTAGTAGCAACAAACATAATTTTCTTACCGCTTTTTGCAATTTGCTTTAAAGCAGCAGCTGTTTCTTGTAAGTGATCGACTGTTTTATTTAAGTCAATGATGTGAATACCTTTTTTCTCTGCGAAAATATAAGGCAACATCTTAGGGTTCCACTTCTTTTTAAGGTGACCAAAGTGAACGCCGGCCTCCAGTAATTGCTGTTGTAATGAAGTGTTATTTTCCATGTGTATAATTTGTTGTAATGAATTAATGTTAAAATTGTTGGATTAACGTTTACTGAACTGGAAGCTTCTACGTGCTTTCTTATGACCGAATTTCTTACGCTCAACACTACGAGGGTCACGCGTTAATTGTCCAGCTGCTTTTAAAGCAGGACGCAATTCAGGATTCAATTCAATTAATACACGAGCAATACCTAATTTGGCTGCTTCTGCTTGTCCTTTTAAACCACCGCCTTGAGCGTTGATAACGATATCGTATTTACCAATTAAATCGGTAGTCTTTAATGGAGCTTCTACTTGATTTTGTAAATACACTAAAGGAAAATAGTGTTTGTAATCTTTATCATTCACGGTAATTTTTCCACTACCCTTACTAACAAAGACGCGTGTTACTGCTTCCTTACGACGACCTACTGCATTTGTTCGCTTTTCCATTTATTTATATTTGGAATTAATTAAAATTTAAATTCTTTTGGTTGTTGTGCAGTATGAGGATGTTTATCACCAGCATACA